>JAYTTZ010000189.1:0-24224 GCA_043744805.1 Gammaproteobacteria bacterium
CGGAAGTCTTCCGCGCCAGCGGTCCCACGTCCGGCACGCACGTCTACGTGAAGATCGGCGCTAAGCGCGACGGCACCCTGGTGGCTGGCGAAATGGTGCTCAAGTACCAGGCCGGCGCTTATTCCGGTTCCCCGGCCTTCCTCGGCGGCATGACCGGTTTTTCCTGCTACGAACTCCCGAACGCCAAGGCCGTGTGCTTCGACGTGGTCTCGAACCGCCCGAAATGTGCCGCCTACCGCGCCCCCGGCGCCCCGATGGCGTCGTTTGGCGTGGAATCCGCGCTCGACGAACTGGCCCAGACCCTCGGGCTCGATCCCCTGGAACTGCGCCTCAAGAACGCCGCGAAAGAAGGCACCCGTACCATCTACGGACCGAAGTTCCTGACCATCGGCTATGTCGAAACGCTGGAAGCTGCCAAGGCCCACCCACACTGGTCGGCGCCACTTGGACCGAACCAGGGTCGTGGCATTGCCTCCGGCTTCTGGTTCAACGTCGGCGGCCAGTCGAGCGCCGCGGTACACGTGAACGAAGACGGCTCCGTTTCCGTCGTCACCGGTAACCCGGACATCGGCGGCTCGCGGGCTTCCATGGCCATGATGGCCGCGGAAGTGCTGGGCATCGACCTCGCACACGTGAAGCCCCTCATCGGCGACACCAGCCAGATTGCCTACAGCTTCCTTACCGGCGGCAGCCGCGTGACCTTCGCCACCGGCATGGCCGTGGTGAATGCCGCCCGGGACACCGTGCGCCAGCTTTGCGAGCGCGCCGCCAAGACCTGGAAGGTCGACGTCGCCGAGGTCGAATGGCGCGACGGCGAGGCCCACTGCACCAAGGCAGACGGCACCGTCCGCGCGCCGCTGTCGCTGCCGCAGATCGCGCATGGCTGCGGTCGCACGGGCGGCCCCATCAGCGGCACCGCGTCGATCAACGCCGCCGGCGCGGGTCCGGGCTTCGGCACGCACCTGTGTGACGTGGAGGTGGATCCTGAAACCGGCGCCGTGAAGGTGCTGCGCTACACGGCCATCCAGGACGTGGGCCGGGCCATCCACCCGAGCTACGTCGAAGGCCAGTTGCAGGGCGGCGCCGTGCAGGGCATCGGTTGGGCGCTGAACGAGGAGTACGTCTACGACGGCAACGGCCGCTTGCAGAACGCGGGCTTCCTCGACTACCGCATGCCGGTGGCCTCGGACCTCCCGATGATCGACACCGTGCTGGTGGAAGTGCCCAACCCGGGCCATCCCTATGGCGTGCGCGGCGTGGGCGAAGTGCCCATCGTGCCGCCGCTGGCGGCGGTCGCCAACGCCGTGTCGCGTGCGGTGGGCATCCGGATGACGGCGCTGCCGATGTCCCCGCCCAGGCTGCTGGCGGCCATCGACAAGGCCGCCGGCGGCGGTTGAGGCAAGGTGGCAGTCGTCATCCTGCAGGACACGTTTGCCCGGCGGCACACCAACGGGCAAACGCGAGTCAACGTGGTGGCTTCCAGCTACCACGAGCTGGTGGACGCGCTGGCGCGCCAGTTCCCGGGCTTTGACGAGGCGGTGGGAAACGGCATGGCCGTGGCGATCGACGGCGAGATTTTCCAGACGCCCCTGCTCGAAGCCGTGAAGCCGGACAGTGAGGTCCACTTCCTGCCGATGATCGGTGGTGGCTGACCAAGGCCTGGCACGGGCAAAAAAAAGCGCCCCGTGTTGTCACGGAGCGCTAAGTTCAGGCAGTACAAAAAGGGATCAGGACGTGCAGTTGACGCGTTGCTACCCGGCTGCAAATCCAACCGCACCACGGCGGTCCACTCATGGTGACAAGCCCGCCATGAAAACGTGCTTGCTTCCCCACCCATGACGAAAGATGACGTTCGCGCGAAATCCAGGCTGCTGGCATCACCCAACTAGACTAACCTCAGCGGGAAATGGCCCGGGTTGCAAGGCCACGATCCCATGGAGTCCTTGCATGCCTGCCCTCTTGGTGCTTGATCAGGGAACCACCAGCTCCCGCGCGCTGGTCTTCGATGAGCACCTCGAAGTGCTGGGAAGCGCGCAGTTGCCGCTTGCGCAGCATTTCCCTTCCCCCGGCTGGGTCGAACACGACCCGCATGAAATCTGGCGGGCAACGCGGGACGTGGCGACCGCCGCCCTGCGCGCGGCGCGCCTTACCTCCCCGGATATCGCCGGCGTTGGCGTGACCAACCAGCGCGAGACCACCGTGCTGTGGTCGCGCGTGACCGGCCAGGCCCTGCATCGGGCCATCGTATGGCAGGACCGACGCACCGCCAACGCCTGCGCAGCGCTGCGGGCCGGCGGCGCCGAAGCGCTGGTCAAGCGTCGCTCGGGCCTGGTCCTCGACCCCTACTTCTCCGCCAGCAAGCTGCAGTGGCTGCTCGACAACGTCCCCGATGCCCGGCGCCGCGCCGAACGTGGCGAGCTGGCGTTTGGGACGGTCGACAGCTGGCTCCTCTGGCAGCTGTCCGGCGGCCAACAGCACGTCACCGATGCGAGCAACGCGTCGCGCACCCAGCTCTACGATCTTGGGCGCGGCGGCTGGGATCCGGAGCTGCTCGCGCTGTGGAACATCCCGCCGTCCGTGCTGCCGGAAATCATCGACAGCAGCGGAGATCTGGCGGATATCGACCCAACGCTCGGACTTGGCCGCAAGGTCCGCGGCATCGCGGGGGATCAGCAGGCTGCCTTGTTCGGCCAGCGCTGTTTCGAGCCTGGTGCCGCCAAGTGCACCTATGGCACTGGCTGCTTCATCCTGGCCAATGCGGGCAGGACGGTACCGGAGGCGCGCGGCGGCCTGCTCGCCACCGTGGCCTGGCAGCTGGCCGGCGAGCGAACCTATGCGCTTGAAGGCAGCGTCTTCATGGGGGGCGCGACGGTGCAGTGGCTGCGCGACGGGCTTGGGCTCATCAATGAGGCAAGCGACATCGAGGCGCTGGCCGCCACGGTGCCGGACAGCGGCGGGGTGGTGCTGGTCCCCGCGTTCACCGGGCTGGGGGCGCCGCATTGGGACGCCCATGCCCGTGGTCTCCTGATTGGACTGAGTCGCGGCACGCATCGGGGGCACATCGCGCGCGCGGCCCTGGAAGCCATCGCCCTGCAGGTGTCCGATGTCCTGACCACGATGAGCCTCGATCTGGGAACACCGCTGCGGGAACTGCGGGTCGACGGTGGGGCTGCCCGCAACGATCTCCTGCTGCAACTCCAGGCCAACCTTGCCGGACTGCGCCTGCGCCGCGCCGCCCAGCTGGAAACGACCGCGCTTGGGGCTGCGCTGCTGGCCGGCCTCGGCGCGGGAGTCTGGTCGTCGACGGATGCGCTTGACCAGCAGAAGCTGGAAGCCGGGTGCTTCGAGCCTGCTGGCGATCCGGCCGCGATGTCCCGCCTCCGGCGACGCTGGCAGGCCGCCGTGCAGCGCACCCTCGGCTGGGCTGCACTCGACGACTGACGGCACAGCTTCACCTCGCGGCGGGCAGCGGCTAACTTAGGCCCCTCCCTGCCCCAGGATCCGTCCATGAGCGTCGTTCGCACCAAACCCTTTCCCGGTTTTCCGCACGCGACGCTCGCGTTCCTGCACAAGCTCTCGCAGAACAATGAACGCGAATGGTTCCAGGCGCACAAGTCCGACTACGAGCAGCAGGTGTTGGAACCTTCCCTGGACTTCATCTGTGCCATGGAAAAGCCGCTGGCGCTGCTTTCGTCACGCCTGCTGTGCGTGCCGAAGCGGGTGGGCGGATCGCTCATGCGAATCTACCGCGACACGCGCTTCGCGCACGACAAGCGGCCGTACAAGACCAATATCGGCATCCACTTCCGGCACGACGCCTTCCGCGACATCCATGGGCCGGGGTTCTATTTCCACGTGGGGCTGGATGAATGCTTCGCGGCCGGTGGGATCTGGCATCCCGAACCACCTGCGCTGGAGAAGATTCGCCAGCACATCGTCGACCAGCCAAAAGCCTGGGCGTCGGTGCGCCGCGCCTTGGCCAAACTGCCGGACGGCGCGTTCCATGGCGAAGCCGTGAAGCGGGTGCCGCGGGGGTTCGCGGCGGATCACCCGTGGGTGGAGGATCTCAAGCGCAAGGATTTCATCGTCTCGCGCCGCTTCGACGAGAGCCTGCTCTACGCCCCGGAACTGCAGGACTTCGTGCTGGAAACCTTCGACACCCTGAAACCGCTAATGAAGTTCATCTGCACGAGTCAGGGGATCCGCTTCTAGCTCACTCGGCGCCTGGTTCCACTCGAATTCCCGGTAAGCCTTGCCCGTGTTCCGCGCGTGCGGGGCGGTCAGCAGCCAGTGGAGTGGGGGATTTTCGCCGGCGTGGGCAAGGACATCTTCCAGGAACAGGCCGGCCTTGATGGCGGCCTTCGCGTCATTGCCCAGCGCTTCGAGATAGGCGCGCTCCGGCGCGGCAGCGGCCGGCCACGGCGCGCTGACCGGCCCATGCCCAGGCACCACGCGGGCGTAAGGCCTGGCTTCGTTCCCGTCCAGCCAGCGGAGCCAGCCCGCAAGGCTGCCGTCCAGCACCGGCAGGCGGTCGAGGAAGACCAGATCGCCAGTCCATAGGGTGCCGGTCTGGGGATCGTAGACGGCAAGGTCGGCGCTGCTGTGGGCGGTGGGTACCGCATCCACGGTTAGGCTGCGGCCACCAAGATCCAGGGTCTGGCTGCTGCTGACCCACAGGCCCTCGGCCGGCAGCACCGTGGACTTCGCGCCAGCGCGTTCGGCGGCAAAGCGGCGGGCATAGAATTCTTCACTACCCGCCACGACGTCCGGCAGCGCGCTGTTGCCGACAAACGTGGCCTGGCCGTCGCGGAACGCCGGGTTGCCGAGCACGTGGTCGAAATGCGCATGGGTGTTGATGACAAAGCACACGGGTAGCGTCGTCACCCGCGCAACGGCGGCCTTCAAGGCCAGGCCGGTGGCGTAGCTGCCACCGGTATCGATCACGGCCACGCAGCGTTGGCCAAGCACGAAGCCGATATTGGCGATGTCGCCCCGCCGTGGGTCGTCGGTCGAGACGTTCAGGCCGTGGTGGACATGCACCCCGGGGGCAATTTCGGTGAGGTTGAAGGACTCGGCGGCCGGGACGGCGTGCACCGCCAGGCACAGGCCCATCGCCAGCAGCCACGAGCGCAGGAGATTCAGGCGAAGCGTGCCCGGGCGTCCGGCTCGCTGGCCTGACGCGCCACTTCGAGGTTGCGGTACAGGCAGTCCAGGATTTCCCGGCCGCGCAGGGTGAGGCTGAGATAGCGTTCGGCGTCACCGATGTAGGGCACGACGTGCTGGGCGAAAAACGTGGGATAGGACAGGAGCAAATCGCCCGGCTGGCGATAGCCCGTCTGGGCGTTGAAGCCGTTTTCCTCGAATTCGAAGAAAATTGCGGGAAGTTTGGCGAGGTAGCGCGGGTCGGACAGTTGACCGATGAGATCAGCGCCCCGGACCAGGCCCGGATAATCACCGGAGACCCGGTACACGGGATTGTTCGGCACCGGGAAGCGAGTCCGCTCGATGCAAGCCTCCACCAGTTCAAGGTTCACCAGTGGCGTGGCCAGACGGAAGGACTCCCCGGCGTAACTCTTGCCGCGGTCGACGTGCAAGGGCATCAGGGCAGCGTCGCTGCGACCAAGCGGGATGAGCGTCACGGCACCGAGGCCGGTGGCCACGCGGTTGCCGTCATCCCCGGCACAGACACCGCGCACGTAGCCGATGTCGTGGCAGACGAGGGCCAGCACCATGCCCAGCCAGGCGCTTTCGGAAACGTCCGCCCGTTCGATGTGGCGGCCGAGCGAAATCTGCAGGCCCACCAACAGCACGTGTACGGTATGTTCGATGTTGTGGTAGAGCGCGTTGCAGGTGCCGAGACTCGTCAGCGCCTCGCGGCAGGCCTTGGTGGCGAAGGCGAGGTGGCCGGAATCTTCTGCACCAAACATCAGGGCATACGTCGACCCCAGCCGTTCTTCGACTTGATCGATCAGCAGATTGGTGATGTTCAGCATCGGCAAGCTCCCCGCATGCACCTGGCTGTCCCGTGGCGTCCGGCGACCTGGTCGCAGGTGCCCCCTGATTCTCCGGAAGGTAACGCAGCCGGTCGGTACCTTACATCCCGACGACCAGAAGAATGCCAACTCCTACCGGCAATCGCGGCCGTTTGCAACATCGCCCGGATGGTTCGCAACCGTACCACTACGTTAGATTACGGCCATTCACACCGGAGCTTTACTGATGATCGAGCGCAAAATCGAATTCCGCCACGAAGACACCGTGCTTGAAGGCCTGCTCTGCCACGAACCTTCCTTCCCCGGCCGTCGCCCTGCGGTACTGGTTTCCCATGCCTGGGCGGGCCGTTCCGAGTTTGAAGACGACAAGGCCCGGCAGCTCGCGAAGCTCGGTTACGTGGGCATTGCGCTCGATCTCTATGGCAAGGGCGTGCTCGGCAGCAGCCCGGAGGAAAATGGGGCGCTGATGTCGCCCTTCCTGAACAATCGCGCCCGGCTGCAGGCCCGGCTCCTCGTTGCACTGGAGGTGCTGCGTGCCCAACCGGAGGTGGCGAGCGATCGGGTGGCTGCGATCGGATTCTGTTTCGGCGGACTCTGCGTGCTTGACCTTGCCCGTACAGGCGCCGACCTGCGCGGTGTCGCGAGCTTCCACGGACTGCTGGGCGCGCCCGGCAATCCGGACGGCCATGCGATCAAAGCCAGCGTGCTGGTGCTCCACGGCCACGACGACCCCATGGTGCCAGTGGCCGACGTCGTGGCGTTCGAGTCGGAGATGACCACTGCCGGAGCCGACTGGCAGGTTCATGCCTACGGCAACACCATGCATTCGTTCACCAATCCGGAGGCACGGAATCCCGGCTTCGGCACCCAGTACGAACCGCGCGCCGATCGACGTTCCTGGGCGACATTGCTCAATTTCCTGCAGGAACGACTGGGCTGAGGACCTTGCTTCGCGGCATGGAAACCCGCCGCAGACGGGGACTCGCGCGACCCGCGGCCGGGATGTGAACAGCCCCGGCGCGCAGCCCAGCCCACACCTGCCCGTGCTCATCTTCTGGGGCGGGCTGCTGGTCTATGTGCTGGGCTTCATGGCCTGGTACAGCCTCACCCCCCTCGGACTCGTACCCGGTGCGGACGACCGCGAGATCCTGGCGCTAGCGCGTCAGATCGCCAGTGTCACGCTGCCGCACGAGGCCTTCTACAGGGCGCCAGGCTACCCCGCCCTGCTGGCGCTGGGCCTGTGGCTCGGGGTGCCAGATTCGTCACTGATCATCCTTGCGCGCCTGCTTAATACCGCCTGCCACCTGGCAAGCACCGCGCTGGTCTTCGGGCTGGCGAATCGGCTGTGGGGAACCCGACGTGCGGCTTGGCTGGCAGCCGGGCTCGTCGGCTTCAACCCCGTGCTGCTGCACTTCGCGGCGGACGCGCTCGACGTTTCCGTGGCCATGACCCTGATGCTCCTGGGCCTGGCTGCGACGTTCCGTAGCGCATCGGGTCGCCCCGGCTACGCGGTCGCGGCACTTGCCTTCTGCGCGGCCGCCCTGTGTCGGCCGCAACTGCTGCCGCTGCTGGCGCTGCCCTTCCTGCAGGCCGTTCGAAGGCCAGGAGCGCCCCGCCGCTTGCTGTCTGCGAGCCTGACGGTGCTGCTCGTGGTGTTCGCAATGGGGGGCGTGAACCAGCGTCTGGCGGGGGATTTCCGCATCCTGCCGTGGCAAGGGGCCTTCAACCTCTGGGCGGCCAACCATCCCGGCGCCAATGGGCGCTATTTCACCCAGACGCTCGCCATCGAGTCCTACGACGCCGGTGCGAACACGGCACGCCTCGAAGCCGAAGCGCTTTATCACCGCGATGTCACCACGGCCGGGGCGGGCGAGGACTATCGCACCATGACCCACTACTGGCAGGACCGGGCGCTCGTGGCCATCACCGGCGATCCGCTCGCGTGGGCCAGGCTCATGGGCCAGAAACTGCGCTACCTGCTCAATAACGAGGAGCAGTACAACAACAAGACCTACGCCTTCCACAAGGCACGCTCGCCGTGGCTCGCGTCCAACCCGATTTGCTGGGCTGTGATCTGGCCTCTCGCTGTGGCAGGCGCCATCGCGGGTTGGCGCAGGGCGTCGGTGCGCTGGGTCGTGCTGGCGGTCGGGATTGGCGCGGCCAGCGTCATGCTCTTCTACGTGAGCGATCGATTCCGGGCACCGCTGGTTCCGTTGCTGGCTTTGCTGGCGGGTGGTGCATGGGAGATCCGGGGCTCCGGGAAAGCGTTACCGGCAGCGCTTGCCGCCGCTGCGGCGCTCGTGGTGGCCGTGTGGCCACCGGGTTACCCCACGACTGAAACCGTCGTCCAGGACCGGATGATGCTGGCCTCGAGCGCAACCACCGTCGGCCTGCACGTCGAAGCGCTCGCCGAAATCCATGCGGCCAGTGAAGACGGTGACGCGCGTCCGGGCCTCGTCGCCCTGCGCTGCGTGGTCGAGTTCAACGCGTGGCTTGCAGAAACCACCACCGACGAGTTGCCCTGGGCCCGCGACTGCCGCAGGGCGGCGAGCACTTCCCGGACCGCACGCCTGCAGGCCGCACATGCTGACTGGCGTGACGGACTGGATGCGCGAGCGATCGAAGCCTGGCAAGCGTTGGCGGCGACTGACGGCCCGACCCAGGACACCGCCCTCGCGGCACTGCTCTACGCAGGGGTGCTCACCCCAACGGAGCGGACGAAACTGGATGCGGCTGCGGCCCGGCACAGCGCTGTCGTGCTCGCGGCACTGGCAGTGCAGCGGAAAATCGGTGCCTGGAAAAGGCTGGTGATGGTGGTGGGAGAGGGGCAGGCTGCGCGGGACGTGGCAGCGCTCGAAAGGCTGTGGTCGGCGCCCCGGGAAAACCCGGGAGCGCCGCGCGGGCGCTGAAGGCCTTTAATTAGTTGTGCAGGGCCTTGAGCGGGCTTTCCTGCCGGGAGAAGTAGTCCGCCAGCCCCTTGATGTCGTCTTCGGTGAGCTTCAGGGCCTGCACCTGGGAGGTCATGATCGGGTTGGTCCGGCGACCGTCGCGATAATGGCGCAGCGCAGCGGCGAGGTAGTCGGCATGCTGGCCGGCGAGCATCGGGTAGTCTGGTGCCAGCGGCTTGTTACCCTTTTCGCCATGGCAAGCGCCGCAGGCGGTCAGCTTCTGGGCGAAGGCCGCCGGGTCGGCTGCGGGCTTTTCAGACGCATTGGCATTGGCAGCCAGCATGCCGGTGCAGCCAGCGAGGATGACGATGAGTGAAAGGGGCTTGAACATGGATGGCAATCTCCGGAACTGCGCGGCGAACCCGGTGGTCATGGTGACTTGCTGCCCTGGGAGGCAACGAAAGCAGCGATGTTGGCAATGTCCTGATCGCTGAGGTTGGCCACGTTGGCATTCATGGTGTCGTGCTTGCGGGAACCGTCGCGGTAGGCCTTGAGCGAGGACTCGATGTAGCCCGGGGCCTGTCCACCGATGCGGGGCACGTGGTAGGTGGGGTAGACATTGAAGTAGCCGGCGACGGCATGGCAACCCAGGCACGTTTCGGCCAACACCTTGCCCGCTGCGGCATCGCCCTCGGCGGCCACACCCGTTGATCCCGCGGTGAGGCCAAAGGCGAGCAGCCCCATCAACATCTGCTTGGTCATTCGATACTCCTCGACAAACGGCGCGCTCCGGCGTCGAAATGCCCTGTGGCCTGGAAAGCGCGATTTGGAAACCAGGCGACGAAACTCACCGCCTGATCGTCACGTGGCAGGCATACTACTAAAAGGGTTGCCCGAGTGGGAAGCAACGCAACGACACCCGCAATGCGCAGTGCGCCACACGTCAGCGCACAGGCTTCCCGAGAACCGTTGCTTCCGATTCTGTAATTGGCTAAGGTGCGGGCGCCAAATCGTGAGATCGATTTCAGGTTTTGCCGTTAATTGCCTGCAATTGCAGGTGAAATTCCGCAGGAGGCATTGTGGCCAAGAGCACGCCAAAGGCGCAATCGAAACCCCCGGGCAAGCTAACTAAAGCACCGCCCGCAAAGGCGCCTGCGAAAAGCACCCCTTCAAAGGCTGTGGCAAAAAAGCCAGTGGCCGCAAAAACAGCACTTGCCAAGGCCGCGCCCGCGAAGGCGGTCGCGAGCAAGGCCGTCGCCAAGAAAGTCCCCGTGAAAAAGCCCGCGATCAAGCAAGCGCCCGTTTCAGGCAAACCTGCCCTGGCCATCAAGCCCGCCGCTGCAACAGCGAAGCTCGCGCCAAAGGCACCCATCAAGGCAGCCCCGCACGTCGGTAAGAAGACCGAGGCAAAACCCACCGTGGTGGCTGGCAAGACACCGGCCAAAGCCGTGACCAAGCCGGCCGCCAAGGCGGTGCCAGCGCCAGCCACCAAGCCGGCACCGATAGCACCGAAACCCGAGCCGGCGCCGGTGGCCAAACCGGTCGCCGCCAAACCCGCACCTGCGGTGAAGTCGGAAGCGGCGACCAGCATCAAGTCCCGCAAGGAACCCCTGCGCAAGCCAACCCCGCCGGCTCCCGCGATTACGAAACCGGCGCCGGAACCCGAGGTGCCCAAGGCCAGGGTTCCCCAGCGCAAGCCAGTCAAGGTTGACGTCATTCTCCCCGAAAACTACCGCCCGTCGCCGGACGAGGAATACATGTGCTCGCTGCACCTCGCTTTTTTCCGCGACAAGCTGGACAAGATGCGCCAGCAGCTCATCAGCGACTCGCAGGACACCATCGAGCACCTGCGCACCGAGACGCGCGACGTGGGCGATGAAGCCGAACGCGCCAGCCGCGAAAGCGACAACATCCTCGAACTGCGTACCCGCGACCGCGAGCGCAAGCTGCTCCGCAAAATCGAGGAAACCCTCAAGCGGATCGAAGACGGCAGCTATGGCTACTGCGAGGAAACCGGGGAAGAAATCGGACTTGGCCGCCTCGACGCCCGCCCGACCGCCACGCTGACGGTCGACGCGCAGGAACGCCGGGAAAAACTGCAGAAACAGTTTCGCGACGACCACTAAATGCGAAATCCTGCCGCGCCGGTCGCCTGCCTGCCCTTGGGGCTAATGCACTCGTGGCAGGAACCTGACCCGCATGGCCGGTGAACATATCCTGGTGGTCGAAGATCAGCGCGCCGTGGCCGGTGCACTGAAGATGCGCCTGCGCGGTCTTGGTTACGACGTCTCGGCCATCGCCAAGGACGGTCAGGAAGCCATCGACAAGGCAGCGGAACTGCAGCCAGACCTGATCCTGATGGACATCCGCCTGGGCGAAGGCATCGACGGCATCGAGGCAGCGCGCCGGATCCGCAGCAAGCAGGACATCCCGGTGGTTTACCTGTCGGCGCACGTCGACCAGCAACTGCTTGATCGCGCCCGCTCCACCCGCCCGGCAGGGTTCATCAACAAGCCGTTCACCACCAAGGATCTGTTCACCGCGATCGACTTCGCGCTGAACAACCACGGCCAGGCGCCCGCCTTCCGGCCACACGACGGCACTCTAGCTTCGGCCTCGGCCCAGGCAGAACACGATTCCGACGGTCTTGTTTCGACCGACGGCGAGGGCCGGATCAGCTACGCCGATCGCACCGCAGAACGCATCACGGGCATGGGTCGCCGCTTCCTCATCGACCGCCCGCTGTCTGAACTCCTGAGCGGCCTGTACCAGATGGAGCCCGCTGCGGCCGACGCGCTGGTCACCCGCGTGCTCGTCGGGCTCGAGGAAGAACGGCTCCAGCGCCCAATCCAGCCTCGCAGCGGTGCCACCCGCCAGCAGGAAGACCTGCTCACCCCGCTGTTCGACAGTCGGGGCCAGTGCTACGGCGTTGCGCTCAAGCTGTTCACCAATTCGGCACCGGCCAGCGAGCACCGGTCCGGCACCGGCC
The DNA here is from genome assembly GCA_043744805.1 of Gammaproteobacteria bacterium. Lineage (GTDB taxonomy): Bacteria > Pseudomonadota > Gammaproteobacteria. The sequence continues at coordinate 11,871 of JAYTTZ010000189.1, forward strand.
TCGAGCCCGCGCTGATCCAGGCGCTCGACGCCGTTCCGCACGGCATCGTCTGCCTCAACGACGAGCTTCGCGTGGAACACATGAATCGCTGCGCGCGCGACGTGCTGAGCCGCAACCGCGGTCTGGAAATCCGCAATGGCGTGTTCTGCATCCAGGACCGCACGCTCGACTCGCGGCTGCGCGAATGCGTGCGTGCCGCCGTCCTGCGGGGCCGCGAACGCATCAACGACGCCACGGGTGCGATGTTCGTCCGCGCCCCCATGTCCGGCGAACACGTGGAACTGATTGTCGGCCCGGTGCCCCGCAATGGCCCCGAAAACCAACGCGGCCGCGCCATCATCTACCTCTTCGACGCCAACAGCCCACGTAATGCCTCGCACGATCTGCTGACCGGCCTGTACGGGCTCACGCATACCGAAGCCAAGCTCGTACAACTGATGAGCAATGGCATGATGCTGGACGAGGCCGCGCAGGAACTCGCGATTTCGGTCAACACCGCGCGCACCCACCTCAAGCACGTCTTCCACAAGACCGGGATCAATCGCCAGGCCGAGCTGGTCCATCGCATGGGCTGCGGGCCGGCCTCCCTGCTGCTCAACATCACACCCAGCACCACGCGCAACTAGCGCTCACCTCGACCGCCACCCTGCAAGCCTCGGCCCGATTGCCCGGCCAGAGGCTTGCGCGGCAGAGTAGGTTCCCGGCTTCGCAGGATGCGAACCGGACCATCGTCACTCACGGAAGAGGTGCCCTATGTCCAGACTTCGCTGTCTTACCGCCGCGCTGTGCGCGGGATTCCTGCCCCACGCCCACGGCGCCACCTTGCTCGCCTATGGTTTTGAAACCACCGGCAACGCGTTCTCCAACGCGCCCACCGAGCTCGCCCCGGGCGTCAGCGCCGGGGCCTGGCTCGATACGGATGCAACGCTGACCAGCTTCACCGGCAATCCCGGGCGAGCCCTCGGCGCCAAATCTTTCCACGACGGCAACCGCCTGCTGCTGGCGGTGACGGCGGGCGATCTCCTGGCGCCCACGGTGCTCCGTTTCGACCAGCAGGCCTCCGCTACCGGGCCACGCCGGTGGTCGGTGTTCGTGAACGGCGTGCTCGCCGCAAACGGTACGCCCACCACCAGCTTCGGTGCGGTCGAAATCATGCTGAAGCTGGCGCCCACAAAACGGTTGGAATTTGCGCTGGAAGGCACGGGCGCGAGCTCAAGCCAGGGCACGTGGCGCATCGACAACCTGCGCCTGGAAGGCAGCCTGCTGCCAGTCCCGGCGCCGGTGCCGCTGCCCGCGGCGGCGGCACTGTTGTTGACCGCCCTCCCACTGTTGCCCCGGCGCAAGCGTCGGGTCAGTCCGCTCTGACACCACCCGCAGCTCAACCCGCCGCCCGTCGCGCCCTGCAACGGGCGGCGCACTGGCGGGCCATCGAAATGCTCAGCAGGCCGGCGCCCAACCCCATTCCCGCCAGCCGTCGAGGAGCGGGAAATACAGCGCGAGCCTCACGGCTCGCGGGTCCATCGCGTGCATCAACTCGGCATAGCGCGAGAGCTGTTCGCGATACCGTTCCACCTCGTCATCCATGAACTTCGCCGCCGAACCGCCCAGGTGCTCGCTGGTCTTGAAATCCACGATCCAGCGCGTGCCATCGTCCGCGACGAACGTACGGTCCAGCACCACCTCCTGAAGCACGCCCTCGCGAAGCACGCCAAGTCGGAGTTCGCTGGCCGCCTGCTGATGCGCGGGGGACAGGATCCAGCGCCCTCGTTCACTCCGCAGCGTCGTCCCGAGGGCCACCATCACCCGCCCCACGGCTTGCTCGAGCGTGTCGCCACGATGCCCACGCCGCCGCAGCTCCGCACTGGCAACGCCGCGGGCCAGCGCCACCCGGGTTTCATTCCACTCGGCGAGGCCCTCTTCTGCGACACGCTGCAGCAGCAGGTGAGTGACGGTGCCCACGTGCTTGGCAAGCGGGGTTGCCCAGTCGAACTCGATCTCCCCCATGGCGCCAGCACTGGCCTCGAGCGCCGGGGCGAGAGGCAAATCGTTGCCGGAGAGCCGGAAACGGCCGGGCGGCGGAAGCGCGACGCCGGGCCCCGTGGGCAATGGCTTCGCCAGGAATTCCGTCGCGATCTGCGACCACAGCCGCTCCAGGAAACTGCCCCGCACCGGCGCGGCAACGTCGCCGTCTTTCTTCAGCTTCCGCCGAGCACACAGGTGGAGCTCGTCGCGTGCGCGGGTCAGCGCCACATAGAGCAGGCGCCGCCCTTCGGCTTCCCCGGCCTGCTTCTCGAGCGCACTGACGAAATCAAACACGCGGGAATCCTCGCTACCCGGCCCCGGGAACGGCGCGAGCAGCAGGTGGTCGTCAAGTTCATGCCACACCACGAGTGGCTTGTCGTCCTGCCGGACCTTTCGTTCAAGGCCGGGCAGGATCACGATGTCGAATTCGAGCCCCTTCGACTTGTGGATGGTCATCAGCTGCACCGGCTTGCCGGCCTGGCGGACCACCGGCGCGAAGCCCTCGGCCACCACGGCTTCCCAGGTCTCCGGCGCGAAATCGGGGTGGCGGACTTCGAAGGCCGCCAGCAGTTCGAAGTAGCGCTCGGCCGTCGGTAGCGCGGCGGGCGCGGCCAGCAGGGGGCCCTTGAGCCGCCGCCAGGTGGCCTCGACAAGCGGCGCCCAGGCGCTGCGCCGCGCGTCGCGCACGGCGGTGGCAAGCACGCCGGTGAGCGCGGCGAGCCGCATCTGGTCGTCAGGCGACAGGCGTTCGAGCACTTGCGCGTCGTTCAACAACTCCCACACCAGCGCCTGCGGCCGCGTGTCCACCAGCATGGCCAGGCCCCCCAGCGACACTCCGCACCAGGGCGCACGCAGCACGGCAAGCCAGGCCACGCGGTCGGTCAGGTGCACCAGCGCCCGGGTCAGGGCCAGGAGGTCGTTGACCACCGGCTCGTCGGTGAGCGGGGAGACGTCGGTTGCTTCCACTGGAATGCCCGCCGCCGCCAGTCCGGCGGGCAACAGGCCCAGCACCGCGCGACTGCGCACCAGGACCGCAATCGAGGCGTCGGGCCGGCGCGCGCGCGCGGCCTGGATGATTTCGAGGATCGCGTTGGCTTCAGCCATGCCGTCGTCGCCGTGCAGGGGATGGACGGTCACCGGCGGACCGTCGCGTCCGGTCCGCGTCGCCACCAGTCCGCCAAACGGCGGCAGGCGATCGCTCCGACCGGCGAAGACTGCCGGCAGCGCTCCGTTCAACCAGTTGATGAGCGGCGCTCCGGTGCGGAAATTGGCCGACAGGCGCAGGCACTCCAGCGGCAGGCTGGCGAAACGTGCCTGTTTGATCAATTGCGTGAAAAGGCCCACTTCCGCCTGCCGAAACCTGTAGATGGACTGCCTCGGGTCGCCCACCAGCAACACGGTGCGCTGTCCGTCATCGGTCCAGCCCGCGACCAGGGTTTCGAAGAACTCGAACTGACTGCGCGAGGTGTCCTGGAATTCATCGATCAGCAGGTGTTGCAGCCGATAGTCCTGGGCCAGTGCGAACTCGGACGGGGCCTCTGCGCTGCCCAGGGCGCGCCGTGCACCTTGCGCCACGGCCGGGAAGTCGCAGCGCAGTTGCTCGTCGAAGACCAGATCGAGCTGCGCCACCGCGACTTTGAGCAAGGTGAGCAGCGCCTGGACCGCAGCCCACAGCGACGCGCTGTAGCCTTCGGGCAGCGCCCGCATGGCGTGCAGTTCGCGGCAGAAGGCGGCGTCTGGCCCCAGTTGCCCCGCCAGATCCTTCATGCGCTGCTTGAGCGCCTTCGGATCTGCCACCGGCGGCGCGGCATCGCGATCGGGCTGCTTGCGCGGCTCGCCTTTGGCCGTAAGGAGGAAACGCGCGAGCGCGGCCGCGCCGGGGACGTCAAGCGTTTTGAGGTCTATCCCGGCCAGCAACGCTGCGTCCGGGTGGGCGTGCCCGTGCGCGAGCCAGGCCTGGCCTGCCAGATGGGCCAAAGCGGCCACTTCCCCGGCGACGTTCGGTGGCAGGGGCGGCAAGGTTTGCAAGCACGCCTGGACCACTGCTTTCAGCGCGGCGTCGGCAGTGCCGTGATCGAGCCCTTCGTGCAGCAGCCGCAGCCACTGCTCGCGACGCGGCAGCATGTCGACCAGCAGTTGTTCGGCCCGTCCCCAGTGGTTGTCGAGCAGGGCTAGCGCCGGCGCGACCAGGCCGGCGTAGGCATCGTCGTAGAGGCAGGCGAGGGTTTCGCGCGCCGCTCGTGCGTACAGGACGCGAGGGTCGTCGGCGGGTTCAAGCGCAGAAGCCAGTCCGGCGGTGAGGGGAAGCCGCCGCGCCAGGCTCGCGGCGAGGCCATCGATGGTCTGAATGCGCAGGCGCGAGGGCTGGGTCGACAGCTGCCAAGCGCGCTCCGTGTCGCGGGCCACGACTTGCCGCGCGAGCTCCCAGGTCAGGATTTCATGCTCGCTTACCGGCTTCGGACCGCTCGCCTGGTGCAAGGCGTCAAGCACGCGGGTGCGCAGTTCCTCCACGGCCTTGCGCGTGAAAGTCACCGCCAGCACGCTTTCGGGTTCGTCCACCCGCGCCAGCAGCACCAGCAGCCGGTGGGTCAGGAGCGAGGTCTTCCCCGAGCCCGCCAGCGCCTCCACCACGAAGGATTTCCCGGGATCGAGCGCGCGGGCCCGCGCGGCCTGGTCTTCCTCACTCGTGGTCATCGGGTTCTTCCTCCGCGGCTGCACCAGGCGCTTCGTGGCGCCGGCACAGCACGGTGTATTCGCAGTAACGACAGGTCTGGTCGCCGCGCTTGGGATCAACGGCCGCATCTCCGGCGCGAAACCCGGCGGCGAGGGTTTCCAGCTCGTCTCGCCAGGCCGTGATCTCAACGGTAAGCGCCGGCGGTTCACTGGCCTCGAGGACTTTGCCGGGCAAGGTGACCCACTTCGCCTTGTCGCGCACCACGCGGGCGAAGCCGATGCCCGCGACGGCGGCTGGGGCATCAACGTCCGTCCCGGCGTCCCCGGTACGGGCCAGGGCATACAGCAGCAACTGCGGCTCATCGGGCCGGGGGACGTCCCAGCCGCGCGCCTTCGGATCGCCCGTCTTGTAGTCGATGATGAACAGCGCCCGGCCGTCCGCGCCCCGGATTTCATCCACCCGATCAATCTGCAAGCTGAACCGCAGCCCACCGATGGCGAACTGTCTGCTGGATTCGATTTCCAGCACCTCGAAGGGCTTGCGCAGCTTTTCCACGGCCAGCCACTCGCCGAGGAGCGCCGTCAGCCGTTGGTGTTCCAGCGCCGCCAGGGGGGCCGGTAGCGGCGGCTCCTCGGCAGCGAGGCCTGCCGTCACGGCCGCCTCGACCTGGTGGGACAGTTTGGCGTCATCCAGCGCCAGCAGGGCCTCCTGCGTGCGCACCTTGCGCCAGAACGCAGCCAGCACGGCGTGCACCAGGGTGCCGCGCTCGCGGGCATCCGGGCCCTGCGGTTTGAGTTCGAGCGGACGCAGCCGCAAGCGATGGCTCGCAAACGCCCGGAACGGACACGCCGCCTGATCCGCCAGCACGCGCACACCGCCGCGCACTGCCACTTCAGGCAACGCCGACAAGGGCACGGGCGCGTCGCCGGGTCGCGCTTCGACCGTGGCCGCGGGCGCGTCGCGCCAGCGCTGGGCGAGGCGCCGTGCGGGGGGTACCGGGAACTCGTCAAGCACCAGGCCGGGTGACGGACGCAGCCTTGATTCGCCTTCTAGCTCGGCGCAGCTCAGTTTCACTTCACGCGCGTGCGAGCACAGCTGGGCAAGGCAGGCGCGGTCGAATTCGAGATCGCGCGCCGGGACGCTGCCCGGCACGCCGCCCTCGCGCAGCAGGCTCTGCGGCAGCAACGGTGAGGGCGTGCGCAGCCGGGGGTAGAGGCTGTCATTCAAGCCGAGCACCCACACTGCTGCGGGCTGCACGGCGACGGCTTCTTCCAGGGTGAGGAGTTCGATGGCATCGGCGGCGACCGGCAGGGACAGGCGACGGCGCCGCAGCACCCGACGAAGGCGCTGCTGCGCGTCCCGCGCCGTACTCGAGCCCAGCACGGCGTCGAGTTCGGCAGTTTCATCGAAGGCCCGGGCGAGATCGTCGCTCGCCGCGCGTTCCACCGTCCCCAGCGCCTGCTCTCCGGGCCAGCCTGCAGCCCGCAAGGTCCCTTGGGCGTGGGCCATCCAGGCCTGCAGCGACTGCCGCCGGGGAGCCTGCGCGGCGAGGCCAAGCACCGCGTCGAATGCCGTCGCCAACCGTGGGCTGCTCGTACGGACCAGATTTGCGAGGGAATTCCCGGCGTAGCGCTCGTGGCGGTAACCCATCATCTGTGCAACCAGCCGCGCCCTGGCGGCTGCTTCCTGTCGGTAACCCGCGAGGTAGGGACTCTGGAGCAGCGTCATCGCGTCGGCCGCGCGCAGACCCGCAGGCAGGGCCAGCACCAGCAGCGCGTGCGCAAGCATCGGCAACGCGGCGAGTTCCAGGCCCACGGCGCCAGCCCAGGCCGCTTGCGCCGCGTGCTCGTCCCTCGGTGTCGCGCTGGCCTGTCGATAGCGTTCGACCTGCCGGCCAAAAGCCTCCATGGCGCGGGTATCCGGCAACACCACGGCAACGCCACCTTCGACCCCTGCGGCACGGTGCGCCAGCGCCCAGTCGCAGGCTGCGCTGGTTTCATCTTCCCGCTGCAGGAAGCGCACAAGCCGTGCGCTGTTCGGGGGCTGCGCCAGATCGCAGGCCGACACGCCGAACCGTTGCAGGGTCGGACCCGCCATGCCAAAGCCCGCGAAGCGTGCGGCGGGTGCGCGCAGGTGGTTTGCGGCAAGCGCCAGCAGATCAACCGGATCACAGGCGCCATGCTGCCGGCAACGCCGGCGGAAGTCCGGCAGCCACGCCCGCATCGCGCGATGTTCCGGTGATTCATTTTCCCCGGCAAAAACGCCGGCAAGCACAGGGGCTCCGCCACGCCGCCAGGCGTCTTCCAGGCCCCATTCCACCAGCAGTCGATGGGCATCGGCGGCCAGGACGGACACGGGCTCGATCTGGGCGGCCGCCAGTCCGGCAGAGACGCCGGACAGCGGGGCCTTCACCACGTCTTCCCAGATCGCAGCCGCCTGACCGGGTGTCAGCAGGAAATCATCGCCCCCTGGCCATTCCCCCGCGAGCCTCGGCAGTTGCGTGGCTTGCTCCACCCAGGCGCTGAACGTGAGGTGCTCGGTGGCGCGCCAGGGTCCTGCGCCCCGGTGCAGGTGACCGCGGGCATCCGCCCGGCGCAGTGCTGCGACCAGGCGCGCGCCCGGCACCACGGTGGGCAGGTTGGTGTCCACGGCCATTGCTTTCCCCTTGCGAGCTGAAGTCCGGAGCTTAACGTTCCGGCTTGCGTTTGCGCGTACGCGAAGGCCCGGCAAAGCGTGTAAAGTTCGGCCCCATCTTGGGTATTCACGAAAGTCCGCCAGCATGAAGTCCAGTCCGCCAGCGCCCCGCTTTCCCCGCCTCGCCACCCGCCGCCAGGTCGATGACATCCTCGCCCAGCGCAAGAAGATGCTGGTGCTGCTGTGGGAGCTTTCAAAGCAGGATCTTGCAGCCCCGGATGACGGCGTGCGCGAGATGCTGGATGAATTCCTGACCTTGCTGGTGGACTACATCGCGACCGGCCACTTCGGCCTCTACGGGCGCTTCTCCGCCGGCGTCGAGCGCCGTACGCAGATCGTGGACACGGCGCGCGACATCTACCCGCGCATCGCCACCACCACCGCCGTGGCGGTGGATTTCCTCGAACGCTACGAAGGTGCGAATGAAAGCACCTTGAAACAGCAGCTGGCTGCGGATCTTTCGCGGCTGGGCGAACACGTCACCACCCGCATCGAACTCGAAGACCGGCTGATCACGGCGATGCTGGCTGGTGAACCAGCGCCAGCGACCGAAGGCGCCTGAGCTCAGGCGCTGCGTTCGGCGGCGAGCTTGGCCTGGATGAATTCCGCATGCGACAGCCGCAGCAGATCGCCCAGCTTGCGCAGGTAGTACTCCTCGAAGTGCTCGACCCGCCCGTCGGCATAGGCCACCTGCCACATTGCCTTGAGGCAACGCCGCTTGTCCTCGTTCGAAATCGACGCGTTGACCACGTCCGTGAATTCATCCAGAGAAATCGATTGCTCCACCCGCGCCTCGGCCCGCGCCAGCAGGGCTTCGGCCGCAGCCACGTCCAGGCCCAGCATTTCCATCGTGATCCCCAGCATCTTCAAGCGCTCGGCAGGCGCGATGTCGTGATTGGCGCGGCTGATTTCCAGCAGCAGCGCCACGATGGCGAGTTCCGGCGTCGGTGCTACGGCGCTGGCGGGCGCGAACTGCAGGGTGCCCAGCAGTTCGGTGAGGCGTTTGATCATTCGAGGGTCCTTCCGGCTTCCGCGGCATCCACACGTGGAGTCCACCATGCTGCCACGCCTGTTTAACGCCGGCCCGCTGGCCGGACAGGCGCGGATTGTCCTCGACACCACAGGCGCTCGCCACCTGCGCGAGGCGCTGCGCATGCGCGCCGGCGACATGCTCATCGTCTTCGACGGACGCGGCGGCGAATACCGCGCCACCATCGACAGCATCGAACGCCAGCAGGTGGCCCTGCGACTTGGCGAATTCATCGAGGTTTCCCGCGAGTCACCCCTGCCCATCGTCCTCGCGCAGGGCATCTCGCGCGGCGAGCGCATGGACTACACCCTCCAGAAAGCGGTGGAACTGGGCGTCTCGCGCCTCGTGCCGCTGGCGACCGAACGCAGCACCGTGCGCCTCGACGAAGACCGTGCCCGCAAACGCAACGAGCACTGGCAGGGCATCATCCGCCACGCGGCCGAGCAGAGTGGTCGCACGGCGTTGCCACCGCTCGAGGAGGTACGGTCCGTGGCCGCGCATGCCGCCGTCGAATCCTCCCCGCTGCGCCTGATGCTCGACCCGGGCGCCGCGCAAAGCCTCGCCACCTTGCCGCTTGCCACGGCGGTGAGCCTCGCGGTGGGGCCGGAAGGCGGCTTCAGCAGTAGCGAACGCCAAACCCTGCTGGCGGCCGGCTACCAGCGGGTTCGACTCGGCCCGCGCGTGCTGCGCACGGAAACAGCGGCACTGGTGGCGCTGGCGCTGCTCCAGGCCCGGATGGGCGATCTCGGCTGAGGCCTGCGCCAGACTGACCTCTCAGCGCAGGCGGCGCCTGACATCCCCCGCCAGCCGCCGACTCACCGGCAGGTGCGCCTGCACATCCCGCAGGCTCACTTCCGTATTGCCCAGCGCATCGCGGTGAATGCCGGTCACCTGCGCCGTCGCCACCAGGGTGTTGCGATGGATGCGCAGGAACATTTCCCCGAACTCTTCCTCCAGCGCGCGCAGCGAATCCTCGATCAGCAGTTCGCCCCCCTGGTGCAGGACCGACACATAACCGCCATCGGCGTGCAGGTAGCGGACCTCCGTGAGGGGCACCAGGCGAAGGTTGCCCGCGACCACGGCGGACAGGTGGGTCCGCGCCCGGCGCGGCGTGGCCGTCGCTGCAGCCACCGCACGGGCCGAAGTCCACTGGCTGGCGCGCGCCAGCGCAGCCTTGAGGCGCTCGCCGCGCACGGGTTTGAGCAGGTAGTCGATGCCGCCGGCGTCGAAGGCGGCCAGCGCGTGTTCGTCGTAGGCGGTGGTGAAGATCACCGCCGGGGCTGCGGGCAGCGCAGCCAGGTGGCGCGCGGCCTCAAGGCCATCCATCCCGGGCATGCGGATGTCCATCAGCACGACGTCCGCAGGCTTGTGCGCCAGCAAGGCCAGGGCCTCGGTGCCTGAACTGGCCTCGCCCACGATCTCCAGATCGCCAGCGGCGTCCTCCAGCAGCAGGCTGCGCAGGCGCGAACGCGCCAGCGGCTCGTCATCGACGATCGCGATCCTCATCACCCAGTGGCTCCCCCGGCAGGTACATGGTGGCGCGATATTCGTGGTCCGCAGCGGTGATCCGCAAGCCGGCCTGCTCGCCATAGCGCGCCTTGAGCCGCTGGCGGAGGTTGTCCTGCGCCAGCCGGTTACCGGGCGCCTGGAGGCTGCCCGGACCCGCCAGCGGATTGGTGACGGACAGGCTGAGCCTGCCGTTTTGGCATTCGGCCTCGATGCGGATGAGCCCGCCACCCGCCAGCGGCTCGATGCCGTGGTGGATCGCGTTCTCCACCAGCGGTTGCAGGCTGAGCGGCGGGACCTGGAGATCTCCCGGCAGGCCGTCCACCTGCCACGCCACCTGCAGGCGCGATCCCAGCCGCAGCGCCTCGATGGCGAGGTAACGCTTGACCAGGGCAATCTCGTCTTCGAGCAGCACCGCGTGCGGCGGGTTGGCCAGGCTCGCGCGGAGGAGGTCGGAAAGATCTTCGATGGCGCGCTCGGCGGTGGGCGGATCGGAGCGCGCCAGGCTCGCGATGGTGTTCATGCAGTTGAAGAGGAAATGCGGCCGGATCCGCGCCTGCAGCGCCTGCAACTGCGCGGCGGCGGCGGCGGCGGTCCGCTCCTGCCAGTGATGCTGGACGTAGAAGTAGCGCAGGACCACCGCGCCCACGATGGCCGCGATGCCGAGCGTGCGCCCCAGCAGCGCCCAATGCCCGATCTGCAATACCGACAAGTCCGCGCCCAGCGGCGTGACGAGCCACCACCCCACCTCGCTGACGGCCCCCGCCACGCCCAGCACCAGACCATAGGCCAGGAACGCCTCGGCAAGCTCGCTGCGCCGGGCCAGCAGGGGTCGGGCCAGGCACAGTACGCCGGCTACGGACAGGCCAATCCACTGGATGTAGAGCGAGAGCAGCGCAAGCTCAGGCAGGGCCTGGCTGCTGAAACCGGCGCGCGCCAAAGTGAGCACGAAGGCCAGCAGCTGGCCCATCATCACGACCGTGAACTGCGCGCGGATGGCGCAGAGTTCGGGCAGGAAGGAAGCGCGGTCGGCACTGGCCATGGGCTTGGTCATCCTCGCGTCACGCTGGCGTCCGGCTGCCCTGGACCGACGTCCGGGCGCCCCCGCCGCCGGACTTCGACGGGCGACCCTACGATATACTGACGGCACTTCTGAGCCAGGGCCTTTTGTGATGACTGCACGCAATTCCTCCACCGGCCGCGTCGACCAATCCGCTGAAAAACCCTGGGGTGGACGCTTCGAAGGCCCGACGAACAAGTTCGTCGAGGAATTCACCGCCTCCGTGCAGTTCGACCGTCGCCTCTACGCCCACGACATCCAGGGGTCCATTGCCCACGCCACCATGCTGGCCGCTGTCGGCGTGCTCGGCAACGAGGAACGCGACCAGATCATCAACGGCCTCACCGCCATCCGTGCCGAAATCGACGCCGGCCAGTTCAACTGGTCCGTGGCGCTCGAAGACGTCCACATGAACGTCGAAAGCGCGCTCACCGCGCGCATCGGCGAAGTCGGCAAGAAACTCCACACCGCCCGTTCGCGCAACGACCAGGTGGCCACCGACATCCGCCTGTGGCTGCGCGACGAAATCGACGCGATTGAAGCCGCGCTGCGTCGCCTGCTTGCCAGCCTGGTTGATCTGGCCGAACGCGAAGCCGACACGGTACTGCCCGGCTTCACCCACCTGCAGGCGGCCCAGCCAATTTCCTTCGGCCACCACGTGCTGGCGTGGTTCGAGATGCTGTTGCGCGATCGCGAACGCCTGCTCGACTGCCGCAAGCGCGTCGACTCGCTGCCGCTCGGCGCCGGCGCGCTGGCCGGCACCACCTTCCCCATCCAGCGCGAACTCACGGCCGAGCTGCTGGGCTTCTCGCGGATCTGCGAAAACTCGCTCGACGCCGTCTCCGATCGCGACTTCGCCATCGAGTTCTGCGGCGTCGCGGCCCTCATGATGGTGCACTTCTCGCGCATGGCGGAGGAACTCGTGCTGTGGAGTTCGCAGCAGTTCGGCTTCATCGAGCTCGACGATGCCTTCTGCACCGGTTCCAGCATGATGCCGCAGAAGAAGAACCCCGACGTGCCGGAACTGGTGCGTGGCAAGTCGGGCCGGGTGGTGGGCCACCTCGTCGCGCTGATCACCCTGATGAAGGGCCAGCCGCTGGCCTATAACAAGGACAACCAGGAAGACAAGGAGCCGCTGTTCGACACCGTGGACACGCTCAAAGACACGCTGCGCATCTTCAGCGAAATGGTGGGCGGTCAGGTGAATCCGGCCACCGGCGTCAAGGAAGGCGGCATCACCGTCAACGCCCCGGCCATGGAGCAGGCCACGCTCAAGGGCTACGCCACCGCCACCGATCTGGCCGACTACCTGGTCAAGAAGGGTCTGCCCTTCCGCGATGCGCATGAGGTGGTGGCCCATGCGGTCAA
>JAYTTZ010000190.1:0-6383 GCA_043744805.1 Gammaproteobacteria bacterium
GTGCTGGACGCCATCGAAGCGGTGCGCTCCTTCGAGCGCATCGGCGACCACGCCGACAACATCTGCGAGAACGCCATCTACATGGTGGAAGGCAAGGACGTGCGCCACGTGTCCCTCAAGGACATCGAGCAGGAACTCGGGCGGCGCCTGGAAGATCCAGAGGCCTGAGCCACCGCCCTCGTTCGTTACGCCGCGCCTTCGTGTAGTCCAGGTGCCGCGCGCTCCCCGATGCTTTCGACGATGACCTTCTGGGCCGGGAAATCGCAGCGGAAGGTGCTGCCTGCGCCAAGCGCACTCTGGACGTCCAGCGACGCGCCATGCCGCAGCAGGACGTGTTTCACGATGGCAAGCCCGAGGCCAGTGCCGCCGCCGGCGCGCGAGCGCGACTGGTCCACGCGATAGAAGCGCTCCGTGACCCGGCTCAGGTGTTCCTCGGCGATGCCGACCCCGTTGTCCTGCACTGCGAGGTGCGCGCCCGCCTCGTCCCCGTACCAGCGGATCCGGATCACGCCCTTGGCCGGGGTGTAGTTCACTGCGTTGAACACCAGGTTTGAAAACGCGCTGAAGAGCTCGTTGTAGTTGCCTTCCACCTGCAGGCGCGGGTCGATCTCGAGCGCAAACAGGTGTTCGCGCTTGCCGCTCAGGGCGCGCGCCTGCTTGACGACATCCGAGAGCAGTTCGCCCACCAGTACCGCCTGCGAGTCGCTGATGGTGTGGTCCTGCTCCAGGCGGGACAGCAGCAGCAATTCCTCGATGAGCGACTGCATCCGATCGGCATGTGAGCTGATCTGTTCCAGCGCCGGTATCCAGCTTGGCGGCGCCAGCCGGCGTTGTTCCAGCAGCGACTCCACGAAGCCCTTGATGACGGTGGTCGGGGTGCGTAGTTCGTGGGACACGTTGGCGACGAAGTCGCTCCGCATCTGGTTGAGGCGATGCAGCTGCGTTACATCGCGCGCCACCAGCAGCCACTGGTTGCGGTCGTAGGGCGCCAGCAGGACGCTCAGGAAGCGGTTGGGATCGGTCGGCGAGGGGATTTCAATCGTCGTTGCTTCGTTGTGCTCGCGGACGAACTCCAGCAGCCGCGGCATGCGGACCAGGTTGGTGATCCGCTGGTTCATATCCTCCGGCCAGCGGATGCCGAGCTGGTTGGCCGCCGCGGCGTTGGCCCATTGCACGGTACCGTCGGGATCCAGCACCACGGTGGGGTCGGGCAGGGCGCGGGTGGCTTGCTGGAACTGCTTCAGGTAGTTGGCGAGCTTCCTCTTGCGCTTCTTGTGGCGCTCGCGGAGGTAGTCGATTTCAATCGCGAGCTCTTCGAAGATGCCGGGCGGTTCCGGCGGCTCGTAGTGCTTGCTGTCGCGCAGCCAGCGCAGGACGGCGTAGAGGTTGCGATGCAGCCACGCGGCGTAGAGCAGGGCGGCGATGCCGAGCGCAGGCAGCACTTGGCCGGACAGCCAGCCAATGCCTGCCGCGACGGCGAACCAGATCAGGAGACGCCAAAAATCCCTGAAAGCCATGATTACCTGCGCTCACCCGGCGGACGGTCCACGCCCCTGCCCTGGGGTGGCCTGGGCCTGCAGCGCGGCGCGCAGCGGGCCCGGGGAGAAGAGATCAGGCCGGCTGCGTGGAGAACCGGTAGCCGACGCTGCGTACGGTCTGAATGTATTGATCGTAGCCGTGCGGTTCAAGAATCTTGCGCAGCCGACGGATGTGAACGTCCACCGTGCGCTCTTCGATGTAGGCCTCGTTACCCCACACCTCGTCCAGCAGCTGGCTGCGGGTGTAGACCCGTTCCGGGTGCGTGAGGAAGAAATGGAGGAGACGGAATTCGGTGGGGCTGAGTTCCAGGGGGCGATCGTCGATGGCTACGCGATGGGTCTGGGTATCGAGCCGAAGGGCATTGATGCTGACGGCTTCGGCCTCGTCGTTCACCTTGACGCGCCGGAGCACCGCGCGCACCCGGGCCAGCAGTTCGCGGGTGGAGAAAGGCTTGGTGATGTAGTCGTCGGCTCCGCTGTCGAGGCCTTTGATCTTGTCGGACTCTTCGCCCTTGGCCGTCAGCATGATGATGGGGATGTCCGCAGTGCGGGCGTCGCGCTTCAGGCGGCGGGCGAAATCGATGCCGCTGATGCCGGGGAGCATCCAGTCGAGGAGCAGCAAATCAGGGCGCCTGGCCACGATGGCGACCTGGGCTTCTTCGATGTCCCCCGCCTCGGCACAGGCATACCCGTCGCCAGCAAGGGTGAAGCTCAGCATCTGTCGAATGCCGGGTTCGTCGTCAACGATAAGGATGTGGCCGGCCATGGTGGTCTGCTGTTGGCGCCCCATCGGCGCAGGCCCTGATTTAGCCGCGCCTTTGTTACAGGCGGATGAAGCTGGTGCAGGCCGTGGCTCTGCATGCCCTCGCAAATCAACTCCCGGGAAGAATTCCTGCCCCGGATCGGCGCCAAGTCCCGGGTTTGCGATGGGCGCCAACCGGGTTCGCGGCTACTCTTCCCAGCGTTCGCGCTGCCGCGCGGGCATCACAAGGAAGTTCGATAAAACCACAGGATGGAGTATGGACATGCGAAAACTAACACAATATCTTGGCGCCCTGTTCCTCGGAGGCATGCTGTCTGCTGCGTGGGCCGAGCCCCTCGACATCAACACGGCAAACGCCGCCGCGCTCGCCGAGGCCATGGTCGGCGTGGGGCCCGCCAAGGCCGAGGACATCGTGGCGTACCGGAAGGAGCACGGCCCCTTCCACCAGGTGGACGACCTGGCGCTGATCAAGGGCATTGGTCCGGCCATCGTGACCAAGAACCGCGACAAGCTGACGGTCACGCCGCCGAAGGAGTAATCGAACCCTCCTGGCGCGAAATCGCGCTCATGCCGGCCCGGGACTTCCGGGGCCGGCTTTTTTTGGCGTACCCCGCCGCGACATTCCACCCGGGTTGCCTGCCCACCTCGCCGGGCGGCCGGATTCCCGTGGCACAAGGGCTTTGCCAGGTCGCTTGCCCACCTCGCCGGGCGCTTTAATTTTGCGCTGGGAGTGGCGCGTGCAGTATTCTCCGGTGGTCTTCGATCGGCAAAAAAATCAGTCACCTACCCACTTTCGTAAGGGTCCGTCCAGCGCTCGCGGACGCGCCTGGCATTTGGTCGTCATGCAGGAAAGATATTCCCCCGCCGAACTCGAACCGCTCGCCCAGGCTCGCTGGGCGGAAAGCCAGGTCTTTGCCGCCGTAGAAGACCCTTCGCGGGAAAAATTTTACTGCCTGTGCATGTTCCCCTACCCCAGCGGCCGCCTGCACATGGGCCATGTGCGCAACTACACCATTGGCGACGTGATTGCCCGCTACCAGCGGATGCAAGGCAAGAACGTGCTCCACCCCATGGGCTGGGATGCTTTTGGACTGCCGGCCGAGAACGCCGCCATCGAGAACAACGTCCCCCCCGCGCAGTGGACCCGTTCGAACATCAACTACATGCGCGGCCAGCTGCAGCGCCTTGGTTTTTCCTACGACTGGGCACGCGAACTCGCCACCTGCGACGCCGACTACTACCACTGGGAGCAGTGGTTCTTCACCCAGCTCTACGCACGCGGCCTCGTGTATCGCAAGACGGCCGTGGTGAACTGGGATCCGGTCGACCAGACCGTGCTGGCCAACGAGCAGGTCATCGACGGCTGTGGCTGGCGCTCCGGCGCGCCGGTCGAACGCCGGGAAATCCCCCAGTGGTTCGTGCGCATCACGGCCTATGCCGATGAACTCCTCCGCGACCTCGACACGCTCGAAGGCTGGCCGGAAGCGGTCAAGACCATGCAGCGCAACTGGATCGGCCGCTCCGAAGGGCTCCAGATCAAATTTGCCCTGGCCGACGGCAGTGGCGACCTCGAGGTCTATACCACCCGCCCGGACACCCTCCTGGGCGTGAGCTACATGGCCGTCGCGCCGGAACACCCGGTGGCTCGCCGGGCGGCGAAATCAAACCCCGCCATCGCCGAATTCCTCGCCAGCTGCACGCAGTCGTCGACCTCCGAAGCGGTGCTGGAGAAGCTCGAGAAGCGCGGCATGGCGCTGGACCTCGCGGTGCGTCATCCGCTGACCGGCCTCGACATTCCGATCTGGGTCGCCAACTTCGTGCTGATGAGCTACGGCACCGGTGCGGTGATGTCGGTGCCTGGCCACGACGAGCGTGACCACGAATTCGCCACCCGCTTCGGCCTGCCGATCCCCCAGGTCATCCGCCCGGCGGACGGCAGCCCCCGCTCCGTGGCCGAGGTCGCGTACGTCGAGAAGGGCGTGCTCTGCAATAGCGGCGAATACGACGGGCTCGACTTCCCCCAGGCCTTCGACGCCATCGCAAAACGCCTGGCGGCGGAAGGCCGCGCCGAACGTCAGGTGCAGTATCGGCTCCGCGACTGGCTGGTCTCGCGCCAGCGCTACTGGGGTTGCCCGATTCCCGTGGTCTACGACGACAAGGGCGAACTCACCCCGGAAACAGCAGAGCGCCTGCCGGTCCGCCTGCCGGAAGAAGTGGAGTGGTCGGGGGTCAGCTCACCGCTCAACCGGATGCCCGAGTTCCTCCACACCACCAATCCGGTCACCGGCGCACCGGCGCGGCGTGAAACCGACACCTTCGACACCTTTTTCGAGTCGTCCTGGTACTACGCGCGCTTCTGCTGCCCGGACAGTGACAACGCCATGGTGGACGAACGCGCCCGCTACTGGATGCCGGTCGACCTCTACATCGGCGGCATCGAGCACGCGGTGCTGCACCTGCTCTACGCACGCTTCTTCCACAAGCTGATGCGCGACGCCGGCCTTGCGGTGGCGGACGAGCCCTTCACCCGCCTGCTCACCCAGGGCATGGTCTGCAAGGAAACCTATTTCCGCGACGGCGCTAACGGCAAGAAGCAGTACTTCAACCCGGAATCGGTGGACGTGGAGACCGACGACAAGGGCCGCGCCCTCACCGCCTTGCTCAAGGCCGACGGCGCCCCCGTCACGATTGGTCCGGTGGAGAAGATGTCGAAGTCGAAGAACAACGGCATCGACCCGCAGACCCTCATCGATCGCTACGGCGCCGACACCGTCCGCCTCTACACCATGTTCGCCGCGCCGCCGGAGCAGAGCCTCGAATGGTCGGACAGCTCGGTAGAAGGCGCATTCCGCTTCCTGCGCAGCCTGTGGCGCCTGACCTGGGACCACGTGAGACAGGGCCCCGCGCCACCAGCCGGCACGCTGTCGACGGAACTCAAAGCCGTGCGCCGCAAGGTCCACGAGACCATCGCCAAGGTCACCGACGATGTCAGCCGTCGCTACAAGTTCAACACCGCTATCGCGGCGGTGATGGAACTGGTGAACGCGCTGGGCAAGCTCGACACCAAGGTGTCCGATGCCCGCGCCGTCCTGCAGGAAGGGCTTGAAACCTGCACCTTGCTGCTCGCCCCCATCGTGCCCCACTGCACGGAGACCCTGTGGCTCGCGCTCGGCCACGCCAACGTGCTGGCCACGGCGCCCTGGCCGGTGGTCGACCCGGCCGCACTGGTCCGCGACGAAGTGGAAGTGGTGGTGCAGGTGAACGGCAAGAAGCGCGCGAGCATCCTGCTGGCGGTCGACGCCACGCAGGCGCAGGCCGAAGCCCGGGCGCTGGCCCATGAGCACGTTGCGCGTTTCCTGGAAGGCCAGACGGTGCGCAAGATGATCGTGGTGCCCGGCCGCCTGGTCAATATCGTCGCAGGCTGAGTGAAATGCCAAACCGCCGCCACTTCCTGCGCGCCACCCTGGGCAGCCTGCTCCTGGTGGGCCTTGGCGGTTGCGGTGGCTGGTATCCGCGCGGCACCCGCCGCACCGGGCTCACTGGCAAGAAGTGCTACATCCGCCCGCTGCCGGGCAGCCAGATTGAAAACTACTTCGCCACTGAAATGACTTACGTCGGGGCCACGCTCACGCGGGACCGGGCCAAGGCCGACATCGTGGTCGTGCTCAGCAACGAATCCTTCGACCGCCGCGTGCTGTCGGTGGATCCCGCCACTGGCAAGGTGCGCGAAGTCGAACTCGGGCTCGAAGTGCAGATTGAAGTGCGGGCCGCCAATGACCGCATCATCATCGCGCCGGAGAAATTCACCTGGTACCAGGACTTCGTGTTCGACGAAGGCTCGGTCATCGGCACGCAGGAAGTGGAAAGCGGCACCCGGCTCCAACTGGAGCGCGACGCAGCCCGATCCCTGGCCTTGCGCGTGGAAAGCATCGATCCCGAGCGCTTGGCCCCGCGTGCTCCTTAAGCCCGAACGACTGGCGGAGGCGCTGAAGAAACCGCCCCTGCCCAAGCTCTTCCTCGTCCACGGCGAGGAACCGCTGCAGCGCCTCGAAGCCGCCGACCAGATCCGCAAGGCCGCCCAG
>JAYTTZ010000191.1:0-6364 GCA_043744805.1 Gammaproteobacteria bacterium
GGCAGCGCTTCCCTGCTGGAACACCTCGCCGCATCTGACCAGCACCTCCGCGTCTTCGTACTGCCCGAGAACCAGGGCAAGGGCGCCGCCCTGTTGCACGGCCTGCGCGAAGCAGCGCGTGAAGGGTTCACGCACGCACTGACCATGGATGCCGACGGCCAGCATCCTGCCGAACTCATCCCGCGCTTCATCGCCTCCTCGCAGGCCGCGCCCGACGCACTGATCCTCGGTCTGCCCATCTTCGATGACAGTGCCCCGCGCATCCGCGTGCTGGGCCGCAAGCTGTCCAACTGGTGGACCCGCGTCGAGACCTTGTGGGCGGGGGATTTTGATTCGCTGTTCGGCTTCCGCGTGTATCCGGTGGCGCCGCTGGTGGACATCATGGACACGACGCGCTGGATGCGGCGGTTTGATTTTGACGCCGAAGCTGCCGTCCGCCTGTGCTGGAGCGGCTTCCGCCCCATCAACCTGCCAGCGCCGGTGCGCTACTTCACGCCGGCGCAAGGCGGGGTTTCGCACTTCCGCTACCTGCGCGACAACGTGCTGCTGTCGTGGATGCACCTGCGACTGCTGGTGGGCTCCGTACGCAGGTTACCGACGATCCTGCGCTGGCGCCTCACACCATCCCACCGTTGATGGAGATGATCTGCCCCGAGATGTAGGCAGACCGATCCGACGCCAGGAAGGCCGCGAGGAAGGCCACTTCCCCGGGAGTCCCGGCCCGCTTCATCGGCACGAGGCGCGCGAGGGTGTCCTGGTCGAAGCTTGCGTCGCTCATGGGTGAGGCAATGATCCCTGGCGCGATGGCATTGACCGTGATCCCGCGACTCGCGAGTTCCAGCGACAAGGCCCTGGTGGCGCCGTGGAGCCCGCTCTTGGCGGCCGCATAGTTCACCTGGCCGCGATTGCCCATCACGCCAGCCACCGACGACACATTGATGATGCGGCCCCAGCGCTTGCTGATCATGGGCATCAGCAGTGGCTGGGTGACGTTGAAGAAGCCGTTGAGGTTGACGTCCAGCACGTCCGTCCACTGCGCGCGCTTCATGCCGGCCATCACGGCATCACTGTGCACACCCGCGTTGTTCACCAGCACCTGCACGACACCCTCGGCGTTGATGTTGGTGATGGCCGTAAGGGTAGCCGCGACATCGGTAACGTCGAAGGCTATCGCGGTGGCCTGGCCGCCGGCGTCGACAATCTCCCGCACCACGCCTTCCGCGCGGCCGAGCCCCGCATGGGCATGCACGTAGACGTAAAGTCCATCGTCCGCGAGTTGCCTGCAGATGGCGGCGCCTATCGCGCCGCTGCCGCCCGTCACGAGTGCGCGTTTCATAAAGGCTCCGAATCGAGTCGAACAGTGGCGCGGCCTTCCATCAGGGTGCGCCCGGCGCAGTCCACCGAGAATTGATAGCTCACGTGCGCGCGATCGCCCACGAGGCGCACGGCCGTGATGTCCAGATCCTCGGCCAGACGGTCCAGGCGTTGGCAATGCAAGGTGAGCGCACGCAAGCTCGCCAGGTAGCCCGAGGTGGGCCGCGCCGCGCCTGCGGCCAGCAATCCGCCGTGGATGGCCATCGCCTGCGCCGCGTACTCAACCCCACAGGCCGCGTCCAGCGCGCCGTCGATGGCGAGTGGGTTTTCAAGATCCCGATGCGACGATGCACGGCAGTGGATGGAATCCGCATCCCACTGCACCACGCGCTCCAGCAGCAGCATGCTGCCGGCGTGCGGGAGCAGTGCCGCCAAGGCTTCGCGCGCAATCACGGCCTATTCCCGGGGAAAGGCGTGAGCGTGACGTCCAGGGTCGTGCCCGCCACGTAGGGCAGGCGCACTTCCCCGCCGGCACCAGTCGCCAGCACTTCAAGCAGCACGAGGCCACACGCGGTGGGATTGTTGGCGCGCAGCGTATCCAGCGCCGGATCTGCACAGGGCGTGACCGGTCCCGACCCACCGGGACGCACGGTCAGTCCTGCCAGCGAACGCCCCGTGCGCGTGGACGAGACCACCAGGGCGATGCCGCAAGGCCCCCCCATCGGACGCGCAAGGCCCAGCGCACCCGGATACGGGACGTCGTAGGACACCAGCAGCACCGGCCAGTCCCCGCACAGGGCCTGGGCGCCGGCTTCGAGCAGGCCCGCGGCAAAGCTGAAATCAAACACGCACAGGCTGGTAGAGGCGGCATGCGACTGCGTGGCAATGCTCCAATAGCCGGCCGGCGCGTTATGCACCGAATTGTGGAAGCGCGTGGGCGAGACTTCGCGCTGCGGGGTGGCAAGCATGTCGAGGATGGCGGTGATGGTGGCCCCATCGCCACCGGAAGACGTGAACACGGCAGGTGTCGTCGCGAACGCCTGGCCTGCGTGCGCCATCGCGTCCGTGCCCACGGCCAGGGCGAGCTTCACCGTATCGGGCGTCCGCCGCCGTTCGGCCGGCGGCAAACGCTCGCTTGCGGGCAGTACGGTCCTGGCCTCTACCCACGGCGTACGGCCGGCAAGCACTTCGCAAGCAGCGGGCCAGGTGTCGAGCCCCGGGCCACGCACGCCTATCCCTTCCAGGTAAAACTTCACGGCAGGCGTCCGAAGACCAGGCTGCAGTTGCTGCCGCCAAAGCCAAACGAATTGCTCATCACGTGATCCAGCGCGCGCGTCGCACCGGCAATCAGATAAGCACTGCGCAGGGCCGGATCGAGTTGTAAGGTAGTGGGGCTTGCGGGGATGAAGCCTTCACGCAGGCAGCACACCGCGATGATGGCTTCCAGGATCCCCGCCGCGCCCAGGGTGTGGCCGGTCAGGCCCTTGGTAGAACCGCAGGGCGTGGTGGTGCCGAAGAGCGTGGACACGGCGATGTCTTCGGCCGCGTCACCCACCCGCGTGGCAGTGCCGTGCAGGTTCACGTAATCGATGTCCCCAGGCGCGAGGCCGGCGGCCTCAAGGGCTTCGATCATCGCGAGGCGCGCGCCCAGGCCTTCCGGATGCGGGCTCGACATGTGGTGTGCGTCACTGCTTGCGCCGTGGCCGAGGAGCGCAATCGATTCGCCACGTGGACCAGGATCCGCGCGTTCAAGCAGCGCGAAGCCCGCAGCCTCGCCGATGGAAATGCCATCGCGGTCGGTATCGAAAGGACAACACGGCTGGCGCGAGGTGAGCTGCAACGCGCTGAAGCCATACAAGGTCGTGAGGCAGAGGCTGTCGGCACCGCCCACGACGACTGCATCGCACAGCCCCAGCGCCAGCATGCGGGCCGCCGCGCCAAACACGATGGCCGTCGAGGCACACGCCGCCGACACCACCTGCGCGGGTCCACTCAATCCAAAGTAGTGCTGGACGAAGTCCGCCACCGAAAACGTGTTGTGCTGCTCCCGGTAGCGGAAGCCGGACGGCAGGCGCCCGTCGTGCGCGTCCCGCTGGCGAAAGGCGATTTCGGTTGCGAGGATGCCAGCGGTGCTGGTGCCGGCAAAGACGCCAATCCGGTTAGCGCCATAGCGCTCACGCGCGACGCGAACCGCATCGGCAAAGCCGTCTTGCGCGAGGGCCAGTGCGGCGAGGCGGTTGTTGCGACAGTCGTAGTCTGCGAAGGCGTGGGGCAAGGGCGCGTCTTCCACGCCGTCCACCCGGCCAATCCAGGTGGGCAGGTCCACGGTTTCGAAATCACACGTGCGCAAACCGCCGTGCCCGGCGCGCAAAGCCGTGGTAGTGGCGTGCAAGCCAGCGCCGAGGCAGGACACCACGCCCAGCTGGCTGATGACGACAGGCTGCATGCGGCGTGCGCTAGCCATGCCTCAGCGCCCGGCGCCGGGTAGCGTGGCCAGCTGCCGGGCCACCTCGGCTGCGCGCCGCGCGATGTAGTCGAAGTAGCGCGCATGGAAGCGCGTGAAAGCCGCGCGCTCGACCTCACTGCCGAAGCGCCGTCGCTGCACGTACCACGCGAGCGGTTTGCGTTGGTCGAGGATCATACGGTAGCGCCCGGCAAACCATGCGAGGTTGTCGCGCAGGCGGAGGTAGCGCGGCTCGCCCAGCATCGCGTTGTAACGGCGCTGGTAGCGTCCAGTGAGGGGCTCGTCATAAAAGATGATGCGCGACTCCGTTGCATAGACCTCGTTGGGCGCGGCGATGATCCCGAGATCCACGATGGCGCCCGGTTCCGAGGGCAGGCGGTCGTGGCGCAGGAAAGCCTCGCGTGCGAAGTCATCGTCGTACAGGGCGTCCAGATCATCGATGGGATAGTCGTTCAGTCGCCGCAGCAGGTTGATGAATTCGTTCTTCGGCACCGGGAAGTCAAAGGCGGAAATAATCTTCAGCCGGTCCATCGGCCACGCTTCCCAGACGCCGGCAGCCGTGAGCGCATTGTGATTGATATGCGAGCAGTTGTGGCTGAGGACATTCCATTCGAACACCTTCCCGCCGTCGCGATAGGGTTGGTTGAGGCCGTTGAGGTAGTCGATCACCGCGACCAGTTGGGGCCGTGACAACGGCACGCGCGCGCAGTATCGGTTGCGGCCCAAGCCGATGGCGTAGTCCGTGGCCACCGAGACTTCGTACTTCGCGGCCTCGGGCGAGAAGCTCGACGGCACCGGTGCCAGCGCTTCCGGCTTGAAGTCCACGCCGCTGTACACGCCCTTCGCTAGCGCCTTCGCTTGCAGCCGCGCGTAGCCTTCCCGGGTCAGCGCCTCGCCTGGCTGCAAGTCGCCGTCGAAGAAAAACGCCCGGCCTTCGCTCGCCACCCACTCGGCATTGGCATAGTGCGCGTTCACGCTCAAGCCCACCCCGTCCGCGCGCTGGCCGGGCGATTCATCGCAAGGCTGCAACACGGGATAGGGCGTGTCCTGGCGCCGGCAGGCGCCGTTGAGGTACAGGCCCGCGTGGCCGCCGATGCCGCTGAAGAGTTCCACGCCGAAGCCTTCCTTCTTGCCCAATTGCGAGAGCGCACAGACTTCCGCGTAGAGCGGATAGGTGGTGGCGTAGCGGGCTTCATCCGCTGGCGTGGTGGGCGGCGGCGGATTGCGCAGGGGCTGGGCGCAGCCGGTGGTCGCAAGGACAAGCACCGCAACCTGGGCACCGCGCCAGATCATCCCCATGCCTGTACGGGCTCCACTGCCGGCGCGAGGATGGCCGCACACACGAGGCTTAGCGCCGTGCCGATGGCCACCGTGCCGCCAATGCCGGTGAGCACCGGGATGGCGGAGAGCGACAGCACGCCAAAACCCAGCACCGTGCAGGCGTTGGCCAGCACCAGCGACAGCGCGGTACGTTCACCGTCGTCGCCCTTGAAGCCGCCGCGCTGGAAAAAGAGGCAGTAGTTGGACCCCACGGCCACCACCAGCAGCAGGCCGAACAAGTTGAAGATGGACAACTGGCGACCGCCGAGGGTGAGCAGCGCCAGGGTCAGCGCCACTGCGGCCGCGAGCGGCGCGAGGATGCTCAAGGTGATCCGCAGCGAGCGAAAATGCAGCAGCAACAGGACGCCGATGACCAGGCTCCCACAGCTCGCAAGCACCAGGGCTTCGCGCCGGTATTGCAGCAGCAGGCGATCGGAGGCGGTCTTCAAATCCAGCAGGACGACCTTGGCGCCATCCCGATCTTGCGCGACGGCGGCTTCAATCCGTCCGGCGTCTACCACGTCCCGCAGCGGCATCACCGCAGCCCAGTCCTTGCCATCACGCAGCAGCAGGGCGTCGACTTTAAGCGAGAGCGCGGGGCCATCGAGTGCCGCGCGGGTCAGGGGTAGCGACTGGCGCGCGGCCGCGACGTCGGCCAGGAACGGCTCGAACAAGGCGGGCTGGAAAGGCAGGCCCGCGCTTGCTTCTGCGAGATTAGCGACGAGGGTCGCGGGTGCTGGCAAGGCGGCGCGCCGCGTGGCCTGCGTGCGCAGGCTCGGCAGGTAGCGATTGGGAGAGTCATAGCCGCCCAGAGCCTGGTCCGCAAGCAGCGCCTCGAGTCGGGAAGCAGTGTCCTCGCTCGCAAGGAGCACTTGTTCGAGCGTAAGCGCAGTGGCAATGACGATGTGGCGGACGTCCGGCGCGCCGGTCGCCTGACGCAGTTCGCGGTCGAGGCGCTGATCGGCCGCCGGGATGGGACTCATGCTGGCGATGTCGTCCTGCCACAGGGACGTGCCGCGCGCGGCGACGAGGACGAGCGCCGCGCACACCAGCAGCACCAGCGGTAACCGCAGTTGGTGGGCGCGGTTCATCCACTCGAGCAGAGGCCGGGCAAAGACTACGCGACGCGTGCCGGCGAAACTCGCGGGCAGCAGGGCCGGTAGCACGCAGCGCGTCACGCCAACAGCCACCGCGAGGCCAGCGATAGTGAAGAGGCCCAACTGCACGAAGCCGGTGAAGCTGGAAAACAGCATCGCCGCGAAACCG
>JAYTTZ010000192.1:0-6326 GCA_043744805.1 Gammaproteobacteria bacterium
TCAAGCGTACGGGCGCGGCACGACGCCCGTTGCAGGCAGGTGAGAAACTGCGCGACAAGATCGAGGCACAACTTGAACTGCTCAAGCGCATGCCGAAGCAAATCCAGTCATTCTTCCTGGCCCCTTCTGTCGCCTATATTCGTGACTGCTGAGTAACTGAACCGGCCAACGGCTCGCGCTCCGGTCTGCATAGTTCCCGCACGCACCCGGATTAGCGCTCCACCGCGCAGGCCCGTGATGCTGGCGGCATGAAAGTAGCCGAGATCCTCCGCCTCCTGCAGCAGGACGGTTGGTTTTTGGCTATGCAACGAGGCAGCCAGCGCCAGTTCAAGCACGAATCCAAGCCCGGACGGGTTACTGTCCCTGGCAAGCCAAGCGATGATTTGGCTCAAGGCACTCAGAACAGCATCTTCAAGCAAGTAGGGCTCAAGTAGCGAGGTTCAAGATGAAGTACGCCGTAGTCATCGAGAAGGCCGAAGGCAACTACTCTGCCTATGTTCCAGACCTCCCCGGCTGTGTCGCAACGGGCGACACGGTCGAAGAAGCCGAAAGCGAGCTTCGAGAAGCAATCGCTTTCCACATCGAAGGCATGCGAGAAGACGGCATTGCGGTACCCGCGCCCACAAGCCAAGTCGAGTACATAGAACTCGCCGCTTAGCGCCCGCGAGGCCTAACCCCTCGCTCGCGGAGGCCCTGTGCT
Organism: Gammaproteobacteria bacterium; assembly: GCA_043744805.1. Lineage (GTDB taxonomy): Bacteria > Pseudomonadota > Gammaproteobacteria. The sequence goes on from JAYTTZ010000192.1 coordinate 701, forward strand.
CCGTCTACTGGTACAAGTCCGAGCTTCGGGGCTTCCTGCAGCTTTGCTTGTCTGTTAGGTGTCACTAGCCCGGCTGAATATACTTGCACCATAGCGAGAGGTATCCGCCCATGACCGAGGTCGCAGACAAGCTGATTCGCGAGGCACTCCGGCTCGACCCTGCCGAACGGGCTGCCGTTATTGAGGAATTGCTATCGAGCCTGGATCGGCCGGACCCAGACTTGGACGCGCAATGGGCCAAGGAAGCCGAGGACCGACTTTCTGGATACAGGGCCGGCGCGATTGAGGCGATCCCCGCGAACGAAGTATTCGCGGAGCTGGGTAGAGATTGAATACTCGCTTCCTGGCGCCGGCACGAACGGAACTGCGAGAGGCGATCAGATATTACGAAGGGCAGCGACCCGGTCTTGGAACAAGCTTTCGAGACGAAGTCTATGCGGCCGTAGTACGCATTGAGAAACTTCCGAACGTCTGGAGAGCGCTAGGCCCAAACACTAGACGCCACCGGATTCAGAGATTTCCATACGGCCTCATTTATGCGCTCGAGGCGGAAGGGATTTTAGTAGTTGCCATTGCCCATTCGCATCGAGAACCAGACTACTGGCGCGGGCGCACCAGATGACGCCTGACCAGCCCTTGGAGCGGCCGCCTCCGTGCTGCGCACTCCGGTGCCGCTCAACGGCGCGCTAGCGCGCATGTTGCCTCGTTCCGCACGACTGCCAGGGACAGCTCTCTTAGTTGGAGCTTTTGTCCTTTCCTGCTTCACACTGTCAGAAATCGTTTCGGTAGACCGGAGTCTCGACGCAGCGTAGGCAATCGGGCCAACGGGGAGCCGGGAAACAATCACCCGTGGCCTTCAACGCCCCCCCCATCAACCCTGCCAGCTCTAGATCCCCATCCCACCCAGCGCGACGAAGATGTCGTTGGCGATTGCGGTGAGCCGGGGATGGCTCACTTCGAACTCGGTGAGCTCCTGCTGGAAGCGCTCGCGGAGCGGAAGTTCGCTGCCGTGGGCCCCTTCCACTTCGGCCAGCAGTGCGGCCAGGGTGGGCGGCAGCACCACGCCGCTGGCTTCGAGTCGTTCGACTTCCGCGCGTAGCAGGCGGATTTTTTCCGTGGAGAGTTCCTTGCTCATGGCGTTACCCCGGCTGCGATCGAAAGTGGACTGCGTGACGTCGCGCGATGGGCATGCACCCACGGCGCGGACTGGAAGGCATGGGGACCGGATGGGCCCCCGGCCGAGTCTCAGGCAACGCGTTGGGCCCGCACCTGGGGCAGCAGGCGACCGCGGCGGAAGTTCTCGGCCGACACGGTCTCTGGATTGAAGCGCTCTTGCAGGAGGGCGAGGCAGTCCATCGGCTTGGCATCACCACACATGAAGACATCGATGGCGGCATAGCCGACCTCGGGCCAGGTGTGGATGGTGATGTGGCTTTCGGCCAGCACCGTCACGCCGCTCACGCCGGACCCTTCACCGAAGTGATGGTAGTGCGAGTGCAGGATGGTGGCGCCGGCGGCCCGCGCGCCGTCTTCCAGCGCCTGGCAGATGTATTCCGGCTCGGTGAGGCGCGAGGCGCCCCAGAATTCGATCAGCAAATGGTCGCCCGCATAGCGCTCGCCGTCGTCGCCGAATTTGAAGTGGTCCAGCTGTTCGTTGTTCATGCCAACCCCCCGGTAGTGTCTTGCAGCCAACGTGGCAACGCGAAGCTTGCCACGTGCAGCTCCGGCGTGTAGTGACGGGTTTCCACCCCTGAACGCGCGAAACGCGCGCTGATTTTTCCAAGGTCCGGCGTCATCACGGCGAGGTCGTCGCTGGCATAGCCCAGCGCCATGCTGCTGCCGTAGTACGTCGGCACCGCCGCGAGGTAGACGCGGGACTTGAGGCCGAGGCCACGCAAATGCTTCATCACGCCGGGCGCTTCGTCCGGCTGCAGGAACGGCACGCCACCCTGGAGGGCGATCACGCCGCCCGGGTTGAGCGCCTTGCGGCACAGGTCGTAGAACGTATGGGAGAACAGCACTTCCGCCGGGCCGATGGGGTCGGTGGAATCGACGAGGATCACGTCGTAGGTGTTCTTTTCGCGCTGCATGAACTCGAAGGCGTCCTCGATGACGAGGCTGGCCCGCGGGTCCTTGTAGATGGCGCCGGCGTGGTTGAGCGTGGGCATCTGCTCGATGCAGTACTCCACCACCGTGCGATCGATTTCCACCATGTCGACATGTTCGATGTCGTGCTTGAGGACTTCGCGCAGGATGCCGCCGTCACCACCGCCTACGATCATCACGCGACGTGGCGTTTCGCAGCCGAACATCGGCACGTGCGTCAGCATCTCGTGGTAGACGAATTCGTCGTTTTCGGTGGTCTGGAAAATGCCGTCCAGTACGAGCACCTTGCCCCAGCGCTTGCTGGCATAGATGTCGACCTTCTGGAAAGGCGTCTGGCCCTGGAAGAGGTGTTCCTCGGCGGTAAAGCCCTGGAAGACTTCGTCTCCGTAGAGGGTTTCCTGAATGCGTAACGCCATGGCGGTCAGGCCATGGGTGCCCGGGCGGGCAGGCTGTCAGGGGTTTTGCGGTTCAGGTCCGCAGGAAGCTGAATGGGGCAAGGGCCCCGCTTCGGCAAAGTTTGATCCATCTCTCCAGAATTCCTCGCAGTGCAATTGCTAATGACAACAACCGCGAGGAGTGCACCGGACGGGCCGGCGCACCGTTGGACACGATGGCGCTAGACCTGGAGGGCTCTCCTCGTCAGCAACAAAGATGTGTTCTTACTGGAACAACTCACAAAGCCCCCAGGCCGGTGCGGAGCGGGCAATCTACACGGTTAAACCTTGATTGCAAGAAAAAATTTCGCGATTTCAAGCTCGATAAATTCGCATACATTTCAATGCGCCAGCGCATGTTTGTGTGATCCGGGCGCAATCCGTCGCGGGCGCCGTGTGCCGGATGTTCAGGCCAGCCCTGAAGGACGCTTCTGCAATTTCCGCTGGAGCGTCCGCCGATGGAGTCCAAGCCGCTTCGCGGCCGCCGAGACATTGCCATCGCAGGCCTGCAGGGTCTGCTGGATGTATTCCCATTCGGCACGGCCCAGCGAGGTGGGTTGGGCTTCGACAACCGGGCCCGCAGCTTCGCCCTCGTCGCCGAAACTCCGCAGGATTTCATCGACGTCCGCGGGCTTGGTGAGGTAGTGGTGGGCGCCCAGCGTGATGGCGTCGACCGCCGTGGCAATGCTCGCGTAGCCCGTCAACACCACGCTGCGAAGGTCGGGATTGGCGGCAAGGAGCGGCGTGATGAGGCGCAGCCCACTGCTGTCCCCCAACCGCAGGTCCACCACTGCCCGCGTGACCGCCGGGTTGGCACCGAGGGCCAGCGCTTCCGCCGTGCGTTCGGCCGTGACGCACCTCCGGCCGCGCCGTTCGAGCGCGCGCCATCACGCCGAGCAGGGTGGTGTCGTCGTCTTGGGTCGCAGGGAGCGCCGCCTGCTGCTGCGGAAACCCCGCGAGATCGGTTTAGCGCCATCGATAGACACGGCGAGGACTTTGGCCAGCGCTCAGCGGGCAGTCGTTGGCCTGGCGCGCCGGACGGCGCCCGCGCAGCCACGTCCGGACACGCGTCGCTTCACGCCACGCCCAGCGCCGCCATGACGGCCGCCGGATGCGTTTCCGCCTTGGCGATTCGCGCCCAGTGCTTCTTCACCTTGCCGGCTGGATCAATCCAGACCGTCGAACGGATGACCCCCATCGACTTTTTGCCGTAGAGCATCTTCTCGCCGAACGCGCCGTAGGCGGCCATCACTTTGCGCTCCGGATCGCTCAGCAGGATGAAAGGCAGCGAGTACTTGTCGATGAACCGCACGTGGGACGCGGCATCGTCCGGCGAGATGCCAAGCACCACCACGCCGCGGGCTTCCAGCGCCGCCCAGCCATCGCGGAAACCGCAGGCTTCCTTGGTACAGCCCGGGGTGTCGTCTTTCGGATAGAAGTAGACGATGACGTCCTTGCCCTTGAAGTCCTTCAGCGAAACTTTCTTGCCGCTGGCGTCGACCAGCGTGAACGCCGGCGCGGCCTTGCCTTCTTCCAAGCTCATCGGGTGATCTCCTTCGTGGGGTTATGGATCCAGGCGCGACGCCGGGGGAGCCGGCGGGCCGGGCGCAGCCTGGATGGTAAAGCGAATCGGGCGAACTGTGGCCGCGTTCCGTTCGGCGGGCGGGGAAATTCGGCTACACTCGCGCCATCCCCAAGCAACGCCAGACTGCATGCAGGTCCTCATCACACCCGTCACGATGTTCCAGCAGAACTGCTCGTTGCTGTGGTGTACCGACACACTGCGCGGGGCGGTGGTGGATCCTGGCGGCGACACGGATCAGGTCCTGGCTGCGGCCCGCGAGGCTGGTGTCACCATCGAAAAAATCCTCATCACCCACGCGCATATCGACCATGCTGGCGCCACCGCCCGGCTCGCGCGGGAACTTGGCGTGCCCATCGAAGGGCCGCAGCGCGAAGACCAGTTCTGGATTGAACTGCTGCCCGAACAGGGCACCCGCTATGGTTTCCCGCCCGCCGAGGCTTTCACGCCAGATCGCTGGCTGGAGCACGGCGACAAGGTCACCGTTGGAAGCCTCACCCTGGATGTCCTCCACTGCCCGGGCCACACGCCTGGTCACGTGGTGTTCCACGAAGCCGGCAGCAAGATTGCCTTCGTGGGCGATGTGTTGTTCCAGGGCTCCGTCGGCCGCACCGATTTCCCGCGCGGTGATCACGCCACCCTGGTTCGTTCCATCACCGAGCGGCTGTGGCCGCTGGGTGACGAGGTGACCTTCGTGCCGGGCCACGGCCCAGCCTCGACTTTCGGCCACGAGCGCAAGACCAACCCCTTCGTGGGTGATCGCGCGCTCTCCGGCGGATCACACGCATGACCGAGGAACGCGCCAACGACATGTCCCGCCTGCGCGGGCTCCTGCCGCTCCGCCACTTGGTCGAGGCCGAGTTCGACGCCCTCACCCGCCACCTCGACGTCGAAACCCTGGGCTACGACCAAGCCTTGTTCCAGCTTGGCGCCGACGGCGACTGGTTGTTCTACCTGCTGGAAGGGACGGTGAAAATCCGTGATGCCCTCGGCGGCAGCTTCGAGATCCAGGCCGGCACCCTCGAAGCCCTGCATCCGCTGTCACCGCACCCCAAGGCACGGGTCAGCGGCACGGCGCTCACGCCGCTGCGCTTCGTGCGGGTACCGGCCAATTTGTTGAGTTCGCAGAAACGGAGCGTGGAAGGCGCGGGCGGGATCCAGGTCAGCGAGGCAGAATCCGGTGACGACGCGCTCGACAGCGAACTCCTCTTCGCGGTTTACCAGGCGCTCAAGGACGACACGCTGGTCATCCCCACCTTGCCCGAAGTCGCCTTGAGCATCCGCTCGGCGGCGGCCGATCCCAAGCGCGGGGCGGACGACATCGCGTGCATCATCCTTACCGACCCGGCGCTCGCGAGCTATACCCTCCGTATCGCGAACAGCGCGGCCTATAACGGGCTTGAGCCCGTCGGGGACGTGAAGTCCGCCGTGATGCGCATCGGGATTGAAGCGACCCGCGATTTCATCCTTGCCCACGTGGTGCGGCACCTGTTCAAGAGCACCG
>JAYTTZ010000193.1:0-1644 GCA_043744805.1 Gammaproteobacteria bacterium
ATAGGCACCCTGCAGGCGCGCACCATAAGTGGCAGTCGACAGCGCGCGCGTGCCGGCCAGACGGTTGTCGCCGAAGTCGAGCAGATAGGCGTAGGGCTCCAGCGTCGAATAGGGGATACCGCGCCAGGTCAGGTCGATCAGATGACCATCGAGGGCATAGTCGGCGCGGTCGGCGAGGTGATTGTTCTCGCCGAAAATACGCTTGACGTTCCACACATAGGCGTAGTCGACATGCACTGCCGGCACGCTGTCATTCACCATCCGCAAGGCATCGAAGGTCTGCCAGTTCTGGCGCCACAGGACATTGCCGACGTAACGATGCTGTGGCGCCTGGCGATGTTCGATTTCCTGACGGCCAAGCGTGACCAGCGTCTTCGGCAAACCGCGATAGCGCAGATTGGCCTGCTGGATTTCTGTCCCTTCCGGGTCGACCACCACCGCGCGTGAGCCAAAGCCGTTGCCGCCGCCGTCGTTGAAGTCTTCGTCGCCCAATACGCGCACGTCTTCAAGCTGTCCGTAGAGCCCGAAGCCGTGATAAAGGCCGGTGCTATAGCCGAGCGCGCTACGCAGGGTATTGGCGTAGGCGTCTTCGAGGGCGGGCCGCTGGCCGTCGTCGACGTTTTCAAAGCGATAGCGCAGATACAAGTCGGGCTTGCCGCCGCTCAAGGCGCGCCACAGATCGTCGGCGCCTGCGCCGACCATCGCCGTCATCGTGCCCATCGCGAGCATTAACCTTGCCACCTTGAGGTAGCTGTGCCGTGTAATCGTCATGACCGTTTCCTCCTCCAGTTGCGTACAGGGTTAGACGTCGCGCGCAGGGCTCGCGGCCTTGCTGCGCAGACACAGACCCGGTGCTTCGTTGCAACCGGCAAGGAACGGTTCTGCACGAACCGAGCCCGACATTGGGCCAACTCCCGCCAGGGTGGCAGCAATATCGGGGCCAGCGCGAAAAGCAGTCCATGAACCGCGGTTCCGTGGGCAGAGGCTAGCCAATCAGACCCGGCCTGCACCTTCATGGGGAACCGCGGCCCCACAAACGTGCAGTCCGGCGCGCCGAGCGAATTGCAATTCGCCACCGCTCGCCGCACGAACCGTTGATCAGGCACCGCCCACTGCCGCGCACGGTGTGGGCGCTGGGGCTGGTCAGCCTCATCGACGGTGTTGCTGAAGCGACCGCTGCGATCGCCAAAGTCTTTGCAGGTTAGGTGTCGGATCGCATCGGCCGGCGCCAGCCACTCATCGGACACCGTCGGCGCCTTCATCGGCCAGTGCGCCGCCATCGTCCTCCTGTACAGCTTTGCCGGCGACCTGCGCATGGTGTTCTGGTGCGCCGTGCTGCCGGCCTTGCTGGCGGTGTTATGCGTGGTGTATCGCATCGGCCCGCGTGGCCCCCAAGCCCGTGCGTCCGCACGGCGTGGTCGCGCGGGCGACGGCGTTCGCCAGGGTGAAGGACTGGGAGTCGTACGGCGCCACAGTCGCGGACAAGGATTCCGTGGGCGAGGCCGTTGACCGCCTGCGCGAGGGCGATGGTGCCAAGACCGTGGTCCTAGGGCCTGTTGATCTTTCGCATTACATTGGCAACCACACCATCACGAACGCGAGCGCAAGCATGCTGGCGAAGTTGCGCTCAAGCTTGTCATATCT
>JAYTTZ010000194.1:0-6286 GCA_043744805.1 Gammaproteobacteria bacterium
CGACGAGTTCCTGCTTCATCGCCTCGATGCGCTGGGGCGCGCCGCTGTCGAGTGGCATGTTGCCTTCGTCGAACTCGATGCACAGCACGCGCGGGAACACGCGGTGCTTCAGCATGCCGCGCAGGACCTCGTACTCCGCGCCTTCGATGTCGACCTTGAGGAGATCGATGCGCTGGTGGCCGAGGCGCTGCATCAAGGTGGGCAGGCTCAGGCATTCGGCTTCGAAGTAGTCCTCGGTCTTCTGCAGGTTGAGGATGGAATGCGACACGTGCGCCGCGTTCTTCGGCACGTAGAAGCGCTGCACGGTGTCTTCCGACCAGAGCCCCACCGGCTGGAAATGCAGGCGGGCAAGCCCGGCAGGGCTCAAGGTGTAGTCCACGGTGGAGTGGTTTACCGGCATGGTTTCGCCCGCACCGATGCGCCGCGATAGTTCGGCGAAATGGCTCACCGCGCGCGGCGTGGGATCGATGACGAAAACTTCGCAGCCAAAGGTCTCGGTGAGCGCGCAGTCGAAGGAAATGTCTTCGCCGGCGCCGACGCAGTAGCAGATCCAGTCCGCACTGATGCGCTCCACCGGCACGGTCCAGCCGCCGTAGGCCGTGCCGAGCTTTTCCAGCAACAGTCCATGCGGGGCTGGCGTGGCCGCAGCAGGACGATTCACGACCTGCGAGATGATGGCGATGATTTTGTTCAGCAAGGGATAATTCTCCTGGAGGAAGTTCTGTTTCCACGCGGCGAGCAGCGCAGGCTCGGGCGCCCAGTCGCGGGCCAGGGCTTCGCGCAGCTGGCGCGCTGCGGCGGTGGGCTCGCGATCGAGGTTGAGTACGAGGCCTGCGGGCAGTTCGTCCCCATAGGCCGTCGGGTTGTCCACCCGCGCCGTGGCGCGCGCCGCAATGATGGTCTTCACCAGGGCGCCTTCGATGGTGGCGGACCACAGCGAAGGCACCGTCACCAGGCGCGCTTTCGCCACTTCCTCGGCCAGGCCCGTTTCCCAGTTCATCGACTTGAAGGTGACGTTGGCCGGTGGATCCTGCACGCGCTTCGGGCAGGCCGCGGGGAACAGGATCTTGAGTTCCGGTGCGGCGCGCGCCACGTCCAGCATCCACTCGGCGCCCTTGGCTTCCACGTAATGGCCGTGGAAGACCACGTCGTAGCCACGGCCGGCGGGGGCCGTGCGCGGCGTTTCGAATTCCGGCGTGAGGTCGGCCGTCCACAGCCCGACCACCGCGACGCTGGCATTGGGGCCGAGATGGCGACGATAGAGTTCAGCGTTGCGTTTGTTCTGCGCCAGCACGTGCACCCGGCCGTCGATCATCAATTCCCGCAGCCGCCGCACGAAGCCGCGGGCCTCGGGATCTGGCGTGGGGAAAGGCGTGCAGCCGTGTTCGTCCGCGGCTTCGAAGCGCCCGCCGAGGCAATTGAGGCAGGGCGTGTCCATGCCCAGGCGATGGTTGTAGCTGCGGATGCAGAAGAAGCTGTTATCCAGCCCGAACATGAACACCGGCCCGCGCCAGCGCGCCATGAGGGCTTCGGTGCGCCGATAGCCGAGGGTTTGCGGATGGAAGAACACCACCGGCGCGGCGCTGGTCCGGGCGAGGAGTTGCAGGGACAGGCGCAGCCAGCCCCAGCTGAAGGCTACCTGCAGCCAGTCGACCAGCGCCGACAACCACTTGCCCTGCTTGATCAGCCGGCGGCGATGCTCCAGTGGACGGCGCGGGTAGTGCAGCTTCACGTCCAGAGTGGTGTCCCTGGCGGCAAGCGTCTCCAACTGGGTGAGGAGGCGACCGGTGCCTGAATTGCCGGGCGGAATGCCCGAGACGACGTGCAGCTCCCGGATTTCAGCCATGGGCGCCGACTCCGCCGGCGAGGCCTGCGGCCGCGCGCAGGCGGTCGAGCACGGCTTCAATCGGGGTCAGGCGGCGTCCGGGCAGCAGGGTGTCGAGGCGGGAGACATCCGGGATCTGGTGGCGGGCTTCCTGCGCCCGATTGTCAAGGGCGCCGAACCTGAGGAGTTCCGGTCGCCCGAGCCGCGTCGCCACCCGCAGCGCGAACTCGCGCACGGGCAGGGCCACGCCGGAAGCCAGGTTGAGCACTGCAGCGTCCGGCGACGGATCAAGCTCGGCGAGATCGAGCAGGCAGTCGGCGATGTCGCCCACGTAGCTGTAGTCCTTGATCTGGAGGCCGTCGGTGAGCGCCAGCGGCGCGTTGCTGCGGCAGGCGTTCCACACGGCCGGGAAGAGTCGATGCGCGGGCTCGTGCTCGCCCCACACGTTGAACAGCCGCAGCACCGTCACTGCCACGCCGAAGTGTTGGCCACGTTCGAGGGCGAGCAGGCTGCCGGCGGCCTTGGTGGTGCCGTAGAGATCGACCGGCGCGACGGGGGCGGATTCGTCGATGTGGCCTTCGCGGGCGCCGTATTCGGAGCAACTGCCAAGGTGCAGCACCCGCGTGCAGCCGGCGGCGGCTGCCGCTTCCACCACCAGGCCCGCGCCGGTCACGTTGACCGCGATCGACGGCTCCAGGGCGCGCTGGTCGGGTTGTACGCCATAGGAGCTCGCATTGATGACGACCTGCGGGCGCACCATGGCCATCGCGCGTTCGAGATCCTCGCGCCGCGAGATGTCGACGCGCACGAAGGCCCGGGGCTGGCTTGGTCCCGCGCCACTGCGTCCGGCGCCGTGGCCTTCCAGGGTGCAGCGTTCGCCGAGTCGCTGCATCAGCGCCTTGCCGACGAAGCCGGTTGCTCCCAGGACAAGGACGCGGCGGGGAATCACGCGTGCGGGCTTCCGATGACTGCGGGATCGGGCGCAACGGCCGACCCCTGGTGGGCCTCGATTTGTGCATCCATGAGTTGGCGGAGGTTGGCGCCGCCGTGGGCACTGGCGCGATACCACTGCGCGGTCGCCTCCAGCGCCTGGTCGATGTCCCAGCGCGGAATCCAGCCGAGTTCCGTGCGTGCGCGGGTGCTGTCGAGCTTGAGCAGGGTGGCTTCGTGCGGTGGCTCCTGCGGTCGCTCGACGATGCAGCGTGCGTCCGGCCCCCACACGGCCATCAGGCGCGCCACGAGGCCGCCGACGGTGACTTCACTGGCGACTGCAGGCCCGAAGTTATACGCCTGGGCGAAGCGCGCGCCGTCGGCCGTCATGAGGCGTTCCGCCAGCAGCAGGTAGCCGAAGAGCGCATCCAGCACGTGCTGCCAGGGGCGTACCGAGTCCGGGTTGCGCAAGGTCACCGGCTGGCCGGCGGTAAAGGCGCGCATGACGTCCGGCACGAGGCGGTCGACGCCCCAGTCGCCCCCGCCAATCACGTTGCCGGCGCGTCCCGTGGCAAGGCGCACGCGCTCGGTGAAGAACGACTGGCGGTAGCTTGCCGAGAGGATTTCCACGCAGGCCTTGCTGGATGAGTAGGGGTCGAAGCCGCCCAGGGGATCGTTCTCGCGATAGGCCCACAGCCATTCGCGGTTTTCATAGCACTTGTCGGTGGTGATGTTGACCACCGCGCGCACGGCAGGAGTGGCGCGCACGGCCTCCAGCACGTTGAGCGTGCCCATCACGTTGGTGGCGTAGGTTTCTTCCGGGCGCAGGAAGGACGCTCGCACCAGCGGTTGCGCCGCGAGGTGGAACACGATCTCCGGGGCGAAGTCCTGCATCACTGCTCGCACCAGCGCGCCGTCCCGGAGGTCACCGATGACGTGGGTGAGGCCTTCGCCGATGGCGGCCGCAGCGAACAGCGACGGGCCCTCGGGGGGTGCCAGCGCAAGGCCGGCAACCTGCGCGTCGAGCCGCCGCAGCCAGTGCGCGAGCCAGCCGCCCTTGAAGCCCGTATGGCCGGTGACGAGAACGCGGCGCCCGGCCCAGAAGGCCGGGGTGACTACCACAGCTTCCACGGCGCCTCGCCCGAGCGCCACAGGGACTCCAGTGATTTCATGTCGCGCACCGTGTCCATCGCCTGCCAGAAGCCGCGGTGCACGTAGGCGCCCAGCTGGCCGTCACGCGCGAGGTTCTGCATGGGATCGCGTTCCCAGATGGTGGTGTCGCCGGCGATGTAGTGCCGGACCTCGCGCGACAGCACGAAGAAGCCGCCGTTGATCCAGCCTTCGTCGCCGTGCGGCTTCTCGTAGAAGTCGACCACCCGGCTGCCCGAGATTTCAACGGAACCGAAGCGGCCCGGTTGTTGGACGGCGGTGACGGTGGCGAGCCGTCCTTCCCGGGTATGCAGGTCGATGGCGGCCTGGATGTCGATGTTGCCCACGCCGTCGCCGTAGGTCATGCAGAAGGTGTCGTCGTCGAATTTCTCGAGGATGCGTTTGAGGCGTCCGCCAGTCATGGTTTCAAGGCCGGTTTCCACCAGCCACACGCGCCAGGGCTCGGCCGAGTTGTTCATGATCTCCATCCGGTTGTTCTGGATGTCGAACATGACGTCGGCGCTGTGCAGGAAGTAGTTCGCGAAGTACTCCTTGATGACGTAACCCTTGTAGCCGAGGCAGATGACGAAATCCGTGATGCCGGCGGCCGCATAGATTTTCATGATGTGCCACAGGATGGGCTTGTCGCCGATGTCGACCATCGGTTTGGGCTTCAGCACGGTTTCTTCGCTCAGGCGCGAACCCAAGCCTCCAGCCAGCACGATCGCTTTCACGGCTTTCTCTCAATCCTTGGCCTTGCGGGCAGGTCGCGCTCGGCGCCGGCCCGGGCCTGTTCTGGGGTCAGGCGGCTTCCCCGAGGGTGCAGCCAGCGCCTTCTGCTTCCAGCCGCAACGACCGGAGTTGTTCAAGGGTCCGGGTATGGCCGCGCATGATGCGCCGCTCGCCCCCGAGGGCCACGTGTCCTGCCTGGTGGGTCACATCCGTGTCAAACACGAACAGCGTACCTGCCGGCCCGTCCACCGGGAGCAACGGCAGGCCGTCGACCAGGTTCCGGACCGCGCGAAAATCTTCATTCTCGGCATAACACGCAAGCCGGGCCGCGCGATTGGCGAGGTGCGAGCCAGGCACCACGCCCATCGCCCCGGTGCGGGCCGAGGTGTCGCGCAGGTACACGAAGAATTTCAGGGTCTGGATTTTATCGAAGTGGGGCACGAACGGTAGGTCAGCGAGGGCTTCGGCCGTGCCGTGGTTCTGGTTGACGTAGATCTGGTGGTTCAGCACCACCGTCGCCGGGTCGTAGAAGCATTGGGCAATCTCGGCCATGTAGGGCGCGCTGAACACCTTGGAGAGGGTGGGAAAGCGGTTCGGTGCGAGGCGGTTACGGACCACCGCGATCGTGGTGGCATCGGGGGCTTGCGAACGGTTGAAGCCGAGTTCGTGGCTGGTCGCGAGGCATTCGTCGAATTCTGCGGACAGCCGGGCAAGCACCCCGGCGTCGTAATAAGCGGGCAGCACCGCGATGCCCTGGGCCAGGACGCGTGCGGCGACCTCCCCGGCGGAGGCGTCTCTATCCAACTGCAGGTCAGTGGTCATGGGTGGCATGGGCAACTCCCTCGGTCTCTTGCCGGCGCGCGAACCGTGCCCGCTGGATTTTCCACCAGATGGCCAGCCAACCCAAGATCCGTGGCTGCAGGCGGCGAATGGGCCGTCCCGCAAGGCCGGCGAGGGTGCGCAGGGCGGTCCTGGTCGAGGTTTCGATATAGGGCGGCAAGGGCTGGTGGGGTGGCGAAGCCAGCGCGGCCTGCAGCCGTGCGAGTGCGTCGGCGGCGGCGTCGGCGTACAGGAAATAACCCGCCGCGACATAGTCGCCATAGAGCTTCAGGGCAGTGGGATCGAGCAGCAGGCTGGGCTTGCCGAAGCACAGCGCCTCGAACGCCACCGACGACCAGCAGGTGACATGCGCGCTGACATGGTCCAGCAGGGGATACAGCGGGGCGCGGGAGGCGACTTCGATCTCGAAGTTCTCGATCCCCGCTGCGGCAATCCGGGCCGCCAGATCCGGAATGGCGCTCGCGCGCTGGGGATGGGCCTTGAAGACCCACAGCCAGTCCCGCGGTGCCAGTGCCATCAGCTCGAGGAGGACCCTGGGCAGGGGTTCAGCCAGGGGCTGCAGGCTGATCAGCACCGCGCGGCTGGCGCCGTCGATGCGCTCGAGCAGGGCGGCCAGTTCAGGCCTTGGCGTGAGCCGGTCGGCTTTGCCCTGCCAGCGCGCGAGCCAGCGGTTGCCGCCGACGACTGCGTGCGGCCGCGCGTGTCCGCGTGGCAGGCTCGCGTTGATGGTGGCGGCCGAAGAGTCCCCCCAGGTCCAGAAGTAATCAGGCAGGCAGGAATATCCGGCAACAGGCGCCACCGACCACCCGC
>JAYTTZ010000195.1:0-6248 GCA_043744805.1 Gammaproteobacteria bacterium
ATCGGTGGCCTCACGCCGCCCCGCATCACCATCGTCACCGCCGACGACACCGGCGCCAGCGTGGCCGCCGCGTTCGGCGTCAAATTCGTGCAGCAGCCACTCACCCGCGAGAATTTCCGCGCAGTGCTGGACCCGCTGGTGGATGCGGGGGATTTCCTGCTGAACCTGTCGGTGGACGTCTCCAGTGTTGCCCTCGTCGAATACGCCGGCGACCGTAACGCGCTGTACCTCGATACCTGCATCGAGCCCTGGCCGGGCGGCTACACCGATCCGGGCCTGCCACCTTCGCTGCGCACGAACTATGCACTGCGCGAGTCCGCACTGGCACTGCGCCGGCAGCGACCCGGTGGGGCCACGGCGCTCATCACCCATGGCGCCAACCCTGGCCTCGTGTCGCATTTCGTGAAGCAGGCGCTGGTGAACATCGCGCAGGACCTCGGCCTCGAACCCGTCGAACCGACGAGCCGTGAACAGTGGGCGGCGCTCGCCGCCACGCTCGAGGTCAAGGTGATCCACATCGCCGAGCGCGACAACCAGACCCCCAGCGTGCCGAAAGCGCTCGGCGAGTTCGTAAATACCTGGTCGGTCGACGGCTTCGTGAGCGAAGGATCGCAGCCTGCGGAACTCGGCTGGGGGACGCACGAGCACAACCTGCCGCACGATGGGCACCGGCATGACTTCGGCTGCGATAGCGCCATTTACCTGATGCAGCCCGGGGCCGCCACCCGCGTACGCAGCTGGACCCCGATCGAGGGCCATTACCACGGCTTCCTCATCACCCACGGCGAATCCATTTCCATCTCCGACTACTTCACGCACCGCGAAGGTGGCGCCGTGGCCTATCGCCCGACCGTCCACTATGCCTACCACCCGTGCGACTCCGCCGTCCTCTCCGTGCACGAGTTCGCCGGCCGCAACTGGCAGCTGCAGGCACGCAAGCGAATCCTGATGAACGAGATCGTGTCCGGCGTGGACGAGCTCGGCGTGCTCCTGGCAGGCCATGCGAAGAACGCCTACTGGTTCGGCTCCCAGCTCTCCATCGACGAAGCCCGCCTGCTGGCCCCGCACAACAGCGCGACCAGCTTGCAGGTCACTGTCGCCGTGCTCTCCGGAATGATCTGGGCGATGGAGAACCCACACCGCGGCATCGTCGAGCCAGATGAAATCGACTATCGGCGCAACCTTGAAATCTGCCTGCCGTACCTCGGCCCGGTCATCGGCGCCTATACCGACTGGACGCCGCTCTACCAGCGCAACGGCCTGTTTCCCGAAGATCTGGACGAGAGCGATCCCTGGCAGTTCAAGAACGTGAGGGTGTGAGGTACGCCATGGCAGAACTCCTGGTCAACATCAATGGCGGCGTGGCCCTGGTCACGCTGAACCGCCCGCAGGTGATGAACGCGCTGGGCGGGCAGATGCGCGAGGCGCTGCTCGACGCCATCCAATCCCTCGCCAACGATCCGGCCGTCGCCTGCGTGGTCATCACGGGTGCAGGCGAGGCCTTCTGCGCGGGCGGTGACATCGCGAGCATGATCGCGCTGCAGGCGGCGGACGACGTCGCGACCATTCGCGGTCGCATGCAGACCGGCGGCCAGGTGGTGCGCCTGCTGCGCACGATGGACAAACCCGTGATTGCCGCCGTGAACGGCGCGGCCGCCGGCGCGGGCCTCAACCTCGCGCTCGCCTGCGACTTCCGCTACGCCAGCGCAAAGGCAAAGTTCACCGCGAGCTTCGTCAAAATTGGGCTCGTCCCCGACTGGGGCGGCCATTACCTCCTGACTCGCATCGTCGGTACCGGCATGGCGATGGAACTCATGATGACCGGCGATCGACTCGACGCCGACGAAGCCCTGCGCCAGCGCCTGGTCAACCGCGTGCTGCCCGTCGAAGGTTTCCTCGAGGCCGTGCTCGAACGCGCCCGCGCGCTGGCCGCGGCACCGCGCGGCGCCATTGCGTCGATCAAGCGCGGCGTCTACCTCGGGGAGTCGGGCAGGCTGGACGAGGTGCTCGCCCATGAAGCGCAAGCACAAGCCGCCCTCTTCCTCGGCGCCGACGCGCGCGAAGGCATGTGCGCCTTCATGGAAAAGCGCGCCCCACGCTTCGGCAAGGCGGAGTAACCAGGACCATGCGCGGCGTACTCGTGCCCGACTGGATGCCTTTCGACCAACTCACGCTCCACGAACTGCCGCCGCCCGCGCCTGGCGCGGGTGAGGTGCAGATCAAGATCCATGCGGCCGGCATGAGCTTCGCCACCAGCCTGGTGGTACAGGGCAAGTACCAGCGCAAACCGCCGCGCCCCTTCGTACCGGGAACGGAAGTCGCCGGTGTCGTGAGCGCCGTCGGCGAAAGCGTGACCCGCTTCGCGCCGGGTGATCGCGTGTGTGCGGTGCTCGATTGGGGTGGCCTCGCCGAATTCGCCGTGGCCAACGCAGTGAACACCTACGCACTGCCGGCGCAGATCGACTTCGCGCCCGCCATCAGCTTCACCAACTCCTACGCGACTTCCGCCGCCGCGCTCCTGTGGCCGCACCTCCTGCACGTGCAGGCCGGCCAGACCCTGCTGATCCATGGCGCCGCAGGTGGCGTGGGCCTCGCGGCCGTCGAGATCGGGAAGATCCTCGGCGCTAGCGTGATCGCCACCGCCGGCTCCGCCGGCAAGCTCGAAGCCGCACGCGCCCACGGCGCGGACCACGTCATCAACTATCGCGAGCAGGACTTCCGCGAAGAAGTGCTGGCGCTGACGGCCGGCCGTGGCGTCGATCGCGCTTTCGATCCGGTGGGTGGCGAGGTCTTCCTGCAGAGCCTGCGCTGCATGGCGCCGGAAGGCCGCATCATGCCGGTCGGCTTTGCCGGCGGGGACATCCCCAACATCCCCGCCAACCTGCTGCTGGTGAAGAACCTGACGGTCTGCGGGCTCAACCTCGGCTACTACTATGGCTGGAGCCCGCAGGACATGCGCCATGAATACGAGCCGCGCATGCGGGCGCTGATGCAGCAACTCTTCGACTGGTGCGTGGCCGGGAAAATCAACCCGCAGGTGGCCGCCACCTACCCACTGGAACAGTTCCAGCAGGCGATGGCCGACGTGCTGGGGAGGAAGTCTATCGGGCGCGTGGCGGTGGTGATGTAAGGACGGCGTCCCGCGCCCGTTCAGCGCGGCGGCAATGCCGTTTCATGTGCCTCAACCACCATGAACTGAATCGACGATCGGTCGAACAACTGTTCTTCGTCAGCCTGGATGATGGCAGCGGTTGCGGGATCCGCGAGGTAGGCCATGCCCTGTTGGAAATCCGCTTGGTCGTCGAACCAGAGTTCGGTGATGACGTCGTAGGGCGATTCCTTCGCGGAGGCGTAGGTGTCGTTGCCGAAGGGGCGGATGAAATGGCGCACGTAGCGTTTGAGGTTGGGCACCTTCGAAAGGCCCAACGGCGCGTGGCGCGTTTCGTAGTACTGGATGAATTCTTCCATGCCCATGCCGGGCTTGCGCTTGATCATCACCATGACCTTGAACATCGATGTCTCCCCTGCGGTTGGACTCCGGCCGCCTGTTGCAGCCCTGCTTGTTGTCTTGCGCCCGGCCACTGTCGCCAGTCCGCGTAGGCCTGATCGATGACCGACCGTCGCTGGGCATCGGCACCGCGACAAACGGCAGGAGCCACCTGGCGCCGCGGTCAGGATCGCGCAGCAATCGCTCGGCGATGTCCAGCAAGCGCAGGGCGCGGGCTCCTAGCATGTCCGATACTCGCCTGTAGTCGAAGCCAGGCGCAATCCTGCCGGCCGACCTCGCGTGCCGCAGCAAGCTCACCCGGTGTTTTGCCGCGAAAAATTACCAAGAAAAACACTGGAAATTGCCGGAGGTTTTCCGCAACACTGCAAGTGCCGGAAAATTCGAACCACAGATACTTGGGAGCGCTCGTGCAGGCCATTGAACCATCGCCACCGATCCGCTGGATCAGCGCCGCCAGGACCGACACCGGCATCGTGCGCAAGCTCAACGAGGATTCCGTGCTGGACGCGCCGACGCACCGCCTCTGGTGCGTCGCCGATGGCATGGGTGGCCACGACTCCGGCGAAGTCGCGAGCCAGCTGATCATCAGTACCTTGGGCGATGCCGATCTGCCCACGCGCCTCGCCGCAGCCGTCGACGTCCTGGACGCGCAGATCCAGGCGGTCAATCGCGATCTCCGCGACCGTGGCGATTCGCAGGGCAAGCTCATCGGCTCCACGGTTGTCCTCGTCCACGCCATGGACGACTTGCTCGCCATCCTGTGGGCCGGTGACAGCAGGGCTTACCTCTTTCGCGACGGCCGCTGCCATCGCCTCACACGGGACCACTCCCAAATCGAGGAGCTGCTCGAACTCCACACCGGCTCCGTCAGCGAAAACCACGTCCAGTCCAACGCCATCACGCGCGCCGTCGGCGCCGAAGACACTGTGATCGTGGATGTCGACGTGGTGCAGGTCGCCGTTGGCGACTGGGTGCTGCTGTGCTCGGACGGCTTGGGCAAGCACGTGACCGATGCGGAACTCGTTGGCTTCACCGCAGACGGCTCGCCCCGGGTGATGGTCGACAAGCTGATCGAAACGGTGCTGGCACGGGGAGCCGTAGACAATGTCTCGGTCGTCGCCCTCCACGCAGAAGCGGCGCCGCCGACGGAATCCGGCGAGGCGGGGCCGCACAAATCCCACCTCACTCCCGATTCCTCCAACTACACCCCGGAAAACCTTAACGCGCTGCGTCTCGCCCACCTGCGCGGCGAAATCGATGGTGAACTCTATCGCCAGCGCCGCCGGCCGGTGCTCGACGACATCGACGACAGCAAGCTGGCGCCCTCCCTCCTGCAGGCCCCGGGCACTACGACGAAGCCGGTCGCCCAGCCGCACGAAGGTGACGAGAACCAGGCGTTCATGCAGACGCAGATCATCAACCTGTCGCGCCCGGTGCCACCAAAAACGCCAGCAGCCAGCGTGCCTGCGGCAAGCAGTGCGCCACCTGCTTCTTATCCTGCGACGGCTACCGCTTACGGTTGGCGCAGGTTCGCAGCGGCGGCCTTGCTGCTGGTGGCGACTGGCCTTTATTTCTGGCCGGAACAACACTCCACGCCACCGCCCGCAGCGCAGGCCATCGCCGTCAGGCCGGTAGTCCCCGCCACCGCCGCGCTCGCAGCGCTGGAAGCCTTCGTGCGTGAACCCGACTGGGCCGCGTCCAGGCTGGACGCGGCGCGAGAGGCGCTGCTCATCTTGCGCCAGGAGACCACGCCGTCGGAAAGCGCGACGACGGCCACGCACAAGCTGCGCGATCTCGTGACGGCGCAACGCGCCCAAGCCGGCACCGCTGCCTCACCGGACCGCGTCGCGTTGACTGAACTGGCCGCCACCCTGGGGCTCGATGCCACGGCTACGACACCCGCAGCGACCGCACTGGCAGACAGCGAGGCAGTGCCGCCGGACAGCCCTCCTGCCAAGCCCAAGGCGACGGCCTCGAAGCACCTCTCCAACCCGGACAAGGCCCACGAGCCCGCGCACCAGACGGCGGCCGAGGGCACGACGCACTAGCGGGCTAGCGGGCCGTTCGCACCTCCGCGTGTGCCCGCTGCGGCGTCGATACAGACCTGCAGCCTTGCCGCGACGCTGCACCCAGACCGCGCCGCGCCGGTGCCTCGCATCAGGCAACCCGAATCTGCCACGCTGCGGCCCGCCCGCATGACGCCCCATTGCCTGGAGGAATTGATGCCCGGAGTCCTGTCCCGCACCGCCCTTGCCATGTGCCTCTGCGTGCTGGCCCTGCTGGCACCCCTCGCGAATGCAGAACCGGGCATGCCGGACCCCAAGGCGCTCGCGGCGATGGACGCGGCGCTGAAAGCAGTCCTGGCCAGCAAGATTGCTGGCCCCACCACCGTCCAACTGCGCGATCAGGCCGTCCTCAAGCTGCCCGGTGGGTACGCCTGGGTACCCGAACCCGCTGCCAGCGATTTGATGCGCGCATTCGGCAACCATCCCGGCGACACGCAGCTTGGCCTCGTGCTTCCGCAATCAAGGGAGCAGCAGTGGATTGCCGTCGTGAGGTTCGAGCCGGCGGGCTACGTCAAGGACGACGACGCGCTCAACTGGGACGTCGAAGGCCTGTACAAGACCCTCCTGGACGGCACTGCCACCGGCAACGAGGAGCGCGTGGCGAAAGGGATCCCGGAAATCGAGATTGGCGGCTGGGTGGAACGCCCGGCCTACGATCCGGCCACGCATCGACT
>JAYTTZ010000196.1:0-1620 GCA_043744805.1 Gammaproteobacteria bacterium
TGCGAAACGACCCGGGTCGCCGACGGTGGCGTACTGCGCTTGAGGATCGTTACCGGGCGCAGCATGCCGCCGCTCGCAAACACGCCGTAGGCGCGGGCCAGCTGCACGGCGGTGAGGTTGGTGTGGTAGCCGAAGGCCAGCGACACCCGGTCGGACATGCCCCAGTTGCGATAGGCATCGAGCTGGCCCTGTTGCTCGCCGGGCAGTTCGACGCTGCTGGTTTCGCCGAAGCCGGATTTGCTCAGGACTTGCCAGAACGGCTCGGGCTCGATGGCCAGCGCAATCTTGATCACGCCCACGTTACTCGACTTCTGGATGATGCCGGCCACGGTCAGGCTCGCGTAGCCGTGCACGTCCTTGATGGTCTTCTTGCCGCTCTGGAACACGCCGTTCTGCGTGTCGACGACCGTGGTCGGCGTGAACCGTCCGGTTTCGAGGCCGGCCGCGACAGTGAACGGCTTGATGGTTGAACCGGGCTCGAACAAATCCGTCACGCTGCGGTTCCGGAAGTTCTCGGGCTTGACGTCGGTGCGGTTGTTCGGGTTGTAGGTAGGCAGGTTGACCATCGCCAGCAGCTCACCGGTCTGGGCGTCGAGCACCACCATCAGGCCGCCGGCAGCGTTGAATTTCTGGACGGCATTCCTGAGTTCGCGGTAGGCCACGTACTGCAATCGGCGGTCGATGCTGAGCGCGAGATCCTGGCCCGGCTGCACGTCGCGGATGCGCTCCACGTGCTCCACCGCGCGCCCGAGGCGATCGCGGATCACGCGGTTCGAACCGTTGGTCCCGCGCAGCGTGGGGTCGAAGGCCAGCTCGACACCTTCCTGGCCCTGGTCGTCGAGGTTGGTGAAGCCCATGAGGTTAGCCACGACTTCGCCCGCCGGGTAATAGCGGCGATATTCACCGACGAGGTTGACGCCGGGGATCGCGGCGGCTTTGACGGCAGCAGCCACCCCGGGGCCTACCTGGCGCTTGATCCAGTAGAACGACTTCCTGGGACGCTCGGAGATCAGCGAATTGAGGTAATCGGGCGACATATCGAGCAAGCGGGCGAGTTCCTTCCAGCGATCTTTGTGCCTGGACAGCTCGGTGAAGTTGCCCCACACCGAAGCGACCGGCGTGCTGATTGCCAGCGGCTCGCCGTTGCGATCGGTAATCATGCCGCGATGGGCTTCGATGCCTTGCACGACCTCGTAGCGTTCCTGGCCTTTGTCCTGCAGGAAGGCGCCCTTGCTGAGCTGGAGATCGACCGCGTGCCAGCACAGCAGTAGCGCGACCGCCAGGAAGCAGCCCATGACGAAGCCCTGGCGGGAGATTCCGCGCAGTCGCAACCAGGTCCCGTGCGGCGTGGCCGCCAGGCGGTCGAATCGCGTCGTTACCGGACCGGCGGGCGGTGCCGGCCGGCGCGCGCGTTCCGGCTGGACTTTCCGCGGTCGCGCGCCACCACCCGCTGGCGCCTTGCGCGGATTGCCGCGTAGTTGCAGCCAAAGCCTGCGCGGAGTGGCCAGCAAGCCGTCGAGGCGCTTCACGGATACACCCGCAACAGCTGCGTACCGTCGGGCGCCGTCATGCTGAGCTTCTCGCGGGCGATGGCTTCCACGCGCTGGTGGGCGCCAGCCG
>JAYTTZ010000197.1:0-1618 GCA_043744805.1 Gammaproteobacteria bacterium
GGCAGCACGGTGAAGCACGTCCTGGGCAAAAGCGGCGTGGACACGGATTCGCTGCTAGCCCAGCTGGCCCAACTCCTCGACCGCCTGCCCAAGGTGGAGGGCGTGCCGGGCGAAGTGCATCCCTCCAACGACCTCATCCGCCTGCTGAACGTCACCGACAAGCTGGCGCAGCAGCGGGGGGACTCGTTCATTTCCAGCGAGCTCTTCGTACTTGCGGCGCTGGGTGATGCGGGCGAACTTGGCCGCCTGCTGAAAAAGCAGGGCGCGAAGGAAGCGGCCGTCGGCAAGGCCATCGATGCGCTGCGGGGCGGCGACAAGGTAGCCGACGCCAACGCCGAGGAAACCCGCCAGGCGCTCGACAAGTACACCATTGACCTCACCGAACGGGCGCTGCAGGGCAAGCTCGACCCGGTGATTGGCCGCGACGAGGAAATCCGCCGCGCCATCCAGGTGCTCCAGCGCCGGACCAAGAACAACCCGGTGCTGATCGGCGAACCCGGCGTTGGCAAGACCGCCATCGTCGAAGGGCTCGCCCAGCGCATCGTCAACGGCGAAGTGCCGGAAGGCCTGAAGCGCAAGCGCGTGCTGTCGCTCGACATGGGATCGCTCATCGCCGGCGCGAAGTTCCGGGGCGAGTTCGAAGAGCGCCTGAAGGCCGTGCTGAACGACCTCGCCAAGCAGGAAGGCCAGGTCATCCTGTTCATCGATGAACTCCACACGATGGTGGGCGCCGGCAAGGCTGAAGGCGCGATGGACGCCGGCAACATGTTGAAGCCCGCCCTCGCCCGCGGCGAACTCCACTGCATTGGCGCCACCACCCTGGACGAGTACCGCCAGTACGTGGAGAAGGACGCGGCACTCGAACGCCGCTTCCAGAAGGTGATGGTCAACGAGCCCTCCATCGAGGACACCATCGCCATCCTGCGTGGCCTGAAGGAAAAGTACGCCGTGCACCACGGCGTGGAAATCACCGATCCGGCCATCGTCGCTGCTGCCCAGCTCTCGCACCGCTACATCACCGATCGCCAGCTGCCGGACAAGGCCATCGACCTCATCGACGAGGCTGCCAGCCGGATCAGCATTGAAATCGACTCCAAGCCGGAGGAACTCGACCGCCTGGATCGCAAGGTCATCCAGCTCAAGATCGAGCGCGAGGCGCTGCGCAAGGAAACCGATGAGGCCTCCCGCCGGCGGCTCGCCGACCTTGAAACCCAGCTCGCCAACATCGAGCGTGAGTCAGCCGACCTCGAGGAAATCTGGAAATCCGAGAAGGCGTTGCTCCAGGGCACCCATCAGGTGCAGGCGGACCTCGACCGCGCCCGCACGGACTTCGAAGGCGCGCGCCGTGCCGGCGATCTCGGTCGAATGTCGGAAATCCAGTACGGCGTGATCCCGGCGCTGGAAAAGCGGCTCGCCGAGGCCTCGGACGTCGAACGTCCACCCATGCGGCTGCTCCGTAGCCGGGTCACGGAAGAGGAAATCGCCGAAGTGGTCTCCAAATGGACCGGCATCCCGGTATCCCGGATGCTGGAAGGCGAGCGCGCCAAGCTCCTGCGCATGGAGGACGCCCTGCACGCGCGGGTGGTCGGGCAGGACCAGGCCGTGGCGGCGGTGGCGA
>JAYTTZ010000198.1:0-1618 GCA_043744805.1 Gammaproteobacteria bacterium
CCGTGGGCCTCCTGGGCGCCGGCATGATGGGAGCCGGAATTGCGTATGTTTCGGCCCGCGCCGGCATGGGCGTGATGTTGCTCGACACCACGGTGGAAAAGGCCGAGCAGGGCCGGGACTACTCGGCGAAATTGCTGGCGAAGGACGTGGAACGCGGGCGCATGGCCAGCGACAAGGCCGAGCGCGTGTTGTCCCGCATCGAAGCCACCACCGACTACAACAGCTTGCTGGGCTGCGATCTGGTGATCGAAGCGGTGTTCGAAGACCAGGCCATCAAGGCCGACGTCACGCGCAAGACCGAAGCCGTCATCGCCGAGACCGCAGTCTTCGCCAGCAACACGTCCACCTTGCCCATCACCGGGCTCGCCACGGCCTCGAAGCGTCCCGCACAGTTCATCGGCATCCACTTCTTCTCGCCGGTCGAGAAGATGCCGCTGGTGGAAATCATCGTCGGCAAGGAAACCAGCCAGGCGACGCTCGCCAAAGCCATCGACTACGTCGTGCAGATCAAGAAGACGCCCATCGTCGTCAACGACAGCCGCGGCTTCTACACCAGCCGCGTGTTCGGCACGTTCACCAACGAAGGCATGACCTTGCTGGGGGAAGGCGTGAAGCCGGCGCTGATCGAAAACGCCGCGAAGATGGCCGGCCTGCCGGTCGGTCCGCTGGCCGTGCTCGACGAAGTGACGCTCGAACTCGCCTGGCACGTGACCGGCCAGACCAGGGCGGCGCTGGGCGCCGATTACCAGCCGGCGTCCGGCTTCGCGGTGTTACGGAAGATGGTGGAAAGCCTGAAGCGCCTCGGCAAACGCCACGGTCAGGGCTTCTACGACTACCCGGCCGGCGCCCGCAAGCACTTGTGGACGGGGCTCGCCGAGCACTTCCCGCTCGCGGCCGTGCAGCCCGAGGTCGAAGAAGTGAAGAAGCGCCTGCTGTACATCCAGGCGCTGGAAGCCGCGCGCTGCATGGAAGAGGGCGTGCTCACCAGTGCGATTGACGGGGATCTCGGGTCAATCCTCGGCTGGGGTTTCCCGGCGTGGTCCGGTGGCACCCTGTCGTTCATCGACACCGTAGGCGTCGCGGCCTTCGTGGCCGAATGCGAGCGCCTCGCCGCGACCTATGGGGCGCGCTTCCAGCCGTCGGCGGCGCTCAAGGCGCGTGCCGCGCGGGGCGAAGGCTACTACTGAGGGTCTGGCAAGTCGGGCGCGTCAGGCGCGCTCGGCTTCCAGCGGGGTGTAAACCACCGGCTCGCCCGCGCGCTTGGCGCGGTACATCGCCCGGTCGGCGTGGCGGAGCAGGGTGGGGTGATCGGTGCCGTGCAGGGGGAAAGACGCAATCCCGATACTGATCCCCACCGACAGCGACTTACCTTTGACGTGGATGGGCTGGCCGATGGCGTCGGCAATTTTTGCCGCCACGGCCGCGGCCTCGTCCACTTCGCAGTTCACCAGCACGGCGGCGAATTCGTCGCCGCCTATCCGGCTCACCAGATCGCTTTCGCGGATGCTCCGACGCAGCCGTGGGGCCAGTTCGATCAGGACTTCGTCGCCAGCCTCGTGGCCCAGTTCGTCGTTGACACCCTTGAAGCCGTCCAGGTCCATCACCAGCACGCACAGCG
>JAYTTZ010000199.1:0-23554 GCA_043744805.1 Gammaproteobacteria bacterium
TTGCCCCATAGCCGGGCTATGGGCCTGCAAATCCGGCACCAACTGTCCTGGCTGGGGCCGATTCTCGCTATCGACGCCCCAAGTCCGACAGGCTGCTAGTACAGTTCTACCACGCGGTCTTTGACGAAGGTGTATCGCGGGTGTTTGTACCAGCCGTAGAGCAGCGATTTGCGTGGCTCTTTGTGGATTTTTTCGTCGTAAATCCTGAGCTCGCCGCTTTGCGGGTTCATCCAGAAATCGAGGTCGTAGAGTTTCCCGGGCGCACCCACCAGTGCAAAGTCGGTGCAGGCAAAATAGGTGTTGCGGTCAATCACCCGCACCGGGTCGTGGATGGTGACGAACTTGAGCGCGAGGACTTCGCCGGTCTTCTCGTCGCGCAGGTGAAACACACCGTCGGCGTCAGCCCGGGCCGCGATATGGGCCATCATCGCGGCCTTGATGTCTTCCACGTAAAATTTGCGGGCGTCCTCTTCTGCCCACGCGGGTGCAGCCAGCAGGCAGGCCCCCAGCAGCAGCGAGGGCGCCCGGCAAGGCAAGCGCATCAAGGGTTATCCCACGCCTGGGCGGTGGCGCTCAGGGCTTCTTTTCAGCCGGGGCGCCGCCGTGCTCCTGGCCGTCCGCCGCGGCGTCGGCGGCTTCCTTGGTTTTATCAGTGGTGGCTTTCGCTGCTTCCGCAGCAGGCTTGGCCGCGTCGGCCGGTGCGCCACCGTGTTCGGCAGCCATCACCGTCAGGGGCAGGGTCAATAAGAGGGCCGTGATCAGTTTCATGAACATCTCCTTGGGGGTTGAGGGTGATCTGCAAAACGGTGATCAATCGATTCCGGGCATCGCCGCCGGACTAGTCTCGGCAGGCCTGAGATTACGCGAAGCAAACGGCTCCATCAGCCAAGCGACGGGAGAAAACGCGAGTTCTCGCGCGTCGGGCAGGCCCAGCGCTTGCGCCGCGTTGGTGGTTGCCCCGCCGTCAGCCGGACGAGCGTAACTGCCGAACAGGCGATCCCACACGCTGAAAATGGTTGAGAAATTGCGGTCGCCAAAAGCGCGGTCCACGGCGTGATGCGCGGCGTGAAAGCGCGAGGTCACGATGAACCAGGACAACACGCGTTCTATACGGTCCGGGAAGTCAATATTGCTGTGGTGGAACTGGGCGCAAAAGCTGACCAGCGCCTCAAATAGGAACCAGGCGACCACGGTGGGTCCCCAGACGCCGATCCAGATCGCCTTGGCCACGCCCGAGAGCAGCAGTTCGCCCGGGTGAAAACGCAGCGCCGTGCTCAAATCCATGCCCGAATCCGCATGATGCGCTTTGTGAAAGCGCCACAGCCAGTTCACCCGGTGGTTGGCGCGATGCCAGAGGTAGTCAAAGGCATCGATCACCAGCACTGCCGCCACAATTTCGAGCCAGCCTTCGATACCCAGCCAGCGCGCCACGCCATAGCCTTCCTCCTCCACATGAACCGCCCAGAGCAGCAGCGGCACGTACACCACTAGCCGCAGTACCACGGTATTCGTCACGGCGATGGCCGCATGAAAGCCGATCCGGTGCCAGCGCGACATCCGCCACGGCCGCGCCGGCCAGAGGCTCTCAAGGCCCAGAAATAGCAGGAGCCCGCCGAGAAACACCACGAGCTTGCCGGTGTCGAGATCAAGATTCATCGACGGTCCTCGGTTGGCGAGCGGCGACCTCTTGCCCGCAGCGTTGGAGCATAACTCGCCGTGGCCCAGCGTCGCGCCCTGAACGCGGACGAGCGGCTTGCGCGGCATGGCCTTGAGGTTGCTGGCGGTAAACTCTGGCGTGAAGACGGCACCGAAGTGCAGCAGCAGTTCAGCGTGACAAGCTTGCTCGCCTGTGCTGCTACATCACGCGGCCCGCGGTCAACACCGAACGTCTCTCGCTCACCACCCATGGGCTCATCCACTAGCGATTGAAGATCTCGTAAATGAAGCCGCCGCGAAGCTGAAGGCCTTGGACCAGCCGTCCTCCGGCGTCGTCAAAGGCCGACCCTGCGTGAGCCTTCGTCGTCGCCGGGCATTGTCTTCAGTGCCCAGCCGGCCTGGGTCCTCCCGGCGGCGCATAAGCGCGTAAGCGATTCCGTGCCGCTTGCCTATGATGCTGCCCCTGCCCGCGGAGGAACCCACCCTGGTTTTTGAGCTGTTCATTGCGACCGCATTGGCGAGACCGGCCCGTTGTTAGTCGGCCCCACCCCCGCCGCGCTTGGCGGGCTGCGTCAAACGTGGGCCGCCCCGCGCAATGGCTAGCCCCGCTCCGTCGTCCCGGGTTCGCTCGCTCGCGCCGCAGCGGATCGGCGAACTGCTCGATGGCCTGTCGCAGCCGGTGCGATTGGCCTCGATTTCGCCCCATGGCTATCCGCTAATTTCGATTCTGTGGTTTCTCTACGGCGAGCAGCGGTTCTGGTGTATTACGCGGGCCAGCACCTTGATGCGGCGCAATCTCACCGCCAATCCGCGCTGCGCGTTCGAAATCGCCCTCAGCGGAAAACCTTGGCGGCTGCTGCGTGGTCAGGGCGATGCGCGCCTGGATCTTGCGGACGGTGCACGGGTCACCAATCTGATGATTGACAGCTATCTCGACGACCCGCACGGCCCGGTAGCGGACAAAATGCGCGCCCAAATCCCTACCGAGTACGCCATTTGCATCACACCCCGTTGGGTGCGGGTACAGGGCCGGATTTAGCGCTGGACAGCTTGGCTCATGCGACGGCTGAAGTCCCAGCTGGTCAGCCAACGAGGGCGGATTTCGATCATCACCTCCGTGGCCACCCGCGACAGCAACCAGCGCCGCAGGCGCGCATCCCGGTCTTCCAGGGAGTGGTCGATCAGGCGATGCAGCATCTCGGCGGCGCCCTCGGTGACCAGCCGCGCGATGCCGGTCCCCCGAATCCCTCGGTAGGGCGGAGCGTTGACCGCCACCTCCAGCCCCACGCGC
The DNA here is from genome assembly GCA_043744805.1 of Gammaproteobacteria bacterium. Taxonomy (GTDB): domain Bacteria; phylum Pseudomonadota; class Gammaproteobacteria. Next base: position 2,948 of record JAYTTZ010000199.1, read on the forward strand.
GGGTTGCCGAGCAACTGCCGGCTGACCACTGATTGCCGCTGAGTACAGCAGTAGAAACAACCTCCACGGAATAAAAACCACAGTGAGGTGATGTGCGGAAAGCATCGGTGTCGAGTGACGACAGTCTCAGCGGCAGACGAGAAGCGGCAAGAAAATCTTCGATTTGCGCTGCCTGCCAGCGGCTCTGGGCGCTCAGGACAGCGCCCAGCGTTGAGCTATCTGCGGGTTCTTGCATGGTCGCACGGCGCGCTAAGGTGATGACTCGACGCTAACACAAAGCCACCGCAGCGCCCTGAGACATGGCGCCATGCGCCCCTATCCACGGAGATGTTTATGAAGTACCTGCCCTATCGCGCCACCACCGGGGCCGTTATCGACATCAGCTTTCCGCTGCATCCAGATACCGCCTCGGCGGTGGTCTTGAGTCAGTTGCTGGATGCGGTCCTTCGCACGCTAAGTCGGGAAATCGCCGTGCTGCCCAATGTCGCCAACGGGGACATCCTGCAAGCCCTTGCGATGGCGCTAGCCGTGCGCGCGGGGATAATTCACGCGCCGTTCGCGCTCACGGCCGGCGCGACCCGCAGGGTTTTGGATGAGGCGCTGGCGGCAATGGCCGAAGCGTGCGCCGCAGGCCCAGCGCCGGGCACGCGCTATGCCTGATCTGGCAGAGCGCCCAGCCAACCCGGCGCCATTCTTGTGCGGTCGCCCTTGGTCGCAGCACACCTCGGTCTAGGGAAGCTCCGGATTAGCGCCTACTTTGAGCAGTCCAATCCTCGCCCCTGCATAGACATTGACCACACCGGCGCAAGTCGGCCTGACCGATGTCGGCGAATGGCCCCAAGAAGGATCGCCCGGAAGCGGCCTCGTCGTGAACACTTGGAGAGTTAGCTTGCGCGACCGCGGATGAAGCAGAGGCCGCTGAGGGTTGGCGCCGACGTATCACTGGCCTCTTTACGCGGCTGTGCTGGCCTTGAAGGCGCCGCGCGCAGGACTGGACGGTTTCATTCCCTGCGTAGCGGTTTTGATCCAGCCTCCTTGACGACCCGTCCGTATGCGGGCGCCGGTGATTGCTGCTGCAGCGCGCCCTTGGAAATACTTGGCGCCTGCCTGGCGCTCTACCGGTCGCAGTGTGAGCGCGAGCATGCGCCCGTCCGCCCTTCGACCACACCGCCCTCAAAGGTTGGCGTTGAGTCCATCCTGCGGAAAGTGACTAAAAATCCAGGCCACCAGATGAACAGGCCTCCACCCACCAAGCAAAGGGATCCCGACCATGACCACACCCATGCGGATGAACCACATCGGCCTCAACGTGCCGGATATCGAAGCGGCGACCCGCTGGTACTGCGAGGTCCTCGGTTGTTACCTGCTCGTGCCCCCGGTCGATGCGCGTAACGACGGTTCGCACTTCGGCAACGTCGTGAAGGACATCTTCGGGGACCGTTTCGAATCGGTGAAAATGGCGCATCTTTCGACCGCCGATGGGGTGGGCATCGAACTGTTCCAGTTCATCGAACCCGCGACCCGCGTGCCTGCGGACACCTTCGAGTACTGGCGCAGCGGCATCTTCCACTTCTGCCTCACGGCGGTGGACATCGAAGCAACCGCCGAGCTCATCGGCGCCAACGGCGGGAAGGTGCTCAGCAAGGTGTGGAAACTCTACGGCAACAAGGAATACAAGGTGGTCTACTGTCAGGACCCCTGGGGGACGATCGTCGAGTTGTGCAATCGTCCCTACGAGCAGTTCTGGTCCAACCTCGCGCCAGCGCCGCAACCTTTCGAAGCGTGACCTCGCCGGCGGCCGCAAAGATTGCCGCTCTGGTCGTAGCGCGCCCCGGCTCTCTACCTTCCAGAGACCCGATCCCCGCCCAGGATTTCCGGAGCCCAGATGGACGTGATGAACACCGTGGTCGTGATGGGCGTGTCGGGCTGCGGGAAATCGACCTTTGCCAAGGCACTGGCCGCGCGAATCGAGGCGACTTTCATCGACGCCGATGACTTCCATTCCCCGGAAAACATCGCCCGCATGCGGGCAGGCATCGCGCTCACCGACGCCGATCGCGCGCCTTGGCTGGCAGCGCTCTCGGCCCGCCTCGCCCAGGGATGCGCGCTGGGGGAAAGGCTGGTGCTGGCCTGCTCGGCCTTGAAGCGGGCTTATCGGGACGTGCTGCGCGAAGGCGCCCCGGCACTGGTGCTGGTGCATCTCACCGGCAGCCCTGAACTCCTGGCAGCCCGACTGGACGCGCGGCAGGCGCACTACATGTCGCCCGCGCTCCTCGCCAGCCAGCTGGCCATCCTGGAACCGCCGGGACCAGGCGAGCGGGCGGTCACGCTGGACGTGGCGGAGTCGCCGAAGGCGCTGATCGAGGACGTGGTGACCCAACTCCGAGCATGAATCTCCTGCACCTAGTGGGCGGTGGCGGCCCGCATCGCAGCTGGCATCCCCAACAATGGGATAGCTACATCGCGCTGCACGCCTTTACACTCCGAACCTCGAACGCCCAGGAGGCCGCCATGAATGCACCCGCCCCGAACTTCAATTACGACTCGAGCGCCATCGACTGGCGCGAGTTCTTCACGCCCGGCACCTTTTATCGCATCCTGAGCGTGGACGTCGCGCGCAAGCAGGCGGAAATGCTGGTCAAGTTCGAGCCGAACAGCGAATGCATGTACCACCGCCATGCGGCCTGCACGTCCACCCTGGTCCTGCAGGGCGAACTGCGCATCCGCGAACAGCTCGACGGCCAGGATTCCGTCAAGGTGAAGCCGGCAGGCAGCTACTCGATCGGCGGCGAAGGCGATATCCACATCGAAGGCAGTGGCGCGGAAGAAGCCGTGATTTTCTTCAGCATGCGCAGCGACACCGATGTCATCTACGAATTCATGGACCCCGACCTCACCACGGTGAAGCGCGCCGTCACGGTGTCCGACTTTGATGACGACTGGCGCAGCAAATGGCCTGACGACAGGCGCAAGGCCTGATCCGGGCGCGGGCAGCAGTCCGAGCTGCTGCCTTGCGTTCACCGCGCGCCAAACCACCTCGCGTAGAGGAGATCGTAAGTCCCGTCTTCCTGCATGCCGAGCAGGGCGCCGTTCACCGCCTTTACCAGCGGGCTCCGTTCGGCAAACACCACGCCGTAGTTCTCGCGGCGAAAGACCTGCCCCACCAATTGCACCCTGCCCTGGCCTTCGTGCGCGGCGTAGTACATGAGTGTCGGTGCGTCAAAGACCATGGCGTCGGCCTTACCCGCTTCAAGCGCGGCCACGGCGTCTGCGAACGACTCGAACACCTGCGCGTCCAGGCCGCGTGCCTTCAGGAATTCCTGCGACGTGCTACCGGCCAGCGTGACCACGCGCTTGCCCGTGAGGTCTGCAGGACCGTTGATGTCGCCGTGCAACTGCTGGAGCGTGAGGTTGGAGGTGACGCTCGCCGTGAAGTAGGCGACGAAGATCACCGCGAAGAACATCCAGAGCAGGGCGACGACGCGCGCCGCCATCGCGCGCGGCATCTGGTCGGCTTGCGTGGCGAGGGTGGAGGCCGCCCACCACCAGGCTTCGAATATCCCGGGGAAATAATCGCGATGCGTGAACATGCCCTGCGGATGGCGGCGCTCCCACCACCACACCAGATGCGCGGGCACGAGAATCGCGGCGATCACCGCGCCCAGCAGCGGCAGCATTGCCGAGTCAAAAATCCCTTCCATCACCGCAGTGATGACGCTGCTGTGACCTTTGCCCGCCGCTGGCGTCAGGATCTGCAGGCCGGCATCGAACATGGGCTGCGAGAAATCAAATTTCGCATCGCGGTCGGCGGTAATCGAGATCGCCGCTATGCCGAGATCGGCCGTGTGGTTGCCCACCGCACCGAGTACGCCGTCGATGTCTGGCATGAGGATGAACGTGGTGTCCGTACCCAGGCGGCGGGCAATCTCCCGCCAGAGTTCCACGCTGAAGCCTGCATAGTTGCCGTCCTTCACCATGACAAAAGGTTCCACCGCGCGGGTGGCCACGCGAAGCGTGGAGGCATCCGCGCTGCTGGCGAGCGCGAGCAACACGAACAGGAATTTGGCGAAAGTCACGAAGGGGATCCTCCAATGTGCAGCCGAGATCCTGTGCCTGCTTGATGGTGCGGATTCAAGCGACCAGCGCAGCGGGAAGCCTGCGCACGGCGCCCGCGGCCTTGGACGTCGGCAGCAAGGCTCGCGGCGGGTAATAGCGTATGGTTTCGATGCCGACGTCGGCGGCCTCTGGCGAGGCGTCCGAGGGTGAGGATCGCGTCCATCGCGGGTGCTCCAGCACAAGGCTTGGCTCTGAGCTTGGGGTCGGACTCTAGCACGAGAAAAAATCCGCCCGCATCCGCAAACCCTGGCAGGAGGCATGAGCATGGAACACAGCGAGCATTGCACCGCGCACCCCGGGAACGCGGCAACGGAAGCCCTTGCGGATCCGGTCTGCGGCATGGTGGTCACCCGCGATTCCCCGCATCACGTGAGCCACGGCGGACGCGACTACTATTTTTGCGCGGCAGCCTGCCTGCGGCGCTTCGTGGCCGGCCCCGAGTGCTACCTGGAACCGCAGGGGGCGGGCGCCTTGCCACCGCATCCCGTCGGCGCGGACTCCGCCGAATACACCTGTCCCATGCACCCCGAAGTGCGCCAACTGGCGCCGGGGAGTTGTCCGCTCTGCGGTATGGCGCTGGAATCGGTGGCCGTCACGGCCCTGGCACCGCCCAACCACGAACTCATCGATTTCACGCGGCGCCTCCTCTTTGGCCTTTGTCTGGCAGTGCCCGTGTTCGTGCTCGAAATGGGCCAGCACATGGGCTTGTTCGGCGAGCACCTCAACCATCAGATCGCCAACTGGGTGCAGCTTGCGCTCGCCACTCCGGTGGTGTGCTGGAGCGGCTGGCCGTTCTTCGTGCGGGGCGCGCAGTCCCTCAAGAGCCGCCACTTCAATATGTTCACGCTCATCGCGCTGGGCACCGGCGCGGCCTGGGTCTACAGCGTGGTGGCCACCGTCGCGCCCGACGCGTTTCCGCCAGTTTTCCATGTCCACGGCGCGGTGCCTGCGTACTTCGAGGCTGCAGCGGTGATCACGGTCCTGGTGCTGCTGGGCCAGGTGCTGGAACTCCGCGCGCGGGAACGGACGTCGGGCGCCATCCGCGCTCTGCTGGATCTCACTCCTCGCACGGCCTTGCGCCTGCTGGACGACGGTACGGAGGAGGAAATCGAACTCGCCGCCGTGAAGGTGGGCGACCGGCTCCGCGTGCGACCGGGCGAGAAAATTCCGGTCGATGGCGTGGTGGGCGTAGGGCGCGGGGTCGTCGATGAGTCGATGCTGACCGGCGAACCCATGCCCGTGACGAAGGCGCGCGGGGCGACAGTCACCGCCGGCACCCTCAACGAGACCGGATCGTTCGTGATGGACGCCGCGCGGATTGGCGCCGACACCCTGCTGGCCCGGATAGTGGCGCTGGTGGCCACCGCGCAGCGTTCGCGCGCGCCCATCCAGCGGCTGGCCGACGAGGTGGCGGGCTGGTTCGTGCCCATGGTGATGGGCGTGGCAACGTCAAGCTTCCTGCTCTGGTGGCAGTTCGGGCCCGCGCCTGGGTTCAGCCATGGGCTGATCGTCGCCGTCACCGTACTCATCATCGCCTGCCCCTGCGCGCTGGGGCTCGCCACGCCAATGTCCATCATGGTCGGCATAGGTCGCGGCGCGCAGTCCGGCGTCCTGGTGCGGGATGCCGAAGCGTTGGAGCGCATGGAACGCGTGGACACCCTGGTCGTCGACAAGACCGGCACCTTGACCGTAGGCAAGCCGCGCCTGCTCGGTGTGACGACTGTTGGCGCAGGCAGCGCAGACGATTTGTTGCAGGCCTTGGCGAGCCTTGAACGCGGCAGTGAACACCCGCTTGCCCGTGCGGTGCTCGACGCGGCGAAGGCGCGGAAGCTGAAGCTCTCTCCCGTCGAAGACTTCGAGTCCGCCACTGGCCAGGGCGTCTCCGGCCAGGTAGACGGGCGTCGACTCGTGGCCGGCAATGCGCGCTACCTCCACGAACAAGGCTGCGCGCTTGATCCTGCGCAGGATGGCAGCGAGGTTGCGCGCGCCGAAGGCGCCACCGTCGTGTACATCGCAGGCGACGGCGTGCTGCTTGGGCATGTCGCGATTGGCGATGCCATCAAGCCAGAAGCGCCGGGCGCCATCGCCGCCTTGCGGCACGCGGGCCTGCGCATCGTGATGCTCACGGGAGACGCAAAATCTACCGCGCAGGCCGTCGCGACGCGCCTTGGCATCGATGAGGTGGAAGCCGGAGTACTGCCCGCTGAAAAGAGCGCAGTCATCAAGCGGCTGCGCCGCGAAGGGCGGGTGGTGGCCATGGCGGGGGACGGCACCAACGACGCGCCGGCACTGGCGGCCGCAGACGTCGGGATTGCCATGGGAACCGGCACCGACATTGCCATGGAAAGCGCCGGCATCACCTTGCTGCGGGGCGATCTCAATGGCATCGTGCGGGCCCGCGCCCTGTCGCAGGCGACCATGCGCAACATCCGGCAAAATCTTGTCTTTGCCTTCGTCTACAACGCGCTGGGGATCCCCCTCGCAGCCGGTGTGCTGTATCCCGCCTTCGGGCTACTGCTTTCGCCGGTGTTCGCCGCAGCGGCCATGGCGTTGTCGTCCGTCAGCGTGATCAGCAACGCGCTTCGCCTGCGTTACGCGGGTAACGAGGGAGATCCCACATGAAGATCGTGACGTTCACCGCTACCGCCGAAGGGGGCTCGCGCTTCCACGACATTGAACTGCCGCACGCGAACGTTCACGACGACGGCCAGGGCCACGCACTGCGCCACACCACGCCGTTCACCGCGCCGGGCGTGAAATTCGTCGTCCTGCCGCAAGGTATGGACCAGGACTGGCACAACGCGCCGGCGCGCCAAATCGTGGTGGTGCTGTCTGGCGTGCTTGAAGTGGAAACTACCGACGGCGCCGTGCGGCGCTGGCGGGCGGGAGAGGCCTTGCTGCCGGCCGACGTCACCGGCCACGGCCATCGCACGCGCTGCATCGACGGCGCGGTGCAACTGTTGTTCGTGCCGCTACCGGACGGGTTCGAGTTCTCAGGGGGGGCGCGTTCCTGAGCACCCGGTCTCTGCGCTGCAGAGTTAACTTCGTTTAACCGCGTGGATGCGCGAGCGCGGCCAAAGATGCCCGCGAAATGCCCGCTTGCGTGCACCGGTCCGAGATCCGCGCGCCCGTGGCCATGGCGACCCACAACAATCCTTTGGAGATTCCCTTGGCAACTGCTGCTACGGCGCGTTCTGACCGCAAGCGGCTGATGACGCGCGAAGAAAGGCGCGTCATCCTGGCCTCTTCGGCCGGCACTATTTTCGAGTGGTACGACTTTTACCTTTATGGCTCACTTGCCGCCATTATCGGTGCGCAGTTTTTCGCGCCTTTCCCCGAGGCGACGCGCAATGTTTTCGCGTTACTGGCGTTTGCGGCGGGTTTCCTGGTGCGACCGTTTGGCGCGCTGTTCTTTGGTCGCCTCGGCGACCTGATTGGTCGCAAGCACACCTTCCTGATGACCATCGTCATCATGGGAGTTTCGACCTTCGTCGTGGGCCTGCTGCCGGGCTACGACTCCATTGGTTGGGCGGCGCCCGTCATTCTCATTGCCCTGCGCATGCTGCAGGGCTTGGCCCTGGGCGGTGAGTACGGCGGGGCCGTGGTCTACGTGGCCGAGCACGCGCCGCACGGTCGTCGTGGCTTTTTCACCAGCTGGATCCAGACCACCGCAACGCTTGGCCTGCTGCTGTCATTGGTGGTGATCCTGGTCGTACGTACCGCCCTGGGTGAGGACGTCTTCAAGGCTTGGGGGTGGCGGATCCCGTTCCTGGTCTCGATATTCCTGCTGGGTGTCTCCGTGTGGATTCGCATGCAGATGGAAGAGTCGCCAGCGTTCAAGAAAATGAAGGCCGAGGGCACCCAGTCCAAGGCGCCGCTGTCGGAAGCCTTTGGCAATTGGCGAAACGGCAGGCTCGCACTGATTGCGCTTTTCGGGCTGGTGGCCGGCCAGGCCGTGGTTTGGTACACCGGGCAGTTTTACGTGCTGTTTTTCCTGCAGACCATCCTGCGCATCGACATGCTGACGGCCAACGTCCTGATCGCCGGCTCGTTGATCCTGGGCACCGGGGGCTTCGTCATCTTCGGCTCGCTGTCGGATCGTATCGGCCGCAAGCCAATCATCCTGGCTGGCTGTCTATTGGCTGCGCTGACCTACTTCCCGGTGTTCAAGACGATCACTGCCATTGCCAGTCCTGCCCTGGATGCTGCACAGCAGAACACCAAGGTGGTGATCATGGCCGACAAAGACGACTGCTCGTTCCAGTTCAACCCCGTGGGCACCGCGAAATTCACCCAATCGTGTGACGTTGCCAAGGCCTTGCTTGCGCGCAGTTCGGTCAACTATTCGGTCGAGTACACCCCTGGCGTCGTTCCAGCACGCATCAAGGTGAGCGACCAGGCATTGCCCTCCTTCGAGGCCGCGAAGCTGTCGCCTGAGGAAGCCAGGGCCGCTGGCGCAGCTTTCACCACGGCGGTGAACGAAGCGCTGGCAGCCGCTGGCTATCCCGCTCCTGGCAAGGCAGGTCCGGGGGCCGTGAAGGTGGAGAGCTTCAGCGATGTCTTCAAGCCACAGGCCGTCCAGCTGATCTTGATCCTGACCTACCTGGTGGTGCTGGTGACGATGGTTTACGGCCCGATAGCTGCAGCGCTGGTCGAGCTGTTCCCCACGCGCATCCGCTATACCGGCATGTCCCTCCCATACCACATCGGTAACGGCTGGTTCGGTGGGCTGATGCCGGCCACCGCTTTCGCCATGATTGCGCAGACGGGCGATCCGTACTTTGGGCTCTGGTACCCGATTGTGATCGCCAGCATGACCGTCGTGATGGGTCTTTTGTTCGTGCCCGAGAACAAGGACAAGGACATCTTCGCCGAAGACACGCGTTTTGTTAAACCGGCCTCAGTGCCTCCAGCGCTTCCCAATCCGGAATCGACTGGTAGTTGACGCCGGCCGCCAGCACTTTCGGTGAGTCTTCCGGTGGCAGCAGGCGGATGGTGTTGAGGATGACCTGCGTGGCCCCGGCATCGAAGTGCTGCTGGACGCGATCGCGGATCTGGGCCTCGGTGCCGTAGACCACCAGCGCGTCGATCAGGCGATCGCTGCCGCCGTGTTCCAGATCGTCCTGCGTGTAGCCGATCCGGAGCCAGTTGCGGTAGTGGTTGGGCGTGACGAAGTAGAACTCGAGCGCGCGCCGCGCCGCTGCGCGGGCGGCTTTTACGTCGGTGGTCCAGATGACGTGCTGTGCGGTGCACAGCCATTTGTCGGGGCCGATGATTTCGCGGGTGCGCCGCGTGTGTTCCGGCGGCGAGTTGAAGGGATGCGCGCCGTGGGTGCGCTCGGCGGAAAGCTCGATCATCTTCCAGCCCAGTGCGCCCAGCACCATTGGCGGATCCTCGCCCAGCAGGTGCGGGCGCGCGCGTTCCATGTCATCGAGGTAATTGCGCATGGTGGTCAGCGGCTTGCCGTAGGCGTGGCCGTGGGCACCGCTCACGATCGACTCATGTGACACCCCCAGCCCCATCACGAAGCGATCGCCATAGAACGAACGCAGGCTGCGACCGTTCTGGACGCAGGTCATGGGATCGCGGCCATAGATGTTGGCGATGCCACTGGCGACGGTGAGGCGTTTGGTGTGGCTCAGCAGGAAGCCGCCGAGCGTGAAGCTCTCGTAGTAGTACACCTCGGGGTACCAGAGGGCCTGGTAGCCAAGGGCTTCGATGCGACGTGCCGCGTCGGCAAGTTCCGCGCCGTTGAAGTTATCGGGATATAGAAAGACGCCGACGCTCTGGTTCTTGATGCTCATCCGCACTGCTCCCCTGGGTTGTTTCTGGACTTACCGCCGGCCCGAGTATAGGAGGCCGATGCCAGCGCGGTAGTGCGGATGGCCACGCCAGCACCAGCCCCGGGGGTCGCTACGACGTCGCGCCGGTGCGACATTGGCGTCGACCAACCCGCTTGCCGCACTTTCGCCGCCCTCTTATTCTGCGGGTTTAATGCGCCACATCAAAAAACACTATTGACCTTTCCGGAGAGAATCTGATGACCGTGCCCGCTTTGCAGCATTTTGACGTCGTTGTCGTTGGCGCCGGGTTTACTGGCCTCTACGCCATCCATAAGTGTCGCGAGAAGAACCTGAGCGTGAAGGTTTTCGAAGCCGGCACCGGGGTAGGGGGCACCTGGTACTGGAACCGCTACCCGGGCGCCCGTACCGATTCCGAGTCTTACATCTACCAGTTCTGGTTCTCCGACGAACTCCTGAAGGAATGGAACTGGTCCGAGCGCTTCCCGCCGCAGGCGGAAACCGAGCGCTACCTCAACTTCGTCGCGGACAAGTTCGATCTGCGCCGCGACATCCAGTTCCGCAGCCGCGTGTCCCGCACTGCATGGGACGAGGCCAACAAGTACTGGGTCGTTGAAACCGAAACCGGCGAGAAGGTCACCGCCCAGTTCCTGCTGATGGGCGCCGGCGGTCTGTCCGCCCCGGTCAAGCCTGACATCCCGGGGGTCGACAGCTTCAAGGGCGAGTGCTTCCACACCGCCCGCTGGCCGCACGAGCCCGTGCAATTCGCCGGTAAGCGCGTCGGCATCATCGGCACCGGGGCGACCGGCATCCAGGTCATCCAGACCATCGGCGACCAGTGCGGACATCTCTCGGTGTTCCAGCGCACCGCCGTCTATACGATCCCCATGAAGAACCCCAAGTTTGACGATGCCGAACGTGCCAGGTGGCGCGCCGAGTACCCGCGCCTGCGCGAGTCACTGCACAAGACTTTCTCGGGCTTCGACTTCGAGTTCGATCAGCGCAAGTTCTTCGACATCCCGCCCGTCGAGCGTAAGGTGGCCATGGAGCAGTTGTGGGAAGACGGCTCGCTGATGTTCTGGATTGGTTCTTTCGCGGAAGTCTTCTCCGACGAGAAGGTCAACGCGGAGTTCTCCGACTTCGTGAAGGCCAAGATCCGTGCCCGCGTGAAGGATCCGGTGAAGGCCGAACTGATGACGCCCAAAGGCTTTGGCTTCGGTACCCGCCGCGTGCCGCTGGAGTGGGGCTACTACGACATGATCAACCGCGACGACGTCGACGTGGTGGACGTCACCGCCGACCCCATTGCCGCGATCACAGAAACCGGCGTGACGCTCACCAGCGGCAAGCAAATCGCGCTGGACATCCTCATCTTCGCCACCGGCTTCGACGCCAGCACCGGCGCACTCACCCGCATCGATATCCGTGGCCGCAACGGCGTGGGCCTCAAGGAATCGTGGGAAGACCACATCCACACCTTCATTGGCATGAGCGTGTATGGCTTCCCCAACTTCTTCATGGGCGGCATGCCGCCGATGTCACCGGGCGCCGCGTTCTGCAACGTGCCGACCTGCGTCCAGCAGCAGGTGGACTGGATCTCCGACTGCATCACGCACGTGCGCGATTCGGGCCACGAGGTGATTGAACCCACCGAGCAGGCTGACGACAAGTGGGTGGCGCACCATGACGAAGTGGCCAACGCCACCCTCGTGCCGCGCACGAAATCCTGGTACATGGGCACCAACATCGCGGGCAAGCAGCGCAGCCTCATCGTGTATGCGGGCGGCGTGGGGCCGTACCGGGATCTCTGCAACGACGTCGCTGCCAAGGGCTACGAAGGCATGGCGCTTAGCTGAGCCTGGTAGCGGGGCAGGTTCGCGCAAGGCGCGCCTGCCCCAGGTTGCCCGCCGCATTCCGTGCCGGTGGCCTCAGGGCCGCATGAACGCAGGGTCCCTGTCTGGATCCAGGTTCTCGAGGGTGTAGCGAAGCTCGGCGGCGAGGTCCTCGAGCGTTCGCTGCTGGCGCCACAGCGCGAGGATTTCATCCAGCAGCAGCCTGCCCACCATCTCCTCGGGAATGCCCTTGGCCTGCGCCTCGGCCAGCAGGCTGGCCAGGTGCCGTTTGACCACGTCGCGATCGCTCATGGCATGACTCCTTGTCCAGATCCTGTCGATTCATTGCGCCATCTGGCGCGCGCACCAGTCCCGCCACTGCCCGCGCAGGTGCTGTTCGAGTTGGCGCGCCAGGCGCCGCGGGTCGAGCAGTGGTGAACGCCGCAAGCGCTCGCGTAATGCCTTGCGTGCGCTTGCAAGGGCTGGCAGGTCGCCGGCCAGCGCCACGGCTTTGGCAGCGAATTCGGCGGGCGAATCGGCGATGAGTCCAGGCAGGCCCACTGCGTGCAGCAAGCTGGCGCCGACCCGGGCGGCGTGGCGATCGCCCGCGAGGGTCAACAGCGGCACGCCCATCCACAGGCTTTCGCAACTGGTGGTGGTGCCGTTGTAGGGATAGGTATCGAGCGCCAGATCAACCGAATTCCAGACGTTGAAATGCGCTTCCGCCGGGTGGGGCCCGGCGCGCAGTTCAGCCCGCGCGGCATCGATGCCACGCGCCGAGAACTGCCCATGGAACCGGGCACGCGTCGCCGCGTCGTCGAACTCGCGGGCCTTCATCAACAGCCGGCTGCCGGGCACGGCCGTGAGCGCCGCAGACCACAGGTCGAAGGTGCTGGCCGAGACCTTGGCCAGGTTGGTGAAGCTGCCAAAGGTGAAGTGTCCGTTGGTGAGCGCTGGGAGCGGTCCCACGGCGGGCATGTTGGCGGGCGGGGTGTAGGCCAGGAAGCCGCCGTCGAGTCGAAGCAGGGTTTCGCTGTGGTGGCCATCGGCCGCACCGGGCGGATCGGCGTGGAAATCGGTGAAGCGGAAGTCGATGGCCGCCATGCCGGTGGTGTTGGGATAGCCGAGGTAGCTGCCCTGCACGGGCGCGGGCCGCCGCGCCATCACCAGCAAGCGGTGGTCCCCGGTGTGGCCGCCCAGATCGACCAGCAGGTCGATGCCGTCCTCGGTAACAAGACGCGCGGCCGCGTCGTCGTCGAGACCGCTGATGTCCCGCCAGCTCAGTGGCATGCCTTGCAGGGTCTGGGTCACGGCGTCCGGCTGGCGGGTCGATGAGTAGCAGAAGATCTCGAATTGACTGCGGTCGTGGGCGGCGAGGATCGCACCCATGAAGTACGCCACCGGATGGGCGCGGAAATCGGCCGAGAGATAGCCAACGCGCAGCCGTCGTTCGGGATCCGGCGGGTTGGCATGGTGCGCTGGCGTGGGGGCGACGCGCGCCGCAAGTCGCTGGTCCCAGGCGCGATGCTGGGCGAGCAGCCCGTCGGGTGCGTGGCCGTCCTGGTAGTTCAGCGCGAGCAGGACGTTGGAGGCGAACACTGCGTTATCGGGCGCCAGCGCCTCGGCCCTGCGGAAGGCTGCGATGGCTTCCGCGTTTCGGCCTTGCCGGTTGAGCGTGCTGCCCAGGTTGTTCCAGGCCAGTTGCGACGCCGGCGCGCGCGTGACGATGGCTGCGTAGGCCACGATGGCCTCACCCGTGCGGCGCAGGTGATCAAGGCACACCGCGCGTCCTTCGGCCAGGATCAGGTCGTCGGGATATTGGCCCAAGCCCGACTCAAACACCGACAAGGCCTCGTCCGTCTCATCGAGTTTGGTCAGCGTGCTGCCAAGGATTGCAAAGTCATGCGCGGTTGGTGCGGCCGCCAGCCGCCGGCGGTACTGCGCGACCGTGGCGAGCAGCGCGTCGCGGGATTCGACGAGCGTGTTCATGGACCCACGGCCTCAAGAAGATGGCAAGATCCGCAGTATCTGGGGTATTTGCCTTGCCCGGACCCCTGCGGTCGCGACCACGATTCATGCTGCTGCAATCGTGGAGGGGGCAAGATACGCTCCGCGCATCCCACCGGAGATGATCCGCCATGAACCTGCACTGGACCCACCAGCAACGCCTCGTCAACGGCTTCCGCATGCACTACGTCACGGCGGGCGCCGGCTATCCGCTGGTCCTGCTCCACGGCTGGCCGCAGAGCTGGTACGAATGGCGGAAGATCATCCCCGCGCTGGCGGGACACTACACCGTCATCGTGCCGGATCTCCGCGGCCTCGGTGATTCCGAGAAACCCATGGACGGCTACGACAAACGCACCCTGGCCAGCGACGTGCGTGAGCTCGTGGCACAGCTTGGATTCGACAAGGTGGGTGTAGTGGGGCATGACTGGGGTGGCGCAGTGGCGTACTACCTTGCCTACGACAACCGCGAGCTGGTGGAACGCCTGTTCATCCTCGACATGGTGCCGGGATTGATCCGTGCCGGGGAGGCTTTCCCGCTGGATTTCGCGATCAAGATCAACCATGTGTTCTTCCACGGCGGCAATCCGGATTGGGCCACCGCACTCATTTCCCGGGACGTCGACCTCTACCTGCGCCGCTTCCTCACCACGCTCGACTACAACTACAGTCCGGCAGTGTTCTCGGAACAAGACATCGCGGAATACGTGCGGGTGAATTCGCTGCCAGGCAGTATTCGCGCGGGCATGCAATGGTATGCGGCGGGGCTGCGCCAGGACGCGATCAACCTCGCCAACGCCACGCATAAACTCACCCTCCCGGTCCTGGCCTGGGGAGGGGAGGCGTTCCTCGGGGATATTCGTCCGTATTGGCAGCCGGTGGCCGAACGCGTCGAGGGTGGCGCGGTGCCCCGCTGCGGGCATTTCGTGCCGGAAGAGCAGCCCGACTTCGTCATCGACCAGGCCCTGCGGTTCTTCGAACCCCTGCGCGGCAACTGATCCCGTTTCCTCTGTCCAGCGGCTTCCCGCATGAAGATTCCATCAACCCGGGCCTCGGCCCAATCCCGCATGCAGGCGCTGGCGCAGGCGGGCGATTGGCAGGCAGCCCGGCAGTTCGCGCGAGCGGTGCTGCGCCGCTGGCCCGATGACGCCGCCGGCCACGAACTTGCCGCCATCGCCAGTCGCAGCCTCGGTCAAGCCGCGGAGGCGGCGCGCTACTACAAGCGGCTCTGCGCGCTCCAGCCGACAGTGGGCGGTGTGCAGAACGAATACGCCACGGCCCTGCTGGAAGCAGGCCAGGTGGACGTGGCGGAGGCCGTGGTGACGCAGCGCCTGAAGTCGGCACCTGAGGACGCGCGCGCGGTGTTCGTGCTGGCCTGCGTGCATGAGGCGCGCAAGGCCTGGCCGACGGCTGTTGGGCTCTATCGCCTCGCCACGACGCTGGCTCCCGATTTTGCGGACGCGTGGTTCAACCTTGGCACAGCGCTCGAAGCCAGTGGGGATTTCCCGGCCGCCGAAGCGGCGCTCCAGCGCGCGTTGGCGCTGGACCCGCAGTCCAGTCGTGCGCGCGTGGCGCTCAGCGCCGTGGCCCTCGAACTGCAGCGACCAGATGAAGCACTGCGATGGGCGGACGCGGCACTGGCCCTCATCCCCGGATTCGATAACGCCCTCGTCGCCCGTGGCTGCGCGCTGCGCGATCTTGGACGACCGAATGAAGCGGAGCAGGCCTTGAGGCAGGTCCTCGCCTCCGATTCAAAACGCCGCTTCAGGGCGGCGCTCAACCTCATCACGCTCCTGGCCGCAGCCGAGCGACTCGACGAAGCCGAGCAGTGCGCATCCCTGCTGCTGAGCCTGCCGCTGGATGTCGACGACGGCGCCTACTACCGCGGCGTGGAGCGTCTCCGGCGAGGTGATTTGCCCGGGGGCTGGGCGGATTACGAAGCCCGTTTCAAGCTGCGTCACGCCCAGCCAGGATTCCATGCGCCGGCGGAACTGCCTGCGTGGCAGGGAGGCTCGCTGGCCGGCGCGCGCATCCTGGCCGTGCCAGAGCAGGGCTTCGGTGATCTCATCCAGTTCTGCCGCTTCGTGCCGCGATTGCGGGCGCTCGGCGCATCCCGAATCGGCATCGCCTGTCCGGCGCCCTTGCGTCGACTGCTGGCGAGCCTTGCCGGAGTGGACGACCTCGTGTCGGTGGACTCCCCGGTGACTGCGGACGAGTGGGACTGCTGGGTGCCCGTGATGAGCCTCCCTCACTTCCTCAAAGTGTCCCTGGAGGCCGTCGGCAGCCCGCCTTACCTGCAGGCTCCGGAGGCACTGGTGGACGCTTGGCGCTCGCGTCTCGGTCGCCCGGCGATAGGCCTCGTCTGGCGCGGCAACCCGGGTTTCCGCAACGATGCCAACCGCTCACTGCCCGGGCCGCGGGCTTACGCACCGCTGGCGGCGTGTACGAACGCTCACTGGGTGAACCTGCAGAAGGACGCGACGTCTGCAGAACTCGCCGAGGCGGCTGACGCCGGCCTCCCGCTGCTGGACGCTGCGCCAGAACTGAGCGATTTCATGGCGAGCGCGGCGCTCGTCGCGGCGCTCGATCTGGTCATCACCGTGGACACGGCAGTCGCCCACCTTGCCGGCGCAATCGGTACACCCTGCCGGGTGCTGTTGCCCGCCATCGGCTGCGACTGGCGGTGGCTGCAGGCACGGACCGATTCGCCGTGGTACGGGCAGGATTTCCGCCTGCTCCGCCAGCAGCAGCCCGGTGACTGGTCGGCGGTGATGGCCGAACTACGGCATGAACTTGCGGGGGACAAAGCAGCTTGAGCGTTGCCTTGGTTGCTTTGATGCGCCCTGATCCACCGCACCGTGTCTCGTCGTGCGCCGGGGGACCGGCGATGACCAATCCCCTCGGTGCCCGGTCCCCCAAGTTCGCTCAGTGCGTGGCGACGTCGAGCGTGGTCACGCGCCGGAGTTCGCGACGGTGGGCCTGGTCATCGGAAGGCCGCGCACGGTGCATGGTGCTGCGGTTGTCCCAGATGACGAGATCGTGATCGCGCCACGCGTGGCTGAACACAAAGCGCGGCTGGGTGGCGTGGGCGATCAAGTCCTGCAGCAGCAGTCGGCCTTCGGCCACCGGCAGTTCCACGAGGTGCTGGGCGTGCGAGGCGAGGTACAGCGAATGGCTGTCGGTGCCCGGCCAGTAACGCACCAGCGGCTGCGGATTGCCGTGCAGGCGCTCGCGCTCACCGGCGGAAAACGTAAAGCCCAGCACTTCGCGCGAATGCGCGATGGAATGGTGCGCGTGCAGTGGCAAGAGTCGGGCCTTGCTTGACTCGGGCAGCGCCGCCCACGCCGCGCGCATGTCGGCAAACTCCGTATTCGCCGGCACAGGCGGAATGACGCGGGCAGACAACAGCGAATAGCGCCCCGGCGGATTCTCGAACGAAGCATCCGTATGCCAGAGCTGGTTGGCGAGGCCGTACACGCGGCGGCGATCGGCGGTGTCCAGCACGTCGCCGTTCTCGTCCACGTTGGAGATGTCCGTCAGCGCCTCGTTGCCAAAGCGGTTGGATGCGAGCGCCGAGATGCCCGTCCTGGTGTGCAGGCTGCCGTCGAAGCGCTGGGCGAAGGCCACCTGCCCGGCATCGGTAAAGGGCTGGTCGCGGAAGACCAGCACGCCGTATCGCTCCATTGCGGCGCGGAGCGTGGCGAGCGTGGGTTCGTCGTGGACTTCGCGCAAATCCGGGCCGTGGGCTGCGGCGGCGAAGGACTCGTGCAGCGGATGGAAGCTGAAGCTCGCCATGGCGACGCCCTCAACCGTGCTGGCGCACGAGATCGCGCGCAATCACGAGTCGCTGGATTTGCGAAGTGCCTTCGTAGATTTGCAGGAGCTTGGCGTCGCGCATGAGTTTCTCCACGATGAAATCCTGGGTGTAACCATAGCCGCCGAGGATCTGGACGGCGTCGGTCGTGGCCTTCATCGCGGCATCGCCGCCAAAGGCCTTGGCGCAGGCACTGTGGCTGCCGCGCAGGTTGCCGGCGTCCACTTCGCTGGCGGCGTTCAAGGTGAGGAGGCGCGTGGCCTGCCAGGCGATTTCCATGTCAGCCAGCATCGTGGCCACCATCTGGTGGTTGACGATGGCCTCACCAAAAGTCTTGCGCTCCATCGCGTAGCGCAAGGCTTCGTCCCGCGCGCGGCGGATGACCCCGGAAGCCCCCGCCGCAATCCACGGACGCGAACGGTCGAACGTGGCCATCGCAAGCCGGAAGCCATGCTCCGGGCCGGCCAGCAGGTTCGCTAGCGGAACCTCGACATCCTCGAACACCACGTCGCCGGTGTGCGAACAGCGCTGGCCGAGCTTGTGGACCATGCTTGCGTGGCGCACGCCGGGCCAGCCGGCTTCCACCACCAGCGCACTGATGCCTTTGTGTCCCTTGCTGCCCTGCTCGCGGGCGAACACCACGTAGAAATCCGCCACGTCGGCGTTGGTGATCCAGCGCTTGCGGCCGTTGAGGATGAGTTTGTCGCCGCGCTTCTCGTAGCGGGTGCTCATATTGGCCACATCCGACCCGGCATCCGGCTCCGAGCAGGCAAACGCCGCGTAGCAGGGTGATGCGGTGAGGCGGCCCAGGTATTCGCGACGCAGTGCGTCATTGTCGGCGAGCATGAGGGGCAGTGCGGCGAGGCTGTTGGCTACCGCAGAAGTGCCGATGCCGAGGCACCCGTAGTTGAGTTCCTCGATCACCAGCACGTGATCGCGGCAGGACAGTCCCGAACCGCCCACCGATTCGGGGAATTCCAGCTGGACCAAGCCCTGCGTCCACAGTTCGCGCAGGATCTCGTGCGGGAACTCAGCGGAAAGATCGAGCTGTCGGTCGAGGCGTGTGTCGATGATCCGCTCGCGCACGAAGCGCCGGGCGGTGTCGGTCATCAGCTGTTGTTCTTCGCTCAGCATGGAAACTCCTCCGGGGTCGGGGCACGCCGCATTGTGCCACTGGCGCAAGGCATGTCGGCAGGCCAATCGCGCGTTGCCTGCAAACGCAAAGTGTGGTCAGTTTCCACCCGTCCGTTCCAACCAAGATCAGCTCCAGGGGAGAGTTCCATGTATCCGACCAGATTCGGCGTATTCCTGCTGCCCAACACCATGCAGGAAGCCATTGCCGGCGCGCAGCGCGCCGAGCGCGAAGGTTTTTATTCGGCTTCCGTCAACGACCACTTCTACTCGCCGCTGGGCAACCCGCAGACGCCGCAGATGGAGTGCTTCACTACCCTGACGGCGATGGCTTGCCACACCAGCACCATCAAGCTCGCGCCCGCCGTGGCCGCCGCGTCCTTCCGCACCCCGGCGCTGCTCGCCAAGATTGCCACCTCGCTGGACCACGCCAGCAACGGGCGCCTCATCCTCGGCCTCGGCGCCGGCTGGCAGGACAAGGAGTACTACACCCACGGTTATCCCTTCCCGCCCATTGGCGAGCGCCTCGAGCAACTCGACGAATGCCTCCAGATCCTCAAAGCCATGTGGACCCAGGACGTGCCGGGCTTCAAGGGCAAGCACTTCGAAGTGCGCGAGGCCTATAACAACCCGCGTTCCATCCAGCAGCCGCATCCGCCGATCATGCTGGGGGGTTCCGGCACCAAGCTGCTCAAGATCGCCGCGCGCGAAGCCACCGTGCTGAACATCATCCCGCCCACTGGCAACGGCAAGGATTTCGTGAACGATCCGGTGGCCACCGTGAAGTTCGACACCCCAACCCTGAAGAGCCGCATCGCGCTGCTGCATCAGTTCATGCGCGAAGCGGGCCGCGATCCTTCCGAAATGGAACTTGGCGGACTGCTGTTGCTGGGGATGTCGAAGGACAAGCACAACCAGGGCCTGCGCGACATGGCCAAGGGCCTCGGCTTCCCCGACTACGCAACGGCCCAACGCGCGCCGGTGTCGATTTTAGGCACGCCGGACGAAGTGAAGGCCGAGATCGCCCACCGCATCAAGGACACGGGCGTGACCTACTTCATCTTCGTGCTGGCGAACGAGGAGACGAATGAGTTGTTCGTGAGGGAAGTCATGCCGGCGTTTGCGTGATTCGATTGGAGGCGGGAGATGTGCACCCACATCTCCCGGCCACCTCGCCGCAGCCCGTCCATGGTTCGACAGGCTCACCACGAACGGGCCTTTACGCGTTCAGGACTGGCGATGAGCCCGGACTACCACCGTTCGTCCCAAGCCTGTCGAAGGATGAACGCCCGCTCCCCGACCAGCGCTCTGCAGGTCGCTTCAATCAATGTCCGTCCTGAGCTTGTCGAAGGATGAAAACCCGCCCCCGACCAACGCTCCTCAGGCGCCTTCTACCACCGTTCGTCCTGAGCCTGTCGAAGGATGAACGGTGGCACGGCGCGCGGTCCCCAAAAGCGCCGTAAACTGCCCCGGAATCAAAGTCACGGAGAACGCTGAGATGCTGCTGTTGATTACCGGTCTCCTCTTGTTCCTCGGCATCCATTCGATAGGACTGCTCGCGCCGTCCTTGCGCCAGGCGGCCATCACGCGCATGGGTGAGATGCCCTGGAAGGGGCTCTACAGCGTCGTCTCGCTTATTGGCTTCGTGCTCATCTGCTACCGGCTACGGGCAAAGCCGCCTGACGCCCGTCGAGGTGTGGTCCCCGCCTGCATGGATCAACCACCTCACGGTGCTGCTCATGCGTAAGCGCTCCATCAACCCCGTCATTGCCAACAGGTCGGCAGTTGGGCTAAGCCCAGGGCAGTAACGCCTCGATGTCCTCAACCGTCGTCGCCCTCGGCAAGTCAGTGAACACGCGTCGCAGGTAGGCATAAGGCTCGAGCCCATTCGCCTTCGCCGTCTCGA
>JAYTTZ010000200.1:0-1608 GCA_043744805.1 Gammaproteobacteria bacterium
AGGCCCATAGCCCGGCTATGGGGCAAAAAGACGGTGCCGAATGGACGGCTGCGGTCGGTTCGCAGCCGACGCTCCCCAAGTCCGACAGGCTGCTAGAACCAATGAAATCCGGGGGAGCCGCATGAACCTGAGCACGATGACCTTCGACCTGAGCGACCAGATCGCCACCATTACCCTCAATCGTCCGGACGCGGCCAACGCACTGGATCTCAAGATGTCCGAGGATCTGCTGGCAGTGGCCTCCCGCTGCGACAGCGCCGACGTGCGCGCCGTGATCCTCACGGGCAACGGCAAGATGTTCTGCGCCGGTGGCGACGTGCTGTCGTTCGCGACTGCGGGCGCCGGTGTCACCGAACTCTTGCGCAACATGACCGCCCTTCTGCACGCCGCGATCGCGCGCTTCGTGAGAATGAACGCGCCGCTCATCACGGCGGTGAACGGCACCGCGGCGGGCGCAGGCCTGAGCATGGCGCTGACCGGTGACATCATCCTCTCGGCGGCGTCCGCCAAGTACACGATGGCCTACACCAAGATTGGCGTCTCGCCCGACGGCAGCAGTTCGTTTTTCCTGCCGCGCCTGGTGGGCATGGCGAAGGCCAAGGAGATGATCCTGCTGAATCCCGTGTATACCGCCGAGGAAGCCAGGTCCCACGGTCTCGTGACAGAAGTGGTGGCGGACGATGCGCTGATGGCGCGTGCCCGCGAGCTTGCAAAACAGTTGGCCAGTGGCCCGACGGCGGCCTATGGCGAAGTCAAGCGCCTGCTGGCCGACACCTTCTCCAACACCGTGGAAACACAGATGGAACTCGAGACCCGCGCCATTGCCGGCCTTGCCTGCTATTCGCTCGACGCCAAGGAAGGCTTCAAGGCCTTCAGCGAGAAGCGCAAGCCCGTCTTCGTGGGCAAGTGAGATGAAGGCCGTCGTCCTGCATGAACTGGGTGGGCCGGACAAGGTGTGCATCGAGGACATCGCAACACCCACGCCCCTGCCCGGTGAAGTGCGCGTGGCGCTCAAGGCCAGCGCGCTGAACCGGCGCGATGTGTGGATTACGGTGGGTGCCTATCCGCGCATTCGCTTCCCGGTGGTTGGCGGGTCCGACGGCGCCGGCATCATCGACGCGGTCGGCGCGGGCGTCGATCCGGCCCAGGTTGGGCGTGAAGTGCTGATTTACCCGGCGCGCGACTGGGGTGGCGATCCGCGCTGCGGCGGGCCGGACTTCCGTGTGTTGGGCATGCCGGACCAGGGCACCTTCGCCGAGAGCATCTGCGTGCCTGCCACCGACGCCGCCGACAAACCCGCGCATCTGTCGTGGATCCAGGCAGCGGCGATTCCGCTGGCGGGCCTTACGGCCTGGCGTGCCGTGGTGACGCATGGCGAAGTGCAGCGGGGGCAGAAGGTGCTCGTTACCGGCATCGGCGGCGGTGTCGCCACGTTTGCGCTGGCCTGGGCCAGGTTCCTGGGCGCCGAGGTTTACGTCACCAGTGGCAGTGCCGAGAAGCTTGCGCACGCCGGCGCCCTGGGAGCAAAGGGCGGCGTGAACTATCGCGAGGAAGGCTGGGGCAAGGCGCTGCGTGATTTGTGCGGCGGATTTGACCTCGTCATCGACA
>JAYTTZ010000201.1:0-6144 GCA_043744805.1 Gammaproteobacteria bacterium
CTCGGGACAAACAAGCCTTCAACCGCTTTCAACCGCTTCGGCCGCACACACCGTTCGCCCTGAGCCCGTCGAAGCCTGTCCTGAGCTCATCGAAGGGGGTGAACGGCGGCAGGCTGCCCGAGAGTTCGGAACGGCCATTTAGAGAGTCCGGCTCTGGATTGGCTTAAGATGCGGGCACCCCGCCGACACCGCGTCGGCCGCTGGACACCCCGCCATAACGCCCCGAACACCCGCCCCACGCCATGACCCTCCTCACCTTCGACGACATCTCCCTCGACTTCGGCGACCAGATCATCCTCAAGGCCGCCAGCTTTTCGGTGGTCGAGGGCGAGCGCGTGTGCGTCATCGGGCGCAACGGCGCGGGCAAGTCCACCCTCCTGCGCATCGTGGCCGGGGAGCAGCAGTTCGATCGCGGTGATCTGAAACTGCGCAACAACCTCAAGGTGAGCAAGCTGGCGCAAGCCCTGCCCGCAACCCTGGCGCAGACTGTCAATGAATTCGTGGCCGATGGCCTGGCGGACCTTGCTTCGTACATCGTCGCCTGGCAGGAGATCGCGGCCTCCAATCCGGACGCCGCCGCGCTCCGGCGCATGGACGAACTGCAGCGGCACATCGACGCGCACGGCGGCTGGCACTTCGAGCAGCGGGTGTCTACCGTGCTCTCCGAACTCGATCTGCCGGGCGAGCAGCGCCTGGGCGATCTCTCCGGTGGTTGGCAGCGCCGCGCCGCGCTCGCCAAGGCGCTGGTGTGTAACCCCGATCTCCTGCTGCTCGACGAACCCACCAACCACCTCGATCTGAGCACCATCACCTGGCTCGAACAGAAGGTGCTGAACTTCCAGGGCAGCGTGCTGTTCATCACCCATGACCGTGCCTTCCTGCAGCGGGTGGCGACGCGCATCCTCGAAATTGATCGCGGTCGGCTCACCGACTGGCCCGGCAACTACGCGGACTACCTCGCCAACAAGGCCAAGGCCCTCGAAGACGAAGCGCGGCACAACGCGCTGTTCGACAAGAAGCTAGGGCAGGAGGAGGCCTGGATCCGCCAGGGCGTGAAAGCGCGGCGCACCCGCAACGAAGGCCGGGTACGTGCGCTGCACTCCCTGCGCGATGAGTCCGACGCCCGCATCAAGCCGCTGGCGGCACCGCGCATCCACGTCGAAGAAGCCGATCCGTCCAGCCGCAAGGTGATCGAGGCGCGCAACCTCGTGCACGGCTTCGGCGGGCCGCCGGTCATCAAGGGCGTGTCGGTCAAGATCATGCGGGGCGAACGCATCGGGCTGGTCGGCAACAACGGCGTGGGCAAGAGCACCTTGCTCAAGATCCTGTTGGGCGAGATCGAGCCGGAAGGGGGTTCCGTGAAGCTCGGGATGAACCTCGAGATTGGCTACTTCGACCAGATGCGGCGCGATCTGGATCCCACCAAGACCGTGGCGGAAGTAGTGGGCGACGGCAGCGACACGGTGCTGGTGGACGGCCGCGAGCGCCACATCATCGGCTACCTGCGCGGCTTCCTGTTCAGCGCCGAGCGCTGCTCCACGCCCGTGCGCGCGCTGTCGGGCGGCGAGTGCAACCGGGTGATCCTCGCCCGCATGTTCACCCGGCCCAGCAACCTGCTGGTGCTCGACGAACCCACCAACGATCTCGACGTCGAGACCCTGGACGTGCTGGAAGCGCGCCTCGCGGAGTACAGCGGCACGCTCATCGTGGTCAGCCACGATCGCGCCTTCATGGACAACGTGGTGAGCAGCGTGCTGGTGTTCGAGCAAAACGGGCGCATCGAACCCTATCCCGGCGGCTACAGCGACTGGGCGGCACGCGGGCGGAAGCTCGCCGAGACCGACAATCCCAATCGCGGCAAGCCGCGCAACGAGCCGGCGCCCGCAGTGGTCGCCAAGCCCGCTGCCGCGCCCGCGCCAGCACCGCAGCCCCCGACACCGGCCAAGCTGAGCTACAAGCTCAAGTCCGAACTTGAACAACTCCCCGGCAAAATCGAATCACAGGAAGCCACCGTGGCCGCGCTCACCGCCGACACCACCGAGCCTGGCTTCTACCAGCGGCCGCACCAGGAAACCCAGGAGGTGTTGAACCAGCTCGTGGCCGCACAAACGGCGCTTGAAGTTCTCTACGAACGCTGGACCGCACTCGAAGCCCTGCAGTCCGGGGGGTGCTGACCCACAGACGCGCGGCGCCCGCGCCTTCAATGCCAGGTTGCCGCAAGCACGGGCTCCAGGGCAAACAGCGCGGCCGCTGACAACGGTCGGGCGAGTGCTGGCCCCGGATCGAAGCGCGCCATGGCGTCCAGCAAGGCATCGACGTCGCCGGCCGCGAGTCGCGGCCCTGCGCTGATCCGGATGGACTCGATCCGCGCGGCCGGAGCGCTGAACCAGTGCTCGACACGCAGTCCATCCGCGGTGCCACGCAGGCCCAGCGCCAGCGCATCGCCTTCCCGCCACAGCGCTATGTCCTGCGGCTGCACGCCGCGCAGCAGGATTTCATCGTGTCCGCCCGCATCGTCGTCGTGGATCTTGTCCTGTCCGGCACCGCGCTCGAAGACATAGCGGTCATCGCCCGGGCCGCCGTCCAGCACGTCATCGCCAGACCCGCCACGCAGCAGATCGTCACCCGCGCCACCCTCCAGCAGATCGGCACCGGGCCCGCCGCCAAGGACGTCGTTGCCCTCCTCGCCAGACAGGCTGTCGTTACCGCGGCGACCCAGGAGATGGTCGGCCAGGCGCGTGCCCACGAGCGCGTCATCACTGGATGAACCTGCGAGGGTCGGCGCGTCGTCTTCCACCAGCAGGAGGAAATCGCGGGTGCTGCTTGCGCCAAAAGTGTCAGTGGCCTCGAGGGTAAGTTGCAGCCGACCTGCGGTTGCCGCCTGGCCCGCAAGACGATGCGTGGCAGGATCGAAAGACAGGCCTGCCGGCAATGCGTCGTCGCGGGCCGCTACGTGCCATTCGAGTCGGTCGAGCGGGTCGGGATCCAGCATGCTCGCTGCCGGCAGATCCAGCGTGAACGGGTGTCCGAAGTAGCTGCGAAACACCGGCAAGTGCTCCCCGGGATGCGGCGCGCGATTCACCAGCGCTTCAAGCGCAAGCGGCGGCGCATCACCCAACTGCAAGCCTTCGATGCGCGCGTCCAGCGCACCGTGCCAGTTGCTGATGCGGATTTGCGTGCCTGCGTCGCGCACCAGCACGAGATCCAGCGCTTCATGCCGGAATGCGATCGCCGACACCTGCGCGACGTCCGTCAGCACCAGCAAATCTTGTCCGGCAGTATCGACCAGCACGTCGTTGCCGCTGCCGGCGGAGAACACGTAAGTGTCGTTACCTGCGCCACCCTCCAGCGTGTCGTTACCCGCACCCCCTTCGAGCAGATCGGCGCCTTCCCGCGCACGCAGTCGGTCCGCTGTGCTGCTGCCGCGCAGGTGATCGTCCACCGGGCTGCCTTCGACCGCGAAGCCTTCGGCAAGCAGCCTCGCGTAGTCGATGGCCGTGCCGTCCGCGAACACGATCTCGCCGAGGCCCGAAGGCCCGTCGGGTAGCCGCGCCGGATCGAGATCTTCCAGGTGGATTCGTGGCCCCTGCGTGCCCGTGTCCAGGCGCACGACCCCTGCGTGCAGGCTGAGCGTGGCGGCAGTGACCCCAGGCGGCAGGATCAGTCGATCCTGGCTGGCATTGCGCAAGTGGATATCAATTTCAGAGAGGCTCGCCACGCGGTACTCGTTCTGCCCGGCGCCACCCCGCAGCTGCACCTGTGCGCCCGCCGTTGCCGCGATGATCACGGTGTTGCGGCCGGCCCCGGGGTCGACGGCAGTGCTCCCCCCACCCCGGACCACCACCACGTCGTTGCCCGCGCCGGCGAACACCTCGCCGCCGGAGGCATCGATTTCGTCGTCCTCCGCACTGCCAAGGGTCAGCGCCGAAGCGAAGGCCGCGCGCCCATAAATCAGGAAGCTCGCACCGCTGGCTTCATCGAGACCAAGGATGTCGCCGTTGCCGTCACCGTTGACGTCGCCCGCCGCGCGCA
The DNA here is from genome assembly GCA_043744805.1 of Gammaproteobacteria bacterium. Lineage (GTDB taxonomy): Bacteria > Pseudomonadota > Gammaproteobacteria. Next base: position 4,033 of record JAYTTZ010000201.1, read on the forward strand.
ACTGATGCACGCGGGCATGGCCGGTGCCGGGCTCTGGAAACGCAAGCAGGAAGCCGTTCACGCCGTCCAGCAGGTTGAGATCGAGCAGCACGGCCTGGTCGCGGCGTCCGAACACCACGGCGCCGAACGCCCTGCCCTCGGTGTAGAGGTACGGCGCGGAGCCCACGCCAAGATCGGCGAGACCATCGCCGTTCACGTCGCCGAGCGGCGCCAGTTCGCCCCATCCACTGGCCGCCTCGGCGCCCCCGGGATTGAAGTGTGGATAGCCGTCGTAAGGCGGACACGCCAAGGCCAGCGCGCGTCCCGCCAGCGCAGCGCCAAGATCCAGGGTTGCGGTGTCGCCGGCGGCACCAAACACGACGCCCTGCCAGGGCCGTTGCTCGCTGACGAGCAGCCCCGAGATCGCGAAATCACCGCGGCCGTCGCCGTTGAAATCGCCGAGCGGGAGCAAGGTGCGCAGGGCCAGGGATTGCGCGCCGTACGTGATCGTGGGCAGGCCCGCAAAGGGATTTGGAGGGCTCCACTCGAACCGGGCCAGGGACGGCAAACTGTCGAAGTCCGTGGTCGCAGGCCAGTGCCCACGGTGCGCCAGCAGGACCCTTGGCTCCGGATCTTCGGCAGTCGCGGCCGGATCGAGCAGCACGTCGTCGCGCCCGTCGCCGTCCACGTCCACGCGCAGCGGCTGGAACTGCGCAAGGCCGCGCGCGCCCTGCACCCAGTCAGGCGCATCGACCAGGGTGACGCCCCGGGCCGTGGCGAGATCAAGCGTCGCGCCCTGGCGCGTGCGCTGCCCGAACACGATGCGCTCACCGATGAGGAGATCGGCAAAGCCATCGCCATCGAGATCGCCCAGCGCGGCCACCGCCCGGGTGGACGGCGTGGCGAAGGGCTCCACTGCTGGCGTAATCCACATGCCGTTGCCGCCATCCAGGGACGCGGTGGAAAACACCGCCGCTGCGCCCGGCGCAAACGGCGGCACCACGTCCAGCCCGAAGCGCTGGCTGGCGCTGAGTCCATCGCCGTCCACGGCCGTGACCTGCACGGTGAGCGAGAGCAAGGACTCGCTGGGTGCAATCCCAAGGAAGCGCCCGGCCGATGCATCGAATTGCAACCAGCGCGGCAAGGCCTGGCCATTGGCCAGGGTCGCGTGCAGGGTGAGCGCACTGTCCGGGTTGGGATCGACGAAGGCCGCGTCCGGCAGGACGAATTCAAACGCGTGCCCCCCGAGCAGCCCGCGATTGCCAATCTGCTCCACCACGCGGGGCGGTGCCGGCACTTCCCGCGCGATGAGTGCGCGGAAGTCATCGGCGTCGAGCACGAAGCCCGAGTCGAAGACGTAGCGCGCGAAGCGATCGGGGGCGAAGTCCACTGCAAGCTCGCCGAGTTGCAGCTGCCAGCGCGTGTCGCTGCCCGCCACGTGCAGTTGATCGGGCCGCGCGCCGGTGGGGAACACAAAAGTATTCTGCGCATCGGGTTCCTCGATGCTGAACGCCCCGCGTGCCGGTAGGAGATAGCGATCATTGCCCGCGCCACCCGACACAGATCCCGCGGCCAGGTGGATCCGCAATTCGTCGTCACCCGGTGTGCCCTGGAGGCCTTCGGTGTCGACCTCGCGCACGCGGCCAAAGCGCGAAGTCTCGAGCAGGTGCGCGCCGTCCAGCACCAGCCCTTCGCCCAGGCGCAGCCAGTCGACGGCGCCGTTGCGCCAGGCCTCGATGCGGATTTCGCTACTCGCGTCGAAGTGGACGAGCAGCGCGCTGCCACGCTCGGTGATCGACAGCGACGAGGGCGAGCGGAGATCGCGCAACCACAGGCCATCGTCGCCTGAGTCATCCAGCAGGATGTCCCTGCCGTCACCCGCATGGACGAGATAGACGTCGTTGCCGCTGCCGCCGCTGAGCACGTCGTCGCCCTTGCCACCGTCCAGCAGATCGGCACCGCTGCCACCACTCAGGCGATCATTCCCGGCGCCGCCCTCCAGCCTGTCGGGACCATCGCCACCGACCAGCCGATCATCACCGGCCTCACCCAGCAGGCGGTCCGGCCCCGCCTCGCCGTTCAGGAAATCCGCACCCTCGCCGCCTTCCAGGACGTCGGCGCCAGCGCCGCCGA
>JAYTTZ010000202.1:0-1590 GCA_043744805.1 Gammaproteobacteria bacterium
CACCCCCACCGACCTCGCCAAACCCCATTTGTAGTCTGCGATTTTGATGCTCGTTCTATATGAATCATGCACTTGCGTGTCGTAAGTGTCGAACTCGAGAAGCGGGTTTATAAACAGCCGGGACTTGACAGGCGGTTATCTGGACGAGATCGTTGTCAGCTGGGATGCCGCCCAGAAGCGCGGCTGCGGCACCACCGGCCGCGCGATCCGCGCCGGGACGATCCAGTTCAACCAAGACACCGCCGCCGAGCCCCTGATGTCGCCCTGGCGCGAGCCAGCGCTGCGGCGCGGTTTCCACTCCAGCATCTCGCTGCCGTTGACGGGGCCACAGCGCACTTTCGGCGCCCTCACCTTTTATGCCGGCCAAGCCAACGCCTTCGACGCCCAGGAGGTCGAGTTGCTGGAGGAGTTCGCCCGCAACCTCGCCTTCGGCATTGGTGCATTGCGTGCGCGCGCGCAGCGCGACGCCGCCGAAGACGCCAACCGCGCCAAGAGCATCTTCTTGGCACACATGAGCCACGAGATCCGCACGCCGATGAACGGCATCCTCGGCATGGCGCGGCTGATGCAACGCCATGCCCTGCCGGCCGAGCAAGGCGAGCGACTGGACAAGATCATTGGCTCGGGCAAGCATTTGTTGGGCGTGCTCAACGACATCCTCGACCTGTCCAAGATCGATGCCAACCGGTTGCTGTTGGAGACGCACGATTTTCCGCTGGCGGCGTTGCTGCAGCGGGTGCTCGCCATCGTCGAGCCTGCGGCTCGGGCCAAGGACCTGCAACTGAGGGTCGAGGTTGCAGGTCTGCCGCCGACATTGCGAGGCGACCTGCAGCGCCTGTCGCAGGTGCTGGTCAACTTTCTCGACAACGCGGTCAAGTTCACGGCCAGCGGCAGCATCACGCTCAGCGGCTGCGTGGTCGAAGAGACCGCCGCCGCCTGCCTGCTGCGTTTCGAGGTCGCCGACACCGGCATCGGCATCGCCCCCGAGCAGCAGGCGCATGTCTTCGAGGCCTTCTCGCAGGCCGATTCGTCAACTACGCGCCAATACGGCGGCACCGGCCTGGGCCTGGCCATCAGCCGCCGGATCGCGCAACTGATGGGCGGCGAGACCGGGGTTGACAGCCACCCCGGCGAAGGCAGCCGCTTCTGGTTCACGGCGCGGCTGCAGCGCGGCCAAAGCGATGCAGCAACGGTGCCGCTGCGCGAGGACGCGGAGTCGCTGCTGCGACAAGCCCACCAAGGGGCGCGCGTGCTGCTGGCCGACGACGAACCGATCAACCGCGAGGTGGCGCAAGCGATGTTGGAGTACGCGGGCCTGAAAGTCGACCTGGCGGTCGATGGACTGCAGGCGGTGGCGCGGGCCCGCGCCTGGGATTACGACCTGATACTGATGGACGTTCAAATGCCCGGGATGAATGGCCTGGACGCGACGCGCGCGATCCACGCACTGCCCGGCCGCGCCACGACGCCCATCTTGGCCATGACAGCCAACACCTTTGTCGAAGACCGGCAGCATTGCGCGGCTGCGGGGATGAGTGATTTCATCGCCAAGCCTGTGGACCCCGATGCGCTGTTCTCGACCCTGCTCAA
>JAYTTZ010000203.1:0-6073 GCA_043744805.1 Gammaproteobacteria bacterium
GGCGCTGGGCCATCGCGCAAGCCTTGATCGGCGCGAACTGCGGCTCCTCGCGCAGGCCGGGGCGCTCGGCGCCCTGGCCGGCGATCGCCATCGCGCGCAGTGGGCGGCGCTGGGCAAGGAAGCGCCGCTGCCACTGATGCCGGAAGTCCGCATCCGCGAGGGCGCGCCACTGCTGCGCAAGCCCACTGCGGGCGAGGACGTCATCGCCGACTACAATCTGCTGGGTTTTTCGCTGGAGACCCATCCGCTCGAACTTCTGCGCACGCGCCTGCACACCCTCGGCTACGCCACGGCCTTCGAAGTCCAGCAAGGGCGCCACGGCCAGCGCGTGGAGGCCGCCGGACTCGTGACCATGCGCCAGCGCCCCGGCACGGCGACCGGCGTGGTGTTCATCACGCTGGAAGACGAGACCGGCGTGCTCAACCTCATCGTGTGGTCGTCGCTGGTAGAGACGCAGCGACGCGAAGTGCTGGGCGCGCGGCTGCTGGGACTGCGCGGCAAGGTGCAGCGCGACGGCGCGGTGGTGCACGTGCTGGCGGAGCAGTTGCAGGATCTCACGCCCTTGCTGGGTCGGCTCGGCACCGGCTCACGGGACTTCCACTGAGCCGCCTATACTCCGGCCATGACCCGCTGGCGCCCGCCCCGACCCTCGTCTTCGCCTTACATCACCGCCACCGGCTATCGCGTGCTGGAAGCCGAAGTCAAAGCGTTGTGGGAGCGCCGCTACGAGGTGGTGAAGCACCTCGCGGCGGCGGCGGCCGAAGGCGACCGCTCGGAAAACGCCGAGTACCAGTACCGCAAGAAGGAACTGCGCAGCATTGATGGGCGGCTGGGCTACCTGCAGCGGCGCCTGCCCACCCTCAACGTGATCGATGCGGTGCCAACCGATCTGGCGCGCGTGTTTTTCGGCGCGACCGTGCAGATCGAAGCGGACGACGGCAGCACCTTGCGTTACCGCATCGTCGGCAGCGATGAAACCAACGCCGCGGCAGGGGACATCAGCGTCGATTCCCCGTTGGCCCGCGCGCTGCTCGGCAAGCGCATCTACGACGACATCGTCCTCAATTCCGAGACCGGCCAAACGTTGACCTACCGGTTGCTCGAGATCGACTACGAGGAAGGCTGACCGGGCAGGCGTTGGCGTGCGGTGCGCGGCCCGCCCATGCTTCGCCTATGGCGCTCAAGGACAAGCTCGGTATTCGCAGCCCACAAAAGGCCCTCACGAAGGAACGTATCACCACCCGCCGGTCGCGAGAGGTCGTTGAGCGCTTTCACGTCACCGGGGACGGCTGGCAAGAAATAGGCGTTCTCAAGGGGCGTGCAGATGAAGTCGCGTTCCCAGCGCCTCCGGGCTGACAAGCCCACCTTCGCAAGATTGCCGCTGTCGCCATGACGCCCATACGGAAGTATGGTAGTTACACCAGAAGCATGGTGTCAGTTTCAGTCTCGTTCAGGAGGCGTTTTTTGATTCAAAGCGCGTCATCGCCCGTGATGTCGCGCACAGCGGATCCGCAGATCGCTTCTACTGTTTTGGATTAGCAGTCAGCGGAGTCCTCACCGTGCGCTTCACTTATCGGAACGAGGTGATTCGCATCATTGGCGCCGGATACTGGCGCAAGGGAAAGCGGATCTATGAGCAAGAAAATCAAGTACACGAATGAGCCAATCAAGGCAGAAGTCATTCGTGATTTTCTTCCGTCACCAGAACAACTCGTGATGGGCGAGGAAGGGGTCAAGGTCACTATTTCCTTGAGTCGTCGCAGCGTCGACTTCTTCAAGGAGGCGGCCGAGCGCAATCAGACGTCCTACCAGAGAATGATTCGTCGGCTTCTCGACACCTATGCCGACCAATACCGGGAAGAACCAACAAAGCATTCAACCCGACCTGCGAAGACGCAGACGCGTTAACGTGATCAGAATTGGCTACAAAGTTCCTACTCAGGTCACTTCAACCTGATGCGTTCGCGCATCAGGTCGAGCAATCGAGGTTCGGCATCCCATGCCGGGCTCCCGGAGGTTTGACGGCAGGTCCTTTGCCGTGGTCTTGTTAAAACAAGAACCTGCCAACCGGTCAACCCCGTTATACGGCAGATCTGCGGCGATTAATCTCGGCGCTTTGGCCGTATAGATAGAGTTAGAAGTCAGAGATACACCAGCGAAGGAACGAAAAAATGCGAATCCGTCATCTAGCCTTGTGCCGATATCGAACCTTCGAGGACGCCTCCGCGCTGCGTGCTTCGGGGAGGACGCCTCCGCGCTGCGTGCTTCGGCGCCGCTCAACGGCGCGCTAGGCATCGCGAGGCCGCCTCGGAAGATTACACTCCTTACATTCCAGGCACCAAGAGCCTGAGACGGATAAATGCCATGGAACTAACTGCTGTTCTCACTCCGGCCGATGAAGGTGGATTCGTTGCGTTAAATCCTGAAACGGGCACAACCACCCAGGGCGAAAGTGTCGAGGAAGCGTTGGAAAATCTTCGAGAGGCCACGGCGCTCTATCTTGAAGAATTTCCGCTCTCCGTGAAAGGTCATCCTCTGGTCACAATGTTCTCTATTCCAAAGCATGCCTAAGCTTCCGCAGGTCTCGGGTGCCGAAGCATTGCGAGCCTTTCAACGACTTGGATTCGAGAAGGTCCGACAGCGGGGAAGCCATGTTGTTGTAAAGCGCGGCTCCCAAGGCTGCGTGATCCCGATGCATTCGGAAATGAAAATTGGAACACTGTCTGGCTTGCTCCGACAGGCCGACGTTTCCACCGAAGAATTCATCGCTGCGCTATAGAAAGCGATGCCTAGCCAGCCAATCGAGCGGACGCCTCCGCGCTGCGTGCTTCGGCGCCGCTCATCGGCGCGTTAGGCGTCACAGGAACTCTCATGCAATCGTTAATCGAGGCATACCAACGTCCCCCCGCATTTAAGTAGCGCGGAGATTTGGAGTCAGGAGGACGTCGAAACAACTCGTCTCCACCCCTGCACCCCGACCCGGGACACCGCCCCCATTTCGCGCTAGTCTCGCGCCGGTCATGCACACCGCTACTCCCACCCAGATCCTCGAATCCCCCTACGCGTGGCTCCGCCTCGCGGCCTCCGTCGTCCTCATGACGATCGGTGGCGCGGGCATGTATGCGGTGATGGTCATTCTTCCTGCGCTCCAGGCCGAATTCCACATCGACCGTGCGGCGGCCTCGTTCCCGTTCACCGCCACCATGCTGGGCTTTGCGGTGGGCGGCCTCCTGATGGGGCGGCTGGTCGATCGCTACGGCGTGATGGTGCCGGTGCTGGGCGGCGCAATTGCACAGCTGATTGGTTTTACCCTTGCCGCACACGCCGGCTCACTCTGGCAGTTCGCGCTGTGCCAGGGCCTGCTCATCGGCATGTTGGGGACCTCGGCGACGTTCTCCCCGCTGCTCGCCGACATCTCGCACTGGTTCCTCAAGCGGCGCGGGATCGCGGTGGCCATCTGTGCCAGCGGCAACTACCTCGGCGGGGCCCTGTGGCCGCGCATCACCCAGTACCTTGTCGAGGCCCATGGCTGGCGCGATGCCTACCAGGCCATGGGGATCTTCTGCGTCCTCACGATGCTGCCCATCGCGCTCTTCCTGCGCCGGCCCTCACCCATCGGCTACGCCCCGCCGAACACGGTGGCACGGACAGCGCTGACGCCACGGGATCTCGGCCTCTCGCCCGGTGCGCTGCAAGCCCTCCTGTGCGTGGCCGGCATCGCCTGCTGCGTGGCGATGTCGATGCCTCAGGTGCATCTCGTGGCGATGTGCGGCGATCTGGGCTTTGGCCCTGCGCGCGGCGCGGAAATGCTCTCGATCATGCTGGCTTGCGGCATCGTGAGCAGGCTCGCATCCGGCTTCGTCGCCGACCGCATCGGCGGCCTGCGCACGCTCATCATCGGCTCGACCCTGCAGGGCGTGGCCCTGTTGCTCTTCCTGCCCGCCAACGGCCTGGTGTCGCTATATCTTGTCTCGGCGCTGTTCGGGCTCTTCCAGGGCGGCATCGTGCCGTCCTACGCGATCATCATCCGTGAGTATTTCCCGGCCTCGGAAGCCGGAACGCGCGTTGGCCTGGTGGTGACCGCCACCCTGCTGGGCATGGCATTGGGCGGCTGGATGTCCGGGGCCATCTACGACGCCACCGGCAGCTACACCGGCGCCTTCCTGAACGGCACCGCGTGGAACGTCCTCAACGTCTGTATTGTCGCCTTCCTGCTCTTGCGGCGCCCCTCGCGCGGCGCGCCACCCATGCCCGCCTTTACCTGAAGAACTCCATCAACTCGACCACCGCACCGTCCGGGTCGTAGAAACACACGAACTTGTGCTTGATGCCGGGGAGGGGCGGGGCTTCCGTGGCCTCCACAAAACGCACCCCCGCGGCCTTCAACATGGCCACCATCTCGTCGAGTCCCTTTACCCGCAGGCACAGGCGGGCAATGCCGAGGTGGGCAAGGTGGGGGTAGGGCGCGCCGACGGCGGCCGGTTCGGTCCATTCAAGCAGGTCGAGCAGGGCGCCCTTGGGGTCGTCCCCGAGGCGCATGAGCTTGGCCCGACCCCGCCTGGGGATGGGGCCAAGACCCTCCAGCGGCCCTTCCGGCAGATCGATGGCTTCGCGGAAGCCCAGCCTTGCGTAGAACGCCGACGAGCGTTCGAGGTTCGAGCAATTCACGTTCACGTGGTAAATCTGCAGGCTCTGCCACATGGGCTTGGACTCCGGGATGCGAGGAATGAAGGCTCGACCATGCCGGGCCGTCGGGTCCGTGTAAACCCGACCCGGGTAATCGTTGTCGACTTCGTGCGGGCAGTGCTGCCCGCAGCCTGTCCATGGTCCCAAACGGTCTTGCCGTTGCGTTGCAATAAAGACGTTGCCCAGTAGAATGCGGCCTCGCTCAGCAGCCTGATGGTAAACGCATGAATAGAGAGATGCCTAAACCCGCGGCCAAGCCCGCGAACCCCTGTTTTTCTTCCGGACCCTGCCCCAAGCGGCCGGGTTGGACCGTCGAGGCCCTGTCCGGGGCGTTGGTCGGTCGCTCGCACCGGTCGAAGGAAGGCAAGGCGCGGCTGAAGTCCGCCATCGACGAAACCCGCCGAATCCTCGGCGTGCCGGCCGACTACCGCATCGGTATCGTCCCCGCTTCCAACACCGGGGCCGTGGAAATGGCGCTGTGGAGCCTGCTCGGCTCCCGCCCGGTCGACGTCCTCGCCTGGGAAAGCTTCGGTCAGGAATGGGTCGCCGACATCACCGAAAGCCTGAAACTCCCCGGCGTCCGCGCGATGAACGCAGCTTACGGCGAACTGCCTGACCTCAAGGCCGTCGATTTCAGCCATGACGTGGTCTTTGTGTGGAACGGCACCACTTCCGGTGCCCGCCTGCCCGATGCCGACTGGATCCCCGCCGACCGCACCGGCCTCACAATTTGCGACGCCACTTCCGCCGTCTTCGCGATGGAACTGCCGTGGGACAAGCTCGACGTCGTCACCTACTCCTGGCAGAAGGTGCTGGGCGGCGAAGGCGCACACGGCATGATCATCCTCAGCCCGCGTGCGGCCGAACGCCTCACCACGTGGGAGCCGGTCGTCCCGCTGCCGAAGATTTTTCGCCTGGCGAAAGACCGCAAGATCGACGAAGCGCTGTTCGAAGGCGCCACCATCAACACGCCGTCCATGCTCTGCGTGGAAGACTACCTCGACGCGCTCCGCTGGGCCGATGGCCTGGGCGGCCTGCCCGCGCTTTGTGCCCGTTCGCAGCAGAACCTCAGAGTCCTTGCGGACTGGGTGGCCAAGACGCCGTGGATCGAATTCCTGGTGGCCGACCCGGCCCTGCGTTCCAGCACTTCAATCTGCCTCAAGCTGACCGCACCCTGGTTCCTCGAACTCGACGGCAAGGCGCGCTCGCAGGCCGTGGAAAAGCTTTCCAGCCTGCTGGCGGCCGAAGGCGTGGCCTACGACATCAACGGTTACCGCAGCGCGCCGCCAGGCCTGCGCATCTGGGGTGGGGCGACGGTCGAGGCGTCTGACCTCGCAGCGCTGCTGCCCTGGCTTGAATGGGCTTACGCACAGATCGCCCCGGCCTG
>JAYTTZ010000204.1:0-23203 GCA_043744805.1 Gammaproteobacteria bacterium
ACTCGCGCGACAGTTTCTGGGCTTCAGCTATCTGGCCCGGACTCATTGACTTGGCCAAAGCATCGCGGGCCGCGCCTGCCTCCTCGCGGCCTCGTGCAGCGGCGAGATTGAGAAATTTGTACGCTTCGGCGTAGTCTTTCGGTACTCCCACCCCGTGCGCGTACAAAGCCCCAAGGCTAAACAGGGCCTCCACGTCCCCCTGCTCTGCCGCCTTGCGGATCCAGGTCGTTGCCTCGACATCGTCTTGCAGGGCGCCTTGGCCTACCGCGTACGCGACCCCAAGGTTGAACTGGGCGGCGGCATGCCCCTGCTCGGCCGCCTTGCGGTACCACCCAAGCGCCGCGGCATAGTCCTGCGGGACGCCTTGGCCTTCCGCGCACGCGACCCCAAGGTTGTACTGGGCGTCGGCGTGCCCCTGAACTGCCGCCTGAAGGAACCACTCAAGCGCCATGGCCTCGTCCTGTGGGACGCCTTGGCCATTGGTGTACAGGGCCCCAAGGTTGTACTGGGCGGCGGAATGCCCCTGCTCGGCCGCTTTGCGGTGCCACCCAAGTGCCTCAGCGTAGTCCTGCGGGACGCCTTGGCCGATGCCGTACAGGTTCCCAAGGTTGAACTGGGCGGCGGCATATCCTTGCTCGGCCGCCTTGCGGTACCACCCAAGCGCTGCGGCATAGTCCTGCGGGACGCCTTGGCCGTTGGCGTACATGAACCCAAGGTTGAACTGGGCTTGGGCAAGACCCTGCTCTGCGGCCTTGCGGTACCACCCAAGCGCCGCGGCATAGTCCTGCGGGACGCCTCGGCCATTGTCGTACAGAACTCCGAGGTTGAATTGAGCGGCGGCATCCCCGTGCTCGGCCGCCTTGCGGCACCACTTCAGTGCCTCGGCCAAGTCCTGCGGGACGCCCCGGCCGCGCTCCTGCGCTAACCCAAGCTTGCTTTGAGCAGTCACACGCCCCTCCCGGGCCGCCCTGCGGTACCACTCAAGCGCCTCTGCGTAGTCCTGCGGAACGGACTGACCATGCACCCAAGGTTGAACCGGGCGTGGGTTCCCCCCCGGTCGGCCGCGTTGCGGTACACAAAGACCTTGGCGTGAAGGTTTGGAATGCTGAGCACGCAGAAGCCACGCTTTACCATGGCTGCAACGCTAGAGGACAAGTTTGGCCGGATTTCACCGCGCCCTCACTGGCGTCCACCACTAGGTGGCTGCCGGCTGGCAGCGGCAGCATTTTGGCCGAAGTAGGCAACCGCGACCCAGCATCGCCTTCGACTAGTCCTCGCGGCTCCAGTGAGTTCATTCCACAGCCCGGAAGAAATGAAGCTCGTGCTCATTCGATGGTAGGCACCAACGCGGCTACCGCCCACTCACTCCATTTGGCAGTCGCCGCGTGCGCCTGTAGTCGCGTCCAGTCGTCCTGCATAAGTACATTCTCGCCTTCGGTGCGGGTAAAGGTTTCGACTCCTTCGTCGAGACCCTGGTGAGCACGGCATCAGAGTTTGGCGTTGAGAATCCTCTTCACCCGCGCAAAGCTGGGTAGCAGCGGTTCCAGCGCGGCCGGATTCAGCTCACCGACAACCAGAAAAGAACGCCTTCCTTTTCGATAGGCATTGGAACAGGTGCGCGTCGCGTGGACGAGCTTGTCGTGTACCTCTTCGCGACACCTGCTCTCCAACGCAGGCGTTGGAGGCAGCGCGCTCACCTGGAGGTCGTGTCCGTAGTGACTCTGCAATGTCTCTCGGTCGGCCACGATCCACGTTTCCATGCAAGTTGCCATGAAGAGCACCTGTTCGTCGCTCGCGCCCGCTGGCTTGACCCAATTATCGCGATGTTTCAGGTGCGTCCACGTGCTTTCGATATCAGCTACGGGGTCCTCGCTATCGATGAGCAGGGCAACGAAATGTCCTCCGTTCGCGGTTCTGTGCGCTGTCTTGAAGTCATCGAATGCAGCGCCCCGTCCCCCGCATGCGCTCAGGCGTGGCATCCGCTTTTGCTCGGCATAGCCAAGCCTCTCTAGAAGCTTTCGAAAGCCTTCACGACAGCGAATCTGATCTGTCTTCGATTCCCCGCCCTCAATGTAAAGATGCGCACTCACCAACGCGTCCCGCCAATTTCGCCTTTGGTCCAGAGTTGCCCCAACCGGTATTTCTTCAGCCATTCTTCAAGGTCTGCGGACTTCAAGCGTTCCATCTGCGTCTGGCCTTCTTCCTTGGCGCAGACGACAACAGACTCCGGTCTCTCTGTCATGGCATCTACCAGGATGTCGGAGTGAGTGGTGACAATAACTTGCGTTCGTTCTGAGGCAGCCATAATCAGTTCTGCCACATTGGGGAGAATGTCTGGATGCAAGCCCAGTTCGGGTTCTTCGATGCAGATCAACTTCGGAGGATCGGGGTCACAAAGGATGGCCAGTAGACAGAGATAGCGTAGCGTTCCATCCGAAAGTCTTGTCGCCGGGATGGAGAATTCGCCTTCGGTGAAGAATACCTGCACGGTGCCGCCTTCCACGAAGACATCAAAATCCTGAATCCCGTCGTAAAGATGCTTCAGGCCACCAAGAATTGCTTTTTTCGCGGCAGGGAAACGGGTCTTCAATCGGTTAAGGAAAAGGCCAAGATTGGAAAAATCTTCCTCCAGTGTGTCGTTGCGCATATCGGCCTTCTGAGGTTCGCGAAAGACCGCTCCTCGACCAAACGCCCATTCGCGATAGATTCGGATGCCCTCATAGCTTTGCGCCAGCCACGTTAATTCCGGATAGGCTTCGGGATCACGGCGCTGCGCCAGGATCGAACGATCTGACTCGATGGTTTCCCGCGCGAGCTGTCTCTGCTGGTGGCCTACCGTGTTCAGCACGGGGCTACCGTGCTGGTATCGATAATAGAAATAGGGTTCCTGCTGTTGGCCGTAGGGAGCTTCGTTCTCGACCTGCTCGTCATCAAGCGCAAAAGTCTGGGAAACTGCGTGAAACGCCATCCTGTGCCGCAGGGATTGTTTACCGCCTGGGTAGGAAAGCACTGCCTCGACCCGGGCCTTGTCAGCCTTCTTTGCTCCCTTCCATATCCACTCCGCCACACCACCGCCCTTACGCGTGACGTCCCGCCATTCCTTTGGCGCGTCTTTTGGCGCGGCGCGTAGCAGACTGATCGCCTCAAGCAGGTTTGACTTGCCGCTACCGTTGGGCCCGATAAGCACGTTCAAGCTCCGAAGGTCCAGTCCCGGAAAGTCGGGTCCAAAAGACAGGAAATTCCTGGGCTGCAGTCGTTGGATTAGCGTTGGCTCTTTTGTGTCTTGCATGGCTCAATCTTCCTCGTGCACCGCATCTTCAGCAAGGTCGGCTCGGACTACGCTCTGGTTTCGGGGGGTAGGACAGGTGGCAGGAAAGGTGTTGGTACCGGCCTCGGCCCTCGCCGCCTTTTCTGCCTTGCGCTGCTCGCTGGGGTCGACGCCGGCGGCAACCAGCTTGCGCGCCTGGTCCCGGCGTTCTCGGGCGGTCTTCAGGTCGACATCCAGATACACGCCCAGGGACAAGCGCTTCTCCTTGTTGTCGAAGCGATATTTGAGTCGCCACCACTTCCCGCCGGCTGGCGAGATTTCGAGATACAGGCCGCGCTCGTCCGCGAGCTTGAACGTCTTGTCGCGGAGTTTGACCTTCCTGATCCGGGTATCTGTCAGCGGCATCGTTGCCCCCAATGTCGACCAGCGTTTTGCCAACTTGGGGGCAACTGGTCTTCTGGGATCGCAGTTGCCCCCAAAGTTGCCTCCACGAAGTCCGGGAATCCACGAAGACTCCGTGGACCGCAAAAGACAACAGAAGCTTGTTCCTGAGAGAAGGTCAGTCGATTTTCTGGAACTCTCTGGAAGGCCCTGGAAGATCAGTTGGTGCCGGATGAGGGATTCGAACCCCCGACCTTCGGTTTACAAAACCGCTGCACTACCACTGTGCTAATCCGGCGTCGTCGGGAAGGGGCCGCAGTATACGGAAGGCAGCCCGGGGGAATAAGGGGACTTCAGTGTTTGCAGGCCACGGGCTGCACCTTGGCGCTGCCGAGGAGGTCTTGCGGGACGCGCGAGGGATCTTCAAAACCCACGGCGAGTTCGGCTTCCACGAAGCGCTGGCCGCCGGCATCGCGGCGCGGAACGACGATGGGGCGATAGCCCTGGCGCTCGATTTCCGCGAGGCGCCGATTTACGTTTTCCTGTGTGCTGAACACGCCCAGGGAAATCGCGTGCGCCATGCCGGAACGTTGCACCGGCAGGTAGTCGCGCACGCCGCGGCGGGCGAGATCGCGCAGGTTTTCTTCCTTCTCGTTGGCTGACCGGGGCTCGAGGTAAATGCCGAAGAGGGGCTTCTGCGACGCGCCTTCCTGCCGGCTTACGAGGTGGGCGCTGCGCGCGGACAACCAGGCCTTGAGCCTCGCCGCGTCGGCGTCCCGCGCGAAGGGTCCAGCGCGCAGGCATACCCCGGACGGCACCCGTTGCGCTTGCGCGGACTTGCCCACGCTCTGAGCCAATTCCGTCGTGGCGCTCGCGGCGGGAGTCGTGGTTTTCGCTGCCGTAGCCAGCGGGCTTCCGGCACCGGCCGCGCCGCCCTCCACCGCCGCTACCGGCGCAGGCTTCCCGGCGCTGTCCGAAGTCGTTACGGCACTGGCGTCCGCGCTGGCTTGTGCCGCTCCAGTCGCCACGCTTTCGGCACTCGCATCCTTCGCCATCGAAGCGCTGTCAGGTCCGTTGCTTGCCACTGGTGCCACGGGCGCGGGCGCTGAGTCCGTGCCGCCCGCAGGCTCCTCGCCCGCTGGCGCGGCGGTGGGTGGTGTCGATGGAGAGGCGTTGGCGGCTTCACCGGGCGCGGCGGTCGGTGCACCTGAACCAGCACCTGGGCCGTCGGTCGAGCCAGCGGGTGTGTCGATGGTGGCAGGGATCTCGGTGCCCGGCGCCGCACGGGTGGCCAGGCTGGTGGAGGCATCACCCTCGGCAGGCGCAAGCCCGGCGATCAATTCCTCCTCTTCCGGCTCCCGCTCTGGCGGCAACTGCGGCAGTTCGCGCAACAAGGTCAGGCCCGGCGCATTGGCCGGCAAGGGCGGCGCACGGTGGCGTGCGGCGAGATCGTCTTCGAGCTGTGCGTTGAAGCGCCAGGTGAAGAACAGCACGTTGGCAACGAGCAACAGCAGCGCCAGGATTCTCATGGGGCAGCTTCTCCGTAACGCGCCAGGCCTGCGAGCACGAGCTCGGGCGCGAGTTGCAGTGGCAAGGTGGAAAGTGCGAGTACGGTGGGCGCCTCGCCACCGGTGAGCCACCATATGGGGGTGTCGTCGAGTTCGCGTTCGAGACGCGCGGCGAACTGCTGGAGCAAACCGGCCACCGCCTCGCAGCAGCCGAGCGAAATCGCGCTCGCCGTGTTGGTGGCGATCCGCGCAACAGGCTGCACCGTGTCGATCACGAGTTGTGCCGTGCCTTGCGTGAGGCTGCGCGCCATCAGGCCGAGGCCCGGCGCGATGAGGCCACCAAGGTGTTCGCCTTGCGCAGTGACCACGTCTGCCGTGAGTGCGGTGCCGGCGTCGACCACGCACACCGCGCCCTGGCTCAAGTGGAAGCCGGCCAGCGCGGCGAGCCAGCGGTCGACGCCAAGCTTCCCGGGCAACTCGTAGCGCGTGTGGAGCCCGGCGAAGTCCTGCTGCACGCGGGCGAATTCCACCGCCACGGACCATTCACGCCTGAGCCAGCCGCTGAGTGCATCGGCGATTTCAGGCCCCCCGACGTTCGATACCAGCACGCGGTCGCTCGGCACCAGCGGGCCCAGCATCGCGCACCACAGCGCTTCAAGATCTTCTCCCCGCCAGCCGCGCGGCGGGCACGGGATCACGGTGCCGGCGGCAAGCGTGCCCACCTTGACCCGCGAATTACCGATGTCGATGAGCAGCATCAGGGATCGCCCGTGACGCGCACATGGCCGGCAATGAAGGCTTCGAGTCGACCGTCGGTTTCAATTTGCAGGAGGCCATTTGCATCCACGCCCCGCGCCAGGCCGCGCACGGTGCGGTCTGGCAGACCCAAGGTGACTTCGCGACCCGCCAGTGCGTCCAGTTCGCGCCAGGCACCTGCGAAGCCGGCGAATCCTGCGCGCCGGAATTCCTCCAGGGTCACCGCCAACGACTCCAGCACGGCTGCCGCCACGGCGTTGCGAGAGGGCACCAGCGCGCAGGCATCGGCGAGGCTCGCCACCGGCTGGTCGATTTGCGCCTTGACCTCCGCGCTCACCGCCACGTTGATGCCGACGCCAATCGCCACCGTGCACGGCCCGCCCAGTTCCGAGCGCATTTCGATGAGGATGCCGGCGAGCTTGCGGCCCCCGAGCAAGAGATCGTTCGGCCATTTGAGCTTGACGCCCTGCGCGCCCACCTGCTGCAGGCCGCGCGCGATGGCAATGCCGACCACCAGGCTCAGCGCGCCGAGGTCACGCGGTGGGGCTTCAAAACGCCAGCCCAGCGACAAGCACACGGCAGCCCCCGGCGGCGCCCGCCAGCGATCGCCGCGCCGGCCACGGCCTGCGGTCTGGAATTCGGCAAGCCAGGCTTCACCGTGGATGTTCCGCGAAGGAATGGCCTCCAGCAGGCGCTGGTTGGTGGAATCGGTGATGCCGACGACCGTGGGCGCTTGAAGCACCGCGCGCGCAGCGGGTCCCAGCCGATCGCTGATGGCCTCGGCAGACAGGAATTCAAAAGGGTGGGCGAGTTGGTAGCCCTTGCCGCTGGTAGCGAAAATGTCGGCGCCCATCTCACGCAGGCGCTGGATGCGCTCCCACACGGCGGCGCGACTGACCCCGAAGTGCGTGGCCAAGGCCTCGCCGGAATGGGCAGCCCCGTCGCGGAGCTGCGCGAGGAGTTCAAGGGACTTGTCCACACCCGCCGGCGCGGCGGCAGGTGTCGACGCAGGACGCTCGACGGCGGGCACGATTCGGGTGTGGTCAGCTGGCGATCAGGAGTCCGAGTGACCGCGACCGCGCGTCAGGGGCGAACTCGGCAGGACCACCGTGTCTTCCCGCAGCGGGGCCTCGCCGCTCGCCGACTCATCCTCGTCCGGGTACTCGAACTCGATCTCACCGGGGACCGGCTGGTCGGCCACCGGCATCTCCATGTCGAAACCTTCCAGGTCGCTGTTATCCATGGGCACCCGCGCAAGACTTGCGGCCAATGGTGCCGCCGGAGCAGGCGCGATGGGCGGATCGATTTCGAAAAAGTCATCCAGCCCTTCCGGCGTCGGCTCCGCGCTCGCCGCCTGGAAGGCCGTCGTGTCCTCCATCATGAGACCCGAAGGCAGCACCGCCGGAATGATGGTGGTGGCCGTGTAGAAATCACGCGAGGGGGCGGTTTCTTCCGCGCGCTGCTCCGCCGGTGGCGGCGGCATGGTGATGTCGAGTGGCACGAGATCGGCGTCATCGAGCCCGCTCTCGAGGGCCGTCGAGCCTGGCGTGTTCATCGTGAAATCGGAGAAGAATCCGCTGGCGTCCGCGTCAGCGTCGGCGTTGGCGTCCGACGCAGCGGCGGGCGTCGGGGCGTCGGCGTCGGGGCGGATGAAGGTTTCACCCAGCGGATCGATCGCCATTGTCAACTCCGGCATGGACATTGTCCGGTGGACGGTTTCGCCGAGGAGATCGAAGTCCTGAGCCGGGGTCTGCGCGGCCTCTTGCGTCGGGCTGCCCGCCGACGCCATGCCGGTCATGTCGTCTTCGTCGAACATCCCGATGCTGTCGGGATCCGGCGCCGTAGCCGCTGCGGGCAGCGCCTCCTGCTGCGGGCGCAGGGCCGGCTTCTCGTCGAGGGGACGGAGCGCGGGCGCCTTGTCTTCCAGGGGACGCAGCTGCGGAGGTTTGTCCTCCAGCGGACGGAGCGGCGGGGCCTTGTCTTCGATGGGCCGCAGCTGGGGGGCTTTATCCTCGATGGGACGGAGCGGCGGCGCCGCTGCCGGAGTGACTGGAGGCGTCTTGTCCGCGTTGGAACGCAGCGGGAGCTTCTGCACGACCGTCGACATCTGCAGCGGAGGCTGGGGCGACGCCGGTGGCGGTGCCGTCACGGTGCCGCCCCCCAGCGCCGTAGCCGACGCTGCCACCAGGGTCTCGTTGACCGAGGCCATGATCGTCTGGTCGAGCTTCGCGCCCACGATCGTGCCTTCGGCGCTCGATCCGCCAGGCAGCTGGAATTCAAAATCGAATTTATGGAAGCGGATGCGGTCGCTGTTGCGCAGCTGCTGCTCGCCGGTCACCTTCACGCCATTGATGAACGTACCGTTGACGCTGCCCTGCTCGATGAGCCAGAAGCCGCCGTCGCGATACCGGATCACGGCATGGCGCCGGCCGATGGTGGCCTTGTCCACCACGTAGTGATCGGTGAAGTCGGTATCGGTGCCCGCGATACGGCCCACCATCAGGGGCTTGTCGGACAGCCGGTGCGGTGGCAGCCCGGCGTGGCCGTCGATGTCGATGAGCCAGGCTTCCGGGATCTGGACCGGCGCCTGGCGGACTGGGGCCACCGACGCAGTGCCACCACTGGCCGCTTTGGGGGACCCGCTGCCGCGCTTGCGCAGGAAGAAGAACGCGCCGGCGCCACCGGCCGCCAGGACCACGGAGCCGAGGATGAGCGGCAGCGAGGATTTGGGTACCGACGGCGGTGCAATGGCGGGGGTGGCTGCGGCGGGTGGCACGACCACTTCGCCCTTGAGATCACTGGGCGGGATTTTCTGGCCGGCAGAGAATTCCTTCAGCAGTTGCTCCAGCGACGTGCCGGTTTCGCGCGCCATTTGCTCCAGCGCACCACGGTCCTCGGGGGACATCTGTTGCAGCAGCTTGCGGGACTCGGGCGAGCGCGCGGCGGCCTGTTCGGCCATGGGTGCGGCCGCCGGTGTGGCCGGCGCGCCGCTGCCTGCCACCGGGGCAATGGGCAGGGCCGGGTTGTCGATGGCGGCATGCAGCTTGGTGAAGGCGGCAGGGAGTTCGGTGGGGGTATAGGCGCGCTCGAAGGTGGCGCCCGTGGCGCTGGAGAGCGCCTGCATGAGCTGGATGTCGGCGGATTCCGTGAAGGCCATGCCAAAGATGCGGACCTGCATGCTGGCCGCCTCACGGGTGAGATCTTCGCGCAGCCAGCGCGAGCGCTCGGCGTCCAGGGCCGGATTGCCGGTATCGACGATACCATCGGTCATGAACACGATGAGCTTGGAGGCCTCGGGCCGACCGTTTTGCTTCAGTTCGTACATCGCCCGTTCGACCGCCGCCGGGCTATTGGTGAAACGACCCCGGTAATCCACCCGATCCAGGGCCTTGGCCAGGTCTTCGGGTTTGTCGAAGGTCGCGGTCTCGGCGACCTTGTCGTCGAACACCAGCACGCCGATGCGGCGATCACCGGTGAGGGAAGCGAGGAATTCACGGGCGGCGGCGCGGGCGACGAAGCCCGGATCGGACTTACGCATGCTGCCCGAATTATCGAAGACGAAAATGATGTCCTGCGGCTCGGCCTGCGCGGCAAGGCAGAGCGACCCAAGGAAGACGCCAAGACACACCCGCAGGGCCGGCAACAGTCTGGACGATTTCATGCGGCGAATGCCTTCCATGCTGGGTTCCTTATGCATTGCTGGCAGCCGGCCGCCGGGGGTCGCGACACCATTCGCTCCACGAGCCAGCGTAGAGACGAGGTTCTGGCAACCCGGCATGGACCTGGGCAAGCACGTTATGACAGGCGGACACCCCCGACCCGCAGTAATGCACCGTCGAGGCGTCAGGTAGTTTACCCAAACTCACACTGAAAGCCTCCCGCAAAGCGGCAATCGGCAGGAAGTAACCGTCGGCACTGAGGTTGAGCTTGAACGAATGGTTGCGCGCCCCGGGAATGTGGCCGGCACACGGGTCGATGGGTTCGACTTCGCCGCGGTAGCGGGCGGCATCGCGGGCATCGACGAGTACTTCCCCGAGGCGTTCAACCTCCGCCAGCAGCACCCGGCGGCCCTCGGCCGGCTCGCCGTCGAAAACGCGGGGGGTGATCTGCGGCGCCTGCATTTCCAGCGGCCCGCCGCTGGCGCGCCAGGCCTGCCAGCCCCCATCCAGCACCGCCACCGCGTGGTGCCCCATGTAGCGCACCAGCCACCACAGGCGTGCCGCTGCCAGCGCCCCGCCCATGTCGTCGTAGCACACCACCTGCTGCCCGGGCGCGATGCCGAGCCGGCCGAACACCGCGCGCAAGTGCGCGGCGCCCGGCAGGGGATGGCGGCCGTCGTCGGTCAAGGGCGGACCGCTCAGGTCTTCGGACAAGTGCGCGTAGGCCGCGCCCGGGATGTGTGCCCCACGCCAGGCCACGGCGCCGCGCGCGTGGTCGGTGAGGTCGTAGCGACAGTCCACGATACGCGCGCCGGGCAGCGTCTTCAGTTCCTCGGCGGTAATAAGGGTGGTGTAGGTCGCTGTGCTCATGGCCTGCGTCTCCGCTGCGGGCCCGCACGGCGTGCGGGACGGCAGCTCCGACTATAAGACTAGCCCCAATCGATCTTTTTGGACGCCATGCATTTGGGCTGGCGTTGTCCACGTCAAAAAGACACGCCGATGCACATTACATTCATCCAGAAACGTAAGCTCGACGGCAGCACCTGCCGCAGGTGCGCCAAGGCGACGAGTCAACGCGCTACACCGTCCACCTGAAATTCGTCCACGCAGTGCTGGAGGCCCGGCCGGCTCAGTAGGTGGGGAGTTCTATTCCGCGCACCAGGTCTTCCAGCGCCTCCTTGTCCGGGGTCTGGGCGGCCAGATCCACCACTTCACGCGTGAGGTGCGGGGCGAAGAGCCGGATGAACTCGTACATGTAGCCGCGCAGCAGCGTGTTCCGGCTGAAGCCAATCCTGGTGATGCTGCTGGCAAAGAGGTGGCTGGCGTCGAGGGCCACGAGGCCGTGGTCCTGCGTGGGCTCGTAGGCGAGGGTCGCCACGATGCCTACGCCCATGCCAAGCCGCACGTAGGTCTTGATGACGTCCGCGTCGGTCGCGGTGAACACCACCCTGGGCGAGAGCCCTTGCGTGCGGAAGGCTTCATCGAGCTGCGAGCGTCCCGTGAACCCAAACACATAGGTGACCAGCGGATAGGCCACCACGGCTTCCAGGGTGAGTGGCTGCACCTGGGTCAGCGGATGGCCGGTCGGCACGATGACCGACCGGTTCCAGCGGTAGCAAGGCAGCATGATGAGGTTGTCAAAGAGCTCGAGGGCTTCGGTGGCGATGGCGAAATCCACGTCGTGGCGCGAGGCCAGCTCGGCAATCTGCATCGGCGAACCCTGGTGCATGTGCAGGATGACTTCCGGGTAGCGATCCGCGAACACGCGGATGATGGGCGGCAGCACGTAGCGGGCCTGGGTGTGGGTGGTGGCGATGGACAGGGTGCCGCGCTTCTGGTCGCTGAATTCGCGCGCGATGCGCTTGATGTTGTCCACCTCGCCCAGGATCTTGCCCGCCAGGGTGATGATGGCTTCGCCCGCCGGGGTGATGGTGGTGAGCTGCTTGCCGCTGCGCAGGAAGACCTGCACGCCAAGCTCGTCTTCCAGCATGCGGATCTGCTTGCTCACGCCTGGCTGCGAGGTATAGAGCCATGCGGCCGTGGCCGAGACGTTGAGGTCGTGGCGAGCGACTTCCCAGATGTAGCGAAGCTGCTGGAGTTTCATGCGCTGCCCTCCTGCCTGCCGTGGATTCAGATCTCGCCGAGCCCGGCCAGCACCCGCTGGTAGAGCGCCGCGACCGGCAGGTCGTAGGCCGCGGGCTCCAGCGACGCCAGTTGTTCGTCCAGCCGCCGCAGCACCAGATCCTGCACGCGGTAGGTGGCGCGGCGGCGCTGCGTCACGGCTGGCTCGCGGTTGGCGGCCACCTTCCGGGCATGCGCGCCGAGCGCTTCTTCCAGTTCATCCAGGCCCTTGCCGGATTCCACCGACACGCACAGCACCGGCACCGTCCAGTTCGCCGCGCGCTGGGTACCGAAGCGCACCGTGGAGGCCAGCACTTCGCGCATCCGCGCCGCGCCGTGGAGATCGCTCTTCGACACCACGATGAGGTCGGCCACTTCGAGGATACCTGCCTTCAGCGCCTGGATGGCGTCGCCCGTTTCGGGCTGCATCAGCAGCACGACGGTATCCACCAGCGCCTTCACGGCGTGTTCCGCCTGCCCCACGCCGACAGTTTCCAGCACGATTTGATCAAAACCGTAGGCTTCCATCGCGCACAGGATGTCGGCAACGTTGTTGCACATGCCGTCCTGGGAATCCCGGCTGGAGACCGACCGCATGAACACGCGCGGATCGCCCGAGGCGGCCTCCATGCGGATGCGGTCACCGAGGATGGCGCCCTTGCTGTAGGGACTCGCCGGATCGATGGCCAGGACCCCCACGCTGGTGTCGCGCGCGGCGGCGCGTTCCACCAGCTTGCCGACCAGAGTGCTCTTGCCGACGCCCGGCGGTCCGGTGAAGCCGATGCGCCGGGATGGCGGCACCGGGTCGCTGGGCGCTGCGTTCAGCACGGTAGCGGCACTGGCGGACGCGAGCCGGGAGATTTCCCGCGCCAGCGCGCGGCGCTGTGAGGAGTCGAGCAGGCCGTGCACGTCAGGCGCCGGAGAGATGGTGGTCCATGGCCGCCACCACGTCCTCGATGCGCTGGCTGGCGTTGAAGATGCCAGCGGCCCCGGCCTCAAGCAGCGCCGCGTTGTCTTCCTGCGGGATGGTGCCGCCCACGAAGAGCTTGATATTGCCGCCCTGGGCTTCGCGCAGGTGGCGCACGGTCTCGCGGACCAGATCCACGTGGCTGCCGGAGAGGATAGACAGGCCCACGGCGTCCACGTCTTCCTCCACCGCCACGCGGGCGATGTATTCGGGCGATTTGCGCAGCCCCGTGTAGATGACTTCGGCCCCGGCGTCGCGCAGCGCGAGGGCGATGATCTTGGCGCCCACGTCGTGGCCATCGAGGCCGGGCTTGGCAATCAGGATTCTTTTCCCGGCAAGACTCATAGCTACCTCTGTTTCGGTGCGGGCTACAGCCGCACCGGCTCCTCGAATTCGCCCCATTCGCGCTTCAGCGTGTCCACCATTTCGCCCACGGTGGCATAGGCGTGGCAACAGTCGACCAGCAGCGGCATCAGGTTCACATCGTCCGTCGCGGCCGCCGTAGCCAGCGCCGCGAGGGTGCGCTCGACGGCCGCCTGGTCGCGGGTGGCCTTCACGCGGTGGTAGCGTTCAAGCACCGTCGCCCGCGCTTCCGGGTTCACGCGGAAGACTTCGCCCAGTTCGTTGCGATCGTCGGCGTCGTGGCGGAAGTGGTTCACGCCCACCACCACGCGCTCGCCATTGTCGGTGTCGAGCTTGCGTTCAAACGCCCGGCGCGCGATGCGCATCTGCAGGTAACCGTCCTCGATCGCGCGCACGGTGCCGCCGTAGTCGTCGATTTCCTGCATGACTTTTTCCATTTCCGTTTCCATGCGATCGGTCAGCCACTCCACGAAGTAGCTGCCCCCCAGCGGATCCACGGTGCGGGCGATGCCGCTTTCGTAGGCCACGATCTGCTGGGTGCGCAGCGCGATTTCCGCGCTGGTTTCGGTGGGGATCTGGAAGGCTTCGTCGAAGGCGCAGGTGAAGATCGACTGCGCGCCGCCGAGCACGGCGGCCATGTTCTCGATGCCTACGCGCACGATGTTGTTCAAGGGCTGCTCGGCGGTGAGTGACGAACCGCCGCAGACCACGCCGAAGCGGAACATCAGCGCCTTGTCGTCCGTCACGCCGTAGCGTTCCTTCAGCTGCTTTGCCCAGAAGCGCCGCGCCGCGCGGAACTTGCAGATCTCCTCGAAGAAATCCATGTGCACGTAGAAGAAGAAGGACAGCCGCTTGGCGAAGGCGTTCGGATCGCCACCCCGTCGCACCAGTTCCTCCACGTAGGCAAAGGCGTTGGCGAGCGTGTAGGCCATTTCCTCCACCGCCGTGCAGCCCGCGTCGCGTACATGCGCGCCAGCGATGCTGATGGGATTGAAGCGCGGGGTCTGCTCGTTGGAATACAGCACCGTATCGGCGATGAGGCGCATCGATGGCCGCACCGGGAAAATCCAGGTGCCGCGTGCCACGTACTCCTTGAGGATGTCGTTCTGGATCGTGCCGGTAAGCTTGGCGCGCGGGATGCCGCGCTGGTCAGCGACCGCGAGGTACATCGCATAGATGATCGCCGCCGTGCCATTGATGGTGAACGAGGTGGAGAGCTTGGCGAGATCCAGGCCGTCGAACAGGATTTCGGCGTCCGCCAGGGTGGCGATGGGCACGCCCACCTTGCCCACTTCGGAGCTCGCCATGGGATCGGTCGGGTCGTAGCCGCATTGGGTGGGCAGGTCGAGGGCGACGGACAAGCCCGTCTGGCCCTGGTTGATCAGGAACTTGTAACGTGCGTTGGTTTCTTCCGCCGAGCCGAAGCCCGAGTACTGGCGGAAGGTCCACAGGCGGCCACGATAGCCATTCTCGAAAATACCGCGCGTGAAGGGATATTCGCCCGGCGCGCCGATACGCGCGGGGTCCACCATGTCGGCGGTCGCCACTTCCGGCACTTCGATGCCTGAGGGAGTCTTCAGGCTGGGCTCTACGGGCTCGGGCAGGTCGAACTGTGGCTTGTTCACTTGTTGCCTCCGGCAATGCGGGCGAGGACGGCTTCGGCAGCGGCCCAGTGGTCGGGGTGGCTCCAGGTTTCCACCAGGGCGGCGGTCTCCTGGGCGCGCAGTGCCGCAGCATCACCGCTACGGCTGGTCATCACCATGGCCTTGAAGGCGCGCATCACTTGCGGCTTGCGGGCCTTGATGGGTGCCAGGAATTCCAAGGTCCATTCGGTAAACGGACGTCCCGCTTCGGCAATGGCGTCGGCAAGGCCCACCTGCCGGGCGGCGTCGGCATCAAGGAAATCAGCGCGGGACAGCAGCTTGAGAGCCTGGCTGCCGCCGACAATGCGGATGAGGTCGGCACCGCCGCCCCACGCCGGCGAGATGCAGAGCGTGCCCTGCACGAATGCCATCTTCGAATGGCTGGCGAACACCCGCATGTCGCAAGCCACCGCAAGTTCAGCGCCGCCACCGATGGCATCGCCGTTGAGCAGGCCTATCACCGGCACGGGGAAATTACGCAGGGCGTCCAGCGCATCGGCTGAGTTCAGCGTCATCTGCTCGATGGCCGCGCGCTCGCGCAGGCTGTCGAATTCCTTGAGATCCCCGCCGGCGGCGAAACAGCGTTCGCCGGCGCCGGTGATCGTGGCGGCCACCAGGGTCTGGTCGGCGGCATGCGCCTTGAAAACATCGCGGATTTCATTCAGGACAGCCTGCGAAAGCGCATTGCGCTTTTCGGGGCGATTAATCAGCACGCAAAGCAGGTTGTCTTCGCGGGTCACCTTGAGGAACTGGGGATTCATCGCGCAGGCTCGAATTACGGAACGGACCGTATTGTTGGGAATTTGCGACGGGCAGGCAAACGGTAGGACGCCGCGCCTTGATGCGGCGGGGGTGGGCGTGACCGCAATAGGCCGGCGCCGGGGGATTCAGTCAGGACGGCAAGCAGGGGAGAAGGTGTAAAAGGTGCCGGCCTGGATTAACTCCGGGCCGGCTTTGGGCATTGCAATGGTGTGGTGTTGTCGTTTTTATGGGGAACTCTTAGGCCGGAACGTCGCGGAATTCCTTGATCATCCCGGCCATGCGGTCTTTTAGTTGGAGCTTGTTCTTCTTTAGACCTTCAAGGTCCAGCGGTTCGATGGCGGCTTGTCGCGCGTTGCCGTCACTGATCCGGGCCTTGAGCGCCGAATACTTGGCGTAAAGGTGCCGGAACTTTGCACTGTCCACCAGCAAGGCGTCAACAGCATCCTGATCGAACTCGAACATGGCAGTCCCCCTGTTTGGCGATTTCGGAAAATGTCCCCCTGCAAACCTAGTCCACGATCCGGTCATGGGCAAGGAACTCCATGCTGTCTCGCAGCATTACGCGACTACCTGGCGCCTCAGGCGGGTCGGAACCGGTCGGTCGCCGCTACCAACGCCCTGGCGATACCCGGCTCGAAGCCGGCATGACCAGCGTCCGACACCACCACGAGATCCGCCTCCGGCCAGAGTCGATGCAGCGCCCAGGCGGTTTCCATGGGGCAGACCACGTCGTAACGGCCCTGAACGATCACCCCCGGCAGGTGGCGAATCTTGCCGACGTTATCCAGCAGGTAGCTGTCGCTTTCGAAAAAGCCCGCGTTCACGAAGTAATGGGCTTCGATCCGGGCGAAGGCCAGTGCGAAGGCGTCCGCTCCGAAAGCATCGAGCTGGGCCGCGTCCACGTACAGGTGACTGGTGGCCGCTTCCCAGCGGCTCCAGGCCTTGGCCGCCCGCAACTGGGTGACGCTGCTTCCGGACGTAAGGCGCGCGTGGTAGGCGCGCATGAGGTCACCACGTTCGGCGTCCGGGATCACCGCGAGGTACTGCTCCCAGGCATCCGGGAAAAGCGCCGAGGCGCCCCGCTGGTAGAACCACTCGATTTCCTGCCGACGCAGGGTAAAAATCCCGCGCAGCACCAGTTCGGTCACCCGGTCCGGGTGGGTGATGGCGTAGGTCAACGCCAGGGTGGAACCCCAGGACCCGCCGAACACCATCCAGCGCTCGACCTCCAGCGTCTCACGCAGGTGTTCGATGTCGGCCACCAGCGCCCACGTGGTGTTGTCCTCCAGGCAGGCGTGTGGCGTGGAGCGCCCGCAGCCGCGTTGGTCCAGGAGCACGATGCGGTAGGCGGCCGGATCGAAGAAGCGCCGCATCCGGGGCGTAGTGCCACCGCCGGGCCCCCCGTGGAGGAACACCACGGGCTTGCCCAGCGGGTTGCCGCTTTCCTCGTAATACAGCGTGTGCAGCGCCGAAACCGCGAGTGTGCCGATCCGGTAAGGCTCGATGGGCGGGTACAGCCAGGGCTCGATTGGAAGTGTGTCTTGCATGGCAAATCCACGGGCTACAGGGCCATTTGCGCGCACCGTCCAGTCCCGGCGCGCGGCTGTTTCAATTGGGGCTTTCAACGTACCATCCGGCCACTCTCCGCTCACCGCCGGTACTTCAACGTCCATGCCAGCCGCGTCGGGCGCCGTCCCGCATCTCCTGTTCCTCACTGGCAAGCTTGCCGGGAAAAACCTTTCCCGGGTACTTTCGGAGCTGACGCCCTGCCCCTTCACCTATGAGGTGCGGACGCTGGGGATTACCGTAGCGGCGCTCATGACGGTGGATTTCATCCAGCGTCGACTGGGCACGCTCGATGGCATCGACCGGGTCATTGTGCCGGGTCGCTGCCGCGGGGACTTGAGCCTCCTCACGAGTTACTTCGATGTGCCCTTCGAGCGCGGGCCGGAAGAGCTGAAAGATCTCCCCGCCCACTTCGGCGGCAAGGCGCGGAAACGCGACCTCACCCGCCACGACATCCTCATCTTTGGCGAAATCGTGGATGCGCCGCACATCGACATCGACACCTTGCTGGCGCGTGCCGCCCGCTATCGGGCCGACGGCGCGGACGTCATCGACCTCGGTTGCCTGCCCGACGTGCCCTTCCCCAAGCTCACGCCGATGGTGCGGGCGCTCAAGGATGCCGACTACGCGGTGAGCGTGGACTCGCTGCGCGAGGAAGATCTGGTGGCTGGCGCGGCGGCTGGCGCGGACTACCTCTTCAGCCTGAGCGAAGACACCTTGTGGATTGCCGACCGCTATCCGGTGACCCCCATCCTCATCGGCCGCGACCCGCGCGACATGGACTCCCTGAGTCGCGCCATCGAGGCGATGACCGCGCGCGGCAAACCGTTCTTTGCCGACGCCATTCTGGACCCCATCCACCACGGCCTCACGGAGTCGATCCTCCGCTACCGCGACCTGCGGCAACGCCATCCCGACGCGCCGATGCTGATGGGCATCGGCAACCTTTCCGAACTTACGCATGCCGACACCCTCGGCCTCAACACCCTGCTGCTCGGCATCTGCTCGGAATTGAAGATCGGCGCCGTGCTCACCACGGAAGTCAGTGGCCATTGCCGCAGCGTCGTGCGCGAACTCGAACTCGCGCGCCGCGTGCTCCATGCCGCGCGTGAAGACGACATGCCGCCGCGCCATGTGCACGAAGGCCTGATGGCCCTGCACGAACGCAAGCCCTTCCCCTACACGCTGGCCGAAGTGCAAGACACCGCAGCTCAGGTGAAGGA
Source organism: Gammaproteobacteria bacterium (assembly GCA_043744805.1). Lineage (GTDB taxonomy): Bacteria > Pseudomonadota > Gammaproteobacteria. The sequence goes on from JAYTTZ010000204.1 coordinate 18,218, forward strand.
CGCCAACTTCCGCATCGAAGTCACCGCCGAAGGCATCCAGATCTACAACCGCGACGGCCTGCGCTCGGCGCTTGATCCGTACGAACTCTATCCGCAACTGGGCGTGGAGCACGACGCCCCGCATGCGTTCTACCTCGGGCTTGAACTCGCCCGCGCGCAGATCGCCTGGCAGCTGGGCAAGCGCTACGTGCAGGACCAGGAACTCGGCTGGGGCTGCGTAAGGCCCGCGCCGATCGAAGACCCGCTGCACTTCGTGGCGGAGCGGAGCACCTTGAAGGCGCGTAAGGCGGGGCGGAGGAAGCGGGTCTCTGAGTAAAGGAAAAAGCGAAGAACACGAGTCTTGTCGAAGACTCAAGCACCCATTAGTGCCGAGTAGCTGTCTTCGGAACCAGATGCCATGAGGACCATCCTGATCCATGAATCCGTCCTTTAATGCGACTGACCCCGCTCAACACCGGGCGCCTTCATGCGCCCGGAGGTTCCTCGATGAGTTTGGTTACGCAGCGCGGACTTGATTGGGCATGAAAAACAGTTTTTGCGGCTGCCAAAGCCTCTTAAGGCGGATCATGGTGATTCAGGGAGATACCAGGGTGTCTACCCAAGGATAACCTCTCTCTCGGCGTCCCTTTCAAACGCCCAGCGCTTTCACCAGCGCCTTGTGCGTCTGCTCCGGCTTTTCTTCCATCATCCCGTGGCCGCAGCCAGGGATCATCTCGATGCTCGTCTTGGGCAGGGACTTGGCGAACTCGCGCGCGCCGCGCACCGGCGTCATGCGATCACGATCGCCCAGGATCAAACTCACCGGACACTGCACCGCCGCCGCCGCGGCTTCACCGCCGGCATAGGTGTGGCAGGCATTGAGATCCGCGAACAGTACGCCGGGGCGGGCGGCTTCGAGCCGGCGACGCGTGACGGTGGTGATCGACAAGCCCGGGATCTGGTGGCCGCCAATCTGTGCCAGTTGGTCGTGGCCCCAGAGGGTCATCATGTCCACGGCGACGGGGTCGTTGGCAGCAGCGGCATCGAGCAGCGGCGCACCCACCGCCATGGGATAGCCAAAGCCGAGCAACGCGAGCTTGCGCACGGCCGCGCCGCCGGTGGCGGCAGCTTGCAGGGAGAGCAGCGCTCCCATGCTGTGGCCCGCAAGCCCGGTGCTTTCGATGCCGATCTCGTCCAGCAAACCCAGCAGCCACTCGGCCATGCCTTCGATGCTGGTCAGCGCCGTGCCGTGCGAGCGCCCGTGGCCACGCAGATCCGGCGCGAGCGCGTTATAGCCGTTGCGACTGAACCAGCGTACGAACAAGGTCCAAACCGCGTGGTCCATGCCCGCGCCGTGCACGAAGCACACGCTCGGCCTGGCGGGATCAATCTCGTAACCGGCCGTCTGGATGAAGGTGCGCGCACCTTGGTAGGTGAGTTCCATCGTCGCCCCCTATTTCTGCGACACGCCGAGCGCGCGCGCCAGATCGTCGATGAGATCCTGGGTGTCTTCGAGCCCAATGGACAAGCGGACCATGCCTTCCGCAATGCCGGCGCGTTCAAGCGCCGCGGCGTCGAGTCGCGCATGCGTGGTGCTGGCGGGGTGGATCACCAGCGACTTCGCGTCGCCTACGTTGGCGAGGTGCGAGAACAGCGCCAGCGAATCGATGAACTTACGCCCTGCCGCACGGCCGCCTTGCAGGATGAAGCTGAACACCGCACCGCTGCCGCGCGGCATCAGGCGCTGGGCCAGCGCGTAATCCGGGTGGCTGGGCAGGCCAGCGTAAGTCACCTGCTCCACTGCAGGATTGGCCGCGAGGTACTCGGCGATGGCCTGCGCGTTCGCCACGTGCTGGCGCATGCGGAGCGGCAAGGTTTCCAGGCCCTGCAAGAGGTAGAAGGCGTTACCCGGTGCCAGGCAGGCGCCGAAGTCGCGCAAGCCTTCGAGCCGCGCCCGCAGGATGAATGCGGCGGGGCCGAAGTCCTCCGCGAAGTCGAGTTCGTTCAGACCCATGTCGCGTTCGGTGATCTGCGGGAAGCGCCCCGAGGCTTCCCAGTCGAAGCGCCCGCCGTCGATTACCGCGCCGCCAATGGCGATGCCGTGGCCGCCGATGAACTTGGTGAGCGAATGCACCACGATGTCCGCGCCCAGCGCGAGGGGCTGCGAGAGCCACGGCGTGGTGAGGGTGGCGTCGATGACCAACGGGAGGCCTGCGGCGTGCGCGATGGCGGCCACGGCCGGGATGTCGAGCACTTCGCCACCGGGATTGCCGATGGTCTCGGCGAAAATCACTTTGGTTGCGGGTCGGATGGCGGCGGCGAAGGCCGCGGGATCACGCGGGTCCACCAGCGTGCTGTTGACGCCAAAGCGCGGCAGCGTGTAGGCGAGCAGGTTGTGCGTGCCGCCGTACAGCGCGCGCGACGACACGATGTGCGCGCCTTGTCCCGTGAGGGTCGCGAGCGCGAGGTGGATGGCGGCCATGCCGCTGGCGGTGGCCACCGCGCCCACGCCGCCTTCCAGCGCCGCCACGCGTTCCTCGAGCACGCTCACGGTGGGATTGGCGACGCGCGAATACACATAACCGGCGCGCGATTGCGCGAACAAACCCGCAGCGCGCTCGGCATCGTCGAAGACGAATGAGGTGGTCTGATAGATGGGGGCAGCACGGCTGCCGGTTTGCGCATCCGGACGTTGTCCGGCATGCAGGCTCAGGGTATCGAATCCAAGGTAGCGGGGTCCGCTCATCTCTCGTGCTCCTCTCTGGGTGCCGGCATGTTATCCGCAGCGGGTAGGCGCAGCGAGAACACCTTGGCCCGCACCGTGTGGCGATACTCGCCCGGCCCTATCGTCATCACCCGCGTGAAGAGCCGCGCGAAGTGGCCCTGGTCCTGGTAGCCCACGCGGAAGGCGATTTCCTTCACCGAGAGATTGGTCTCCTCCAGCAGCGCCTTTGCAGCACGGATCCGCAAGTCCTGCAGCCACGCCAGCGGCGAACGGCCGGTGGCTTCGCGGAAGCGTCGGTCGAGCGTGCGCGCCGACAGCCCGCATTCCGCCGCCAGCGCCGCCATGCGCAGCGGCGAATCGAGATCGCGCTGCATGCGCCACTGCACTTCGAGGATGGTTTCATCGGCGTGCTGGAGTTCGTCGCCTTCGAGGTAGCGGTAGCGGTCGTAGGGCCGGCGGATCTCGTGGGAGAAATTGCGCTCGACGTGGCCCGCCACACTGCGCCCGAAGAACTGCTCGATGAGGTGCACGGTGACGTCCGCGAGCGCGTTCACGCTGCCCGCGCAGTACAGCCGCCCGGCCTGGGTGATGAAGAACTGGCGCTTGAGTTTGACTTCCGGGTAGTCCCGCGCGAAGCGGTCGAAGTAATGCCAGTGCGTGGTGGCCGCCTTGCCGTCGAGCAGTCCCGCTTCGGCCAGGAAGCAGCACCCCGTGCCCACCGCCGCGATGGTCGCCCCGCTGGCGTGCTGGGCTACCAGCCAAGGCACCAGGGCTGCGCTCCGGGCCAGCACCGGGCGGGGATTGCGCCACAGCGCGGGCAGGTAGATCACTTCGAAAGGTCCCGCCTCGTCGAGCGTCATGGTGGGCGCCAGCGGCACGCCGGCCTGGGTCGAGACCGGCCGGCCGTCGGCCGAGAGCATCTGGACTTCAATCTTGCGGGGCGCGCGGTGCCGGCCGCGCGCGGTGCCGGCCGCGGCCTGCCACATTTCCACCGGCAGCAAGGTGCCGGCGGCGAGCATCTGGTTGGTGAGCACAAAGGCGAGGCGCATGGGCGGGGATTTTGCCCGGTGCGCGACTGGAATGGCCAGTACTTTGGCGGAGATGGCCAAGGCTGCAGACGATCCCAGCCCCTACACTGCGCGCCATGCATTTCCCTGACTAAAGGACGCTGATGACCAGCCTGCCCGTAATCATTGGCTTTGGGGGCGTCAGCGCCGCCGGCCGCTCCTCCGGCCACCATGCCTATCGTCGTATCGTGCTGGAGAGCCTCCCCGCCACGCAGCAGGACCACACCCTCCGCGCCCTGGCCGCGATGATGGGCCTGGTGAAGTACGCCAACGGCGGCTACCAGACGGCCACTGGCGAAGACCTCGCCGACAGCGCCATCGCCGCGCGCTTCCGCGCGCAAATCCTCGACCACACGCTCATCCGCCGGCTCGAACCGCAGTATTTCGACGGCGACCGGATGTCGGTGCAGCTTAATTTTGAAATGGGCCCGGACGGCACGCAGCCGTTGGTGTTTACCACCCACAACAGTGAACTGCCCGATCCCCTGCCGGACGGCTGGCGGGTGCTGTCGCAGGACGGTGGCGTCACCCGCATCGAAGCCAGCGGTACCACGGAAATGCGGCTGGAGTCGCATCGGCGGATCCCGGTGCAATCCGCCGGCCAATTGCCCACCGGCTTCGACCCCGCCAGCCTCTATGCCTCGCGTTTCCATCCGCGTGGGCTCGTGCTCACCATTGTCGGCGCCTCTGACGCGGTGCGGTCCATCGGCATCGACTGGGACACCATCCTCACCAAACTTCGCCCGGACGAGATTTCCGTCTACGCCTCCAGCGCCATGGCCCAGCTCGACCAGTACGGCACGGGCGGCATGCTCCAGGCGCGGCTGCGCGGCGGCAGGGTGAGCGCCAAGCAACTGCCACTGGGACTCAACACCATGCCGGCGGACTTCGTGAACGCCTACGTGCTTGGCAACGTCGGCTGCACGGGCGCCATCGCCGGCGCCTGCGCGAGCTTCCTCTACAACCTGCGACTCGCGGTGGAAGACCTCCAGTCCGGCCGCCGCCGGCTCGCAGTAGTGGGCAACGCAGAAGCACCGCTGGTGCCGGAAGTGATCGAGGGCTACCACGCCATGAGCGCGCTCGCGACCGACGACGGCGTCGCCAGGCTCGACGGCGCCAGCACCCCGGACTGGCGGCGCGCCAGCCGGCCTTTCGGCGAGAACTGCGGTTTCGTGCTGGGTGAGTCGGGCCAGTACTTCGTGATTTGCGACGACA
>JAYTTZ010000205.1:0-1583 GCA_043744805.1 Gammaproteobacteria bacterium
CAGGGCATCGCCACCGCCGCCGGCTGCCAGCTGGTGGCCAGCTGCGATCTGGCGATTGCCAGCGACACTGCGCGCTTCGCCACCTCCGGCATCAACTACGGGCTGTTTTGCGCGACCCCCGCCGTGGCCCTGTCGCGGAACGTCTCCCGCAAGCACGCGCTGGAAATGCTCTACACCGGCGACTTCATCGATGCGGCGACCGCGGCCCGAATCGGCCTCGTCAATCGCGCCGTGCCGGCCGCGCGGCTCGACGCGGAAGTTCAAGCGCTGGCCGCCAGGATCGCCCACCAGTCGGGTTACGCCATCCGCCTCGGCAAGGCCTCGTTCAACCAGCAGGCCAACCAGCCGCTGGACGCGGCCTATCGCTGCGCATCGGCGGATTTGGTGAGCAACCTGCTGGCGGCTGATGGCATCGAAGGCGTGGATGCGTTTTTCGAGAAACGGGAACCCCGGTTCACGCCATAGACCCTTCCGCCCCCTACCCGCGAGTCATCGTCCTCTCCTGGAGCCCTGCATGTCCGTTACCAATATTTACGAGCGCGATCTTGACCAGGTCCCGGCCAACCATGTCGCGCTGTCACCGCTGTCGTTCATCGAGCGCGCGGCGTCCGTCTATCCCAACCGGCTGGCCGTGGTCCACCAGGAACGCCAGTACACCTGGACGGAGACCTTCGCGCGCTCCCGGCGGCTGAAGTCCGCGCTGCAGCAGCGCGGCTTTGGCCCCGGCGACACGGTGGCCGTCGTCGCCACCAACATCCCCGCGTTCTACGAAGCCCTGTTCGGCGTGCCGGCGGCGGGCGCCGTCATCAATCCCATCAACATCCGGCTCGACGCCGAAGCCATCGCCTTCATCTTCGATCATGGCGAGGCGAAGGCCGTGCTGGTGGACACCGAGTTCGCGCAGGTGGTGGGCGACGCGCTCAAACTGTGCAACGTGAAGCCGCTCGTCATCGACATTGCCGACGAACACGCCCCGCACCACGCGCGCATCGGTGAACTCGAATACGAAGACTTGCTCAGGGAAGGGGATCCGGGGGCGCCCTGGGAGCTGCCGACAGATGAATGGCAGGCGCTCGCGCTGTGCTACACCTCGGGTACGACCGGGAACCCGAAGGGCGTGGTCTACCACCATCGTGGCGCCTACCTGAACGCCGTGGGCAACGCGATGGCCTGGAGCCTTCCGCTCAATCCCGTTTACCTGTGGACCCTGCCGCTCTTCCACTGCTGCGGCTGGTGCTTCCCCTGGAGCATCGCCCTGCAGGGGGGCACCAATGTCTGCCTGCGCCGCATCACGGCGGCCAATATCTACGGTGGAATCCGCGACTACGGCGTGTCCCATTTCAGCGGAGCGCCCATCGTGCTCAACTTCATCGTCAACGCCCCGGCCAGCGAGCGCTTCGAACTCACCCAGCCCGTGCAGGTCATGACGGCCGGCGCGGCGCCGCCGGCGGCGATCATCGAAGGCATGGAGCGCGCGGGTTTCCAGGTCATCCATACCTACGGCCTGACCGAAACCTACGGCCCTGCGGTGTTCACCTGCCCGCAGCCGGAGTGGCAGGATTTATCCACGGAACAGATGTCGG
>JAYTTZ010000206.1:0-6020 GCA_043744805.1 Gammaproteobacteria bacterium
GGCTAACTCCATGTTCAAGGTTTTCGTCGCCGACAAGCTCGCGCCCGAGGGCATTGCGGCACTCAAGGAATATCCCGGGATTGAAGTCGATTTCGCGCACGGCCTGGATGTCGACGCGGCCATCCTGCACATCGCCGACGCCGACGCCGTCATCGTCCGCAGTGAAACCAAGATCCGCGGCAAGCTGCTGGAAGCCGCGACCAGGCTGAAGGTCGTGGGACGCGCCGGCATCGGCGTGGACAACATCGACCTCGACGCCACCACTGAACGCGGCATCGTGGTGCTGAACACCCCGGACGCCAACGCCACCACCACGGCGGAGCTGGCCATTGCCCACCTCTTCTCGCTGTCCCGCTCGCTGCCGCAGGCCGACAGCACCACCCGCGCTGGCCAGTGGCTGCGCTCGAAGTTCATCGGCTCGGAAGTCACTGGCAAGACCATCGGCATCGTGGGCTTTGGCACGATTGGCCGCCTGGTGTCGGAACGTGCACGTGGGCTCAAGCTCCGGGTGCTGGGCTTCGATCCTTTCGTCAATCCGCAGACCTTCGCCGACTACGGCGTGGAGCGCGTTGAGCTCGACGCGCTGCTCGCGCAGTCCGACTACGTGACCCTGCACTGCCCGATGACCAACGACACGCGCAACTTGCTCTCGGCCGAACGCTTGAAGCTCATGAAGAAGGGCGCACGCCTCATCAACTGCGCGCGCGGTGGACTGGTGGATGAAGCCGCGCTGCTCGAAGCCGTGCAAAGCGGGCACCTGGCCGGCGCGGCGCTCGATGTGTTCGAGAAGGAACCACCAGGCGAGTCATCGCTGTTCGGCGAACCGCGCATCCAGTTCACGCCGCACCTCGGGGCCTCCACCGAGGAAGCCCAGACCGCCACCGGCGTTGAAATCGCCCACCAGATCGCAGCCTTCCTGTTGAAGGGCGAAATCCGCAATGCCGTGAACATCAAGAGCGTGCCGCCGGAACGCCTCGCCCAGCTGCAGCCTTACGTGCAACTCGCGCAACGCCTCGGCAAGCTGCTTGCCGGGATGGTCGATGGCGCCGTCCAGGACATTGAAATCTGCCAGTACGGTGCAGCCGCCGATCTCGACAGCCAGCCGCTGGTCGCCGCCGTGATCGCCGGCCTCCTGCAGGATCACATCGATACGCCCATCAACCGGGTCAACGCCGCGCACCTTGCGCGCCGCCAGGGCATCCGGCTGTCCGAAACCAGATGCACCGACGTGCGCGATTACCTCGCCATCCTGCGCGTGACGGCCAAGACCGAGCACGGCAGCTGCTGCCTCGAAGGTACCTTGTTCGACGGCCGCCATCCGCGCCTCGTACGGGTCAACGAGTACGCCCTCGAAGCCCCGCTCGAAGGCCACGTGGTGTTCACGCGCCACGCAGATCGCCCGGGGGTCATCGGCGCCCTGGGTGAACTCCTGGGTCGCGAGCACATCAACATCTCCCGGATGCAGGTGGGTGCGGCGGAAGGCCGCGACACGGCCATCGGCGTGCTGGGCGTGGCTAAGTCGCTGACGGCGGACCAGCTCGATGCCATCCGCGCCATCGAGGCCGTGGACAAGGTCCTGCAGGTGGAATTCTCCGCGTAATCTGAAGTGCGGCCGTCGACGCGGTCGCGCGGGAGGAAGGACAGATGTGGACAGCGCTGCGTGAGTGGCTGCAGGCGGATGAAGCCGGTTGGCTGAAGCGCGGCGCCGTCACCGGCGCCAGCGCCCTGGTCCTGTTCTTCCTGGTGCTGGCCTTCGTGTTCGACGACGAACCCAAGGCCTTCGACGTCCGCGCCGTCGCGCGCGCGCGCAGCGCCAACAACACCGACGTCCCGGTGCGTGGCGCGGTGCTGGCGGCCAGCCTCATCGAGGTCATCGATCGCCTGCTCCACAAGCGGGGTGGCTTTCTCACCAACGACATCTTGCCGCCCGGCGTGTTCATGGACAACATGCCCAACTGGGAGTGGGGTGTGCTGGTGCAGTCGCGGGATCTGGCCATTGCGCTGCGCAACGACTTCTCCCGCTCGCAGACCCAGTCCACCGAAGATCCCGACCTCATCAAGGTCGACAACCACCTGCGCATCGATTCCGAATCCTGGATGTTTCCGGCGGCGGAAGACCAGTACACCGAAGCCGAGGACGCGCTTACCCGCTACCTGCAGCGCATTTCCGATCCAAACCAGACCCAGTCCCAGTTCTACGCGCGCGCCGACAACCTCGTGAAATGGTTAGCCGTGGTGGAGAAGCGCCTGGGTGATTTGTCGCAGCGCCTCGGCGCGAGCGTGGGCCAGGTCCGCATCAATACCGATCTGGCCGGGGACGCCAGTGCGGAGCGGTCCACCGCGGCGCCCGACGTGGTGACGGTAAAGACCCCCTGGCTGCAAATCGACGATGTGTTCTACGAGGCCCGTGGATCCAGCTGGGCGCTGCTGCATTTCCTGCGCGCGGTCGAAGTGGACTTCGGCAACGTGCTGGAGAAAAAGAACGCACTGGTGAGCTTGCGCCAGATCATCCGCGAACTTGAAGGCACGCAGGACATGATCTGGAGCCCGCTGGTGCTGAACGGCGAAGGTTTCGGCTTCGTGGCCAACCACTCGCTGGTGATGGCGTCCTACGTTGCGCGGGCCAACGCCGCGATCATCGAACTGCGGATGTTGCTGGAACGCGGCTGAGTTCGCAGGCCCGCCGGGCCCTGCCTGCAGCCTAGCAGCCTGTCGGACTTGGGGAGCGTCGGCTGGGGCCGATTCTCGCTATCGACGCCCCAAGTCCGACAGGCTGCTAGAAGCGGAACACCCCGTAGCGGTTGTCCGCCAGCGGCGCATTAAGCGACGCACTGATGGCGACTCCCAGCGCATTTCGGGTGTCGACCGGATCGATGATCCCGTCGTCCCACAGTTCAGACGTCGAGTAATACGCCGACAGTTGTTCCTGGTAGGCCTTCAGGGTGTCGTTGTACACGGCGTCCACCAGGGCCTGGTCGTGCGCGAGTCCCTCGCGTTCGAGTTGGCGCAGTTTGACTTCCGCCAGCGTCCGCGCCGCCTGTTCACCGCCCATCACGCCAATCTGGTGGTTAGGCCAAGTGAACAGGAAGCGCGCGTCGAAGGCCCGGCCGCACATGCCGTAGTTGCCGGCGCCGAAGGAGCCGTGACACATCACGGTGAACTTCGGCACGCGGCTGCAGCTCTGCGCCATGATCATCTTGGCACCGTCCTTGGTGATGCCGCGCGCTTCGTATTCACGACCCACCATGTACCCCGTGATGTTCTGCAGGAACACCAGCGGCGTGTTGTTCTGGTTGCAGAGCTCGATGAAGTGCGCGCCTTTCAGCGCCGAGTCGTTGAACAGCACGCCGTTGTTGGCAAGGATGCCAATCTTGTAGCCCCAGAGGTTGGCGAAACCGCAGACGAGCGTGGTGCCATAGGCCGGCTGGTATTCGTGGAAGCGGCTGCCGTCGACCAGGCGGGCGATGACTTCGCGCATGTCGAAGCCACGCTTGATCTCGTCCGGGATGATCCCGTGCAGTTCGTCCGGATCGTAGAACGGCGCTTCCACGGCGTCGCGCTGAGCCGCCCATTTCGCCGGCCGGTCCCACTGCGCAACAATCTCGCGGCCGATGGCGATGGCCTCTTGTTCGCTCGACGCCGGGTAGTCGCAGGAGCCACTGACCTGCGTGTGCAGGTCGCAGCCCCCGAGATCGTCCACCGTCACGATTTCACCCGTCGCGGCCTTGACCAGCGGCGGGCCGGCGAGGAACACCGCACCCGTGCCGCGCACGATCACCGCGTAGTCCGACAATGCCGGGATGTACGCGCCACCGGCGGTGCAGTGGCCAAACACCAGCGCCAGCTGCTTGATGCCCTGCTGGCTCAGCAACGACTGGTTGCGGAAGATGCGTCCCGCCATGTGCTTGTCCGGGAACAGCGCGGACTGCAGTGGCAGGAAGCCGCCCGCGCTGTCGCAGAGGTGCACCACCGGCAGGTGGTTTTCCAGCGCGATGTCGAGGCAGCGCACGATTTTTTTGATGGTGTGCGGATACCAGGCGCCGCCCTTGATGCTCGAATCGTCCGCGTGGAGCATGACTTCGCGGCCACTCACCACGCCGATGCCGGTGATGCTGCTCGCGCCGGGGGATTCCCCGGCGTACGCCATGTTCGCGGCCAGCGACGAGAGTTCAAGGAAGGGCGTGCCCGGATCGAGCAAGGCTTCGAGCCGCTGGCGCGGGAGCAGCTTGCCCTGTTTGGCGAGACGCTCCACGTCGCGCGCCGGGCGCTCGTTGCGCGCGGCGTCCTGGCGGGCGCGGAAGTCCGCCACCCGCAGCTTGCTGGCGGCGTAGTTGCGCCGGAAATCGGTGGAACCGGCGATGAGGGAGGACTGGATGCGGGCCATGGTGCTTACTCCGCCACTGCGCGCAGGCTGACCAGCACCGCGCCTTTCTGAAAGGAAGCATTCCGCTCGACGTGGAAGGTCTCCACGATGCCGTCGCGCGGCGCGATGATGGTGATCTGCATTTTCATCGACTCAATCACCAGCAGTGGCGCGCCGGCGGTGACTGCGCCGTCAGCCGCGGCCAGCACGTCCACCACCATGCCCGGCATCTCGGCGCGGATTTCATTCCCCGAGTGGCTCCCCTGAGCGGCGGCGACCACGGCTTCGAGGTAGTTCACGGAGAAGGTGCGGTCGTCGACCTTGAGGTGGATGCGCTCGCCTTCCTGCCGGCGCCACACCGTGAGTGGGTGGCCGTTGATGAGCAGGGTCACGGCGCCCGTGTCGGGCTCGTCGAATTCCTCCACCGTGTAGACGTGGTGGCCAACGCGCAGCTTGAGCTGCGGTCGACGGGCGAGGATTTCGACGTCGGTCGTCTTGCCATCGAGCGTGAGGGTGCTGGGCATTTTAAGGGGTTCCGGCAGGAAGGTTGTGGAGACTTCAGTTACGCCAGGCGCCGATCGAGGCATGCGGTTCCGGGCAGTCGTGGACGAGGCGGCGGAATTCATCCGTGCCGAGCAGCGCCGCGATGAGCACCGCATTGTGTTCGTGATCGCCCAGCGCGGCGGCGGCAAGTGCCTCGGCGTGTTCGACCACGAAGCCCGTATGCAGGCGGCCCGCGAGGAACTCGGGATGGGCGAAAATCCTGCCGAGGTAATCCACGTTGTGGTCCACCCCCAGCAGCACCAGCTGGTCGATGGCATCACGCATGCGCTCGGCGGATTGCGCGCGCGATTCCCCCCAGGTGATGAGCTTGGCCAGCATGGAATCAAACGCTGCCGTGACCGCCAGCCCTTCGCGCAGGCCGCCATCGAAGCGCACGCCTTCGCCACTGGGTTCGCGCAGCGCCAGCACCCGGCCCGTCGCCGGGCGGAAGTCGTATTCCGGTTGTTCGGCGCACACGCGGCATTCAAAGGCATGGCCGTTCTGGGTGATGTCAGCCTGCTGCAAGCCAAGCGGCGCGCCTGCGGCGACGCGCAGCTGGAGCTCCACGAGATCAAGCCCCGTCACGCATTCGGTCACCGGATGCTCCACCTGCAGGCGGGTGTTCATTTCCAGGAAGTAGTACTCGCCGTCGGGGGCCAGGATGAACTCCACGGTGCCGGCGTTGCGATAGTTGGCGGCCGTCGCGAGTTTCACCGCTGCGGCACAGATGCGATCGCGCAGCGCGGGTGCGAGGTTGGGTGCGGGGGATTCCTCGATGATTTTCTGGAAGCGACGCTGCACCGAACACTCGCGCTCGAACAGGTGCACCACGTGGCCCTGGTTGTCGCCGAAAACCTGCACTTCGATGTGGCGCGGGCGTTCGATGTAGCGTTCTGCGTACACCCGGCCGTCGGCGAAGTAGCGCAGGGCCTCGCTGCTGGCGGTGGCGGCGCGTGCCGGCAGGTCCTCGACGGCGCGGACGATGCTCATGCCCTTGCCGCCGCCACCAGCGGAAGCCTTGATGAGCAGCGGAAAGCCAACCTGGCGCGCGGCTTCGAGGAATTCCTCCAAGGTGCCGTCCTGCTTGCAGCTCGGCGCCACCGGCACACCCTGC
>JAYTTZ010000207.1:0-5984 GCA_043744805.1 Gammaproteobacteria bacterium
ACCGGGCAGCTGGGCGAGACCCGGCGCTTCATCCTCGACTACAACGGGGCAGTGCCGGCCAGCGCACCGAAGTCCGTCGTGGGTAAGTTCAGTTCAGCCAACGAAGTGGCCCGCAAGACGGGCTGCGAGATGGGCTTCTACAAGTCGGAAGTCATGTTCTATCGCGAACTCAGCGCGCGCGCAGGCATCCGCACGCCGTCGGTGTACGTGGCGGAGCTCCATCCCGCGACCAACGACTTCGTACTGCTGCTGGAAGATCTGGCGCCAGCCAAGCAGGGGGACCAGATGGCCGGCTGTTCGCTTGCAGACGCGCGCGCCGCCTTGAGCGAAGCCGCGCGACTGCACGCGGCGTTCTGGAACGACAAGTCGCTGCTGGAAGCGGACTGGTGCTACGTGCCGCCGGGCGCACAGGGCTTCTACACCACCGAGCTCATCGAACAGAGCTGGGACCACGTGAAGAAGCACTACGACGGCTGGCTGTCGCCGGAAGTGAAGGACGTATGTGCGACGTACGTGCGCAACCATGCCTTCTGGAACCGGCCGCGTGATTTCCCGAAGTGTTTTTCGCATTGCGATTTCCGGCCAGACAACATGATGTTCCAGCCCGGGCAGCGGGTGGCAGTGGTGGACTGGCAGACCAGCAATTTCCTCGGCACCGGGATGGACGTCGCGTACTTCCTGGGTGGCGCGCTGTCTCGCGAGGTGCGCCAGGCCAACGAGGAATCGCTCTTGCGCGGCTACCACGCGGAACTGCTTGCGCAGGGTGTCGAGGACTATGCTTTCGATCACCTGATGGCCGACTACCGCCATTACAGCTTCGCCGTGATTGCGGTGGCCATCGCCGCCACGCTCATCGTGAAGCGCACCGAACGGGGCGACGCAATGCTGATGCAGATGACCATCGGCGGCGCCTTGCAGGCGCTCGACAACCACGCCCTCGACCTCCTGCCTGATTGAGGAATCCACGATGAAGCTCGCCAAGCCACATCTCGACATCGGCCTCTTTACCCAACGCATCGGGGACCAGCGCGCGTTCTGGGGTGAACGCGCGGGCCTGCGCCTGGATCTCGAACTCAAGCTGCGCAAGAGCTGGATCCAGCACCGCTTCGATGCCCACGGCTCGGTCATCAAGGTGAACCACTTCGAACCTGCCATGCCCGACTGGTCGCCGTCCGGCTACGTGGGGGTGACCATTGCACGGGACGGCGCGCGACCCTGGCAGGCGCGACACCCGGACGGCGGCCTCGTGCGTCTCGTGCCGACGGGTACCGATGGCGTGGTGCGCCTGGGGATCACGGTGAGCACGCCGAATCCCGCGCGGATGATGGAGTTCTACCTCAAGGCGATGGAGTTCGAGCAGGCGGGACCCCACATCGCGCGCTGCGGCGACACCCTGCTGTTCGTCGAACAAGGACCGGGTGGCGAGTGGCACGAAGATTTCGTCGCGCCAGGCAATCGCTACCTCACCGTGCAGATCTTCAACGCGGACCAAGCCTGCGACGGCATCGTGGCCCGTGGCGGCCGGTTGGCGCGCGCACCGGTCAACTACGGGGAGATTGCGCGCGTGGGCTTCGTGGCGGATCCGGATGGCAACTGGATCGAGATGTCGGCGCGCGCTTCGCTCACCGGTATCGCGGTCAAGCCGGACGGCTGAAAATCACCGCCCGCAAGCCCGGAGCGCGTGCGGCACGCCTGCCGCGTCGAGCAAGCCGAGGGTTTCCGCCAGGGGCAGGCCGACCACGTTGGAGTAACTGCCTTCAAGGCGCGCGATGAGCGCGCCGCCCAAGCCCTGGATCCCATACCCGCCGGCCTTGTCAGCCGGTTCGCCGCTGGCCTGGTAGGCGCTGATTTCGGCGCGGGTGAGCGGGCGAAACTGGACCTGCGTCAGCACGGTCACGGCATGCACGTGCGCTTGCGAATCGATCACGGCAACGCCGGTGTACACCGCATGCCAGCGACCGCTCAACAACCGGAGCATGCGCAGGCTGTCGCCCTGGTCCACGGGCTTGCCGAGGATTTCCCCATCACACACCACGGTGGTGTCGGCGGCCAGCACGGGGATCCGGTTGACCCCGTTGGCGTGGCCGGCAGCAGCCTTGGCGGCGGCGAGCCGCGCCACGTAGCTTGAAGGTGCTTCACCGGGCACCACCCGTTCATCCACTTCCACGTCGATGGATACGAAGCGTACGCCAAGGGTGTTGAGCAATTCGGCGCGACGCGGCGAGCGTGAAGCGAGCAGGAGATGCGGTTCGTGATTCATGCGCGGTGGTAGGGATGGTTGTTGAGGATGGACCAGGCGCGGTAGAGCTGTTCGATGACGATCACCCGCACCAGCGCATGCGGCAGGGTGAGTGGCGAGAGTGACCAGACTTCGCGCGCCGCGGTGCGCAATGGTGGCGCGTGGCCTGCGGCGCCGCCAATGGCGAGCACCACGTCCCCGCTGCGCTGGCGCCAGTCATCCAGGCGTGCGGCAAGCTGGGTGGAGGTCCACGCACTGCCGCACTCATCAAGCGCCACCAGCCAGGCATTTTCCGGCATGGCCTTCAGCAGCGCCTGGCTTTCGCGTTGCTTCTGCTGCTCGACGTTGCCCCCCTGCTGCGGCGCGAAATCACGCGGCCGGAGATCAAGCTGGCCGGTCATGCGTTTCAGGTAATCGGCACTGGCCTCGGCCGCCCAGGCGGGCGGCTTCCGCGCCACGCAGTAGAGGTGCAGGCGCATCAGCCCGGGGTCAGGGGATCAGGTGGCCGGCTTCCGGGGCCTCGGCTTTGCCGCGCGTGGACGCGGCGGCGCGGCGGTGGACCGGGTGGTGCGCTTGCGCGGCGCCTTGGCCTCGCCCTGGGGCTTGGGATCAGCGGCGCGGGTGCGGGGTGGCTTGGGCGGGGCGGCGCCGTCCCACAGCTTTTCCAGCTGGTAGAACGCGCGGGTTTCGGGCTGCATGACGTGGACGATGACATCGCCCAGATCTACCAGCACCCATTCCGAAGTCTGTTCGCCTTCGGTGCCCAGCGGCTTGATTTTCTTCTTGCGGGCCGCGTCTGCAACCCGTTCCGACAGCGCCTTGACCTGCCGCGAGGAGCGGCCGGACGCGACGACCATGAAGTCGGCGATTGAAGTGAGTTTACGGACATCAAAGACCTTGATGTCCTCCGCCTTGCCGTCGTCGAGTGCGGCGGTGACAAGGTCCAGAAGTTTGCGTGGGGTAACTGCCATCAGGGCATTGTCGCCGGCGGCAGCCGGCGGCACAACCGACAGGGGTTTTGCTCAGCCGGCGTAGAGCCCCTGGTGGCGGACCAGCGAGACCACTGCGGGCGGCGTGAAGTAGTCGATGCTCTTGCCGGCGTGCAGTCGCGCGCGGAGATCGGTGGAGGAAATCGGCAAGCGCGGGATGGGCAGCACCAACACGCGCCCGGCGGTCGCCGACAGGAGATCAGCCGGGTCCTCGGTGCTGGCGGCGCCCAGCGCGGGAATATCGGACACCCCCGTACCGGGCCGGGTGGCGATGACGAGATGTGCGTAATGGAGGAGTTCATCCCAGCGATGCCAGCGCGGCAGCGCGTTCCACGCGTCGGCGCCCAGCACGCAACAGAGCGGGGATTGCGGATGCTCGGCGCGGATTTCGATGAGCGTGTCGATGGTGTAGCTGCGGCCACCGCGCCGGATTTCGCGATCGTCCGTGATGAGTCCGGGCGAGACGGCGGCGTTCAGCATGGCTAGGCGTTGCGCGGGGCTTGCCGATGGCGCATCACGCAGGTTGGTGGTGGCGGTGGGCACGAGGCGCACTTCGTCCAGCCCCAGCCGTTCGCGGACTTCCACGGCCAGCCGCAGGTGGCCGTGGTGCACGGGGTCGAAAGTGCCGCCCAGGATGGCGATGGCAGGCCTCAACGGCGCACGTGCCCGTCGCCGATCACCAGCCACTTCTGCGAAGTGAGTCCTTCGAGGCCCACGGGGCCGCGGGCGTGGAATTTGTCCGTGCTGATGCCAATCTCCGCGCCCAGCCCGTACTCGAAACCATCGGCAAAGCGCGTGGAGGCGTTGACCATCACCGAGCTTGAATCCACTTCCGTGGTGAAGCGGCGCGCGCGCCCCAGGTGCTCGGTGACGATGGCGTCGGTGTGCTGCGAACCGTACTTGCGGATGTGGGCGATGGCTTCGTCCAGCCCCTGCACCACGCGCACCGCCAGCACGGGTGCCAGGTATTCCTCGTACCAGTCCTGCTCGGTTGCCACGAGCACGTTGGCGTCGATCGCGCGGGTGAGCGCGCAACCGCGCAGCTCCACGCCTTCCTCTCGATAGCGCGCGAACAACGGCGGCAGCACGGCGGGCGCGATGGGCGCGTCCACCAGCAGGGTTTCCATGGTGTTACAGGTGCCGTAGCGCTGGCACTTGGCGTTGTGGGCGATGGCGATGGCCTTTGCCAGATCGGCGTCCTTGTCGATGAAGACATGGCACACGCCGTCGAGGTGCTTGATCACGGGCATCCGCGCTTCACGGCTCACGCGCTCGATGAGGCCCTTGCCGCCGCGCGGCACGATGACGTCGATGTATTCAGGGTGGGCAAGCATCTCGCCCACGGCGGCGCGATCCGTGGTGGCCAGCACCTGCACGGCGGCAGCCGGCAGGCCGGCGGCTTCCAGCCCGGCGCGCACGCACGCGGCAATCGCCTGGTTGGAATGCAGGGCCTCGGATCCACCGCGCAGCACCGCGGCATTGCCGGATTTGAGGCACAGCGCGGCGGCGTCGGCCGTCACGTTGGGCCGGGCTTCGTAAATGATGCCCACCACGCCCAGCGGTACACGCATGCGGCCCACCTGGATGCCGGTGGGGCGATAGGCCATGTCGGTGACGGTGCCGATGGGGTCGGCCAGCGCCGCGACTTCGCGCAGGCCAGCCGCCATCGCGCTCACCCGGGCCGGGGTCAAGATCAGGCGATCGCGCATGGCAGGATCAAGATCTGCGGCGGCGTCCAGATCGCGCTGGTTGGCCGCCAGAATCGTCGCGGCCTCGGCCGTGATCCGATCGGCAATGGCAAGCAGCGCGCTGTTCTTGGCCTTGGTGGAGGCCCGCGCCAGTTCGACAGCGGCGGCTCGCGCGGCTTCGCCGAGTTCAGCGATGTAACGGGTAATGTGCTGTGGTTCGTTCATGTCCTTACCTCGAAGCTGCCGGGTACTCGGCCAGGACGCCCAGCGCAGGGCCGCCGGCCAGGGCAATCAGCAGGGATTCCAATGCTTCCCAGGGTTCGCCTTCGCCCATGCCCTTGATCATCTGGTCGATACGCACGCTTTCGCGGAGCAGGGCTTCGAGCTTGGCCGGGGTCTGGCGCTGCAAAGCCCGGCGCAACAGGGGCTGGCGCGAGGACCAGACGTGTTCGGCGGCAAAACAGTCGTCCACGTTCCGGGCTGCCGCCGCCTTGTTGAGGATGCGCAGTTCCCGGCCCGCCGACCAGCCGATGACGACCGGATCCGAGCCTTCGTCGCGCACGCCGCGGAGCATGCGCACCGCGCGCGGGATGTCGCCGGCCAGCGCACTGTCCACCACCTTGTAGACGTCATAGCGCGCACTGTCACTCACCGCCGCCAGCGCGTGTTCGAGGCTGATGGCAGGTCCGTCCACCAGCAGCATCAGGAGATCGATTTCCTGGGCGGCTGCCAACAGGTTGCCTTCGGTGCGTGCCGCGAGGAGATCGGCCGCCCCGGGTTCCAGCGTCTTGCCACGCGAAAGGCTGCGCGCCTGCAGCCATTGCCGGAACTCAGCGCCTTCCGGCAGCCGGCAGCCCACCACCATGCCCTGCGCACTGACGGCGCGGAACCACGCCGACTGCTGGTCTTCCTTGCTGACGGTGTCGGCGCTGAGCAGGCAGAAATCTTCGTGGTCCTCGCGCCCGGCCCAGGCCAGGATGAAGGCCACGGTGTCGGCATCCGGCTTCTTGCGGCCCAGGTCGAGATCAAACAGGCGGCTGGCGGAAAACAGCGACAGGCTCAAGAGCT
>JAYTTZ010000208.1:0-5933 GCA_043744805.1 Gammaproteobacteria bacterium
GAACTCTACGACCAGGCCGTGAAGATCGTGACCGAAACCCGCCGCGCGTCGATTTCCGGCGTGCAGCGCCGGCTCAAGATTGGCTACAACCGCGCGGCACGCATCATGGAAGAGATGGAACGCGCTGGCGTCGTGGGCGAGTTGCAGACGAACGGCAGCCGCGAAGTGCTCGCGCCGCCGCCGCCGCGGGATTGATCCGGTGAAGCTGCGCCCGCTGCTCCTGCTCTGCCTCGCTTTCGTTACGGGCGCGGCGACGGCGGCCGCAGGCGCTGCAGCGCAGTTGAAGCATTTCCTGGGCGATATGCGTTCCTTCGAGGCCAGCTTCGAGCAGCGGCTGTTCGACGAGCGCGGTGAACTGGTGGAAACCTCGAACGGCAAGGTCTGCATCGCGCGGCCGGGTCGCTTCGACTGGAACTACGAGCAGCCTTACCACCAGCGCATCGTCTCGGATGGCAAGACGCTCTGGGTCTACGACGCGGATCTCCTCCAGGTGACCATCAATGCCGTAAAGCCCGGCGCCGCCGATTCGCCGGCGCGCCTCCTGGGCGACGACTTCGATCTGGACGCGCACTTCAACGTGGTCGAGGAGCCCAGCGAAAAGGACGTCGATTGGGTGGCGCTAGGCCCCAAGTCCTCCGCAGCCCAGTTCAAGACCATTCGCATCGGCCTGCGCAAGGGTGAGCTTGCCCTGATGCGACTGCAGGACAACCTTGGCCAGACCACCGAAATCCGGTTCTCCGGCATCACCCGCAATCCGGGGGTGCCCGCTTCGCGCTTCCAGTTCGAACTGCCTGGAGGCGTGGACATCATCCACGGCACGGGCGGCTGAGATCCCTGTGCACCGTCGCCGCGCCTGACCATGACCCTCCCGCGTAACGCGCCCGATCCCCGCCCGCTGGCCGACCGCCTTCGGCCGCAGGTCATCGAGGACGTGGTTGGCCAGCCCCAGGTGCTCGGGCCAGGCAAGCCGCTGCGCCGTGCGCTCGAAGCCGGGCAAATCCATTCGCTGGTGTTGTGGGGCCCGCCAGGCACCGGCAAGACCACCATCGCCCACCTGATCGCCCGCCGGGTCGACGCCCACTTCGTGTCGATTTCAGCCGTGCTGTCGGGGGTGAAGGAAATCCGTGCGGCCATCGAGCAGGCGCGCGAGGTGGCCGCCGAATCCGGCCGCCGCACCGTGGTGTTCGTGGACGAAGTCCATCGCTTCAACAAGGGCCAGCAGGATGCCTTCCTGCCGCACATCGAAGACGGCACCATCACTTTCGTGGGTGCCACCACCGAGAACCCCGCCTTCGAGCTGAACAATGCGCTCTTGTCGCGACTGCGCGTCTACGTGCTGCGGTCGCTGGAACCTGAATCAGTGGTGGCCTTGCTGGCCCGCGCGGTTGAAGTCCTCGCCGCCGAAAGCCCGGTCGAGGTACAGCCCGACGCGCTGGAAGCCCTTGCCGCCGCGGCAGACGGCGATGCCCGTCGGGCGCTCAACCTGCTCGAACTCGCGGTGGGTCACGGCGACGGCGCGCGGATGGACCGTGAGTTCATCGAAAGCTTCGTGGGTGGAGCCGGCATCAGGCGCTTCGACAAGGGTGGGGATGCGTTTTACGACCAGATCTCCGCGCTCCACAAGGCCGTGCGCGGTACCAATCCCGACGGCGCGCTGTACTGGTTTGGCCGCATGCTCGACGGTGGCTGCGATCCGCTGTTCATCGCCAGGCGCGTGGTGCGCATGGCCACCGAGGACATTGGCCTTGCCGATCCGCGAGCGCTGCAGATTGCCCTCGCGGCCTGGGACACCTATGAACGCCTCGGTTCACCGGAGGGCGAACTCGCGATTGCCGAAGCCGTGGTGTTCTGCGCCGTGGCCGCCAAGAGCAATGCGGTGTACGTCGGCCTGCAGCAGGTGCGTGCCGACATCGAGGCTTACGGCTCGCTGCCCGTACCTGAACACCTCCGCAATGCGCCTACCCGGCTGGCGCGCTCACTGGGTCACGGCAAGGGCTATCGCTATGACCACGACGAAGCCGACGGCCACGCCAGCGGCCAGGTCTTCCTGCCGCCTGAACTCAAGGATCGTCGCTACTACGCGCCGGTCGGGCGTGGACTTGAAGGCAAGATTGCCGAGAAACTCCACCGACTGCGCGGTGGGTCGGCGGACGCTGGAGGCGCGGGCGAGACATGAGCGTCGTGCCCGGCTGGTTGGCGGTGGCCACGGGCGGCGCACTCGGCGCGCTGGCCCGCTACTGGCTGGTGGCCTGCGTGACGCGGCTTGGGCCTGCCGGCTTTCCCTGGGGCGTCCTTGTCACCAACGTGCTGGGTTGCTTTGTGGCGGGCATGGTCTGCGTTGCCACCGCCGAGCGAGCCGGTGTCGATCCCCTGTGGCGCTTGCTGATCCTGGTGGGTTTCCTGGGCGGATTCACCACGTTTTCGGCCTTTTCGGTCGAGACCATCGCGTTACTCCAGGCCGGGGCGCTGGCGACGGCGCTCCTGAATGTGCTGGGCAACGTGCTGCCCTGTCTCGCGGCCTGTGCGCTCGGCATTCAACTGGCCCGGCAGTTCTGAGGCGATCTGCCACGCGCCATCGCACCGACAACGCCGCTCGCTATAATCCCGGCTCCTCCATACATCGCGGCCCGCCGCCGCCAGACGGTCACCATGCTCGATCCCCAACGTCTACGCGCCAATCCAGAAGCCGTTGCCCTGGCCCTTGCGACCCGCGGCTTTTCGCTGGATCTGGAAACCTACAACGCGTTTGAGTCACGCCGGAAAAAGTGGCAGGTCGAAACCCAGACCCTGCAGGCGGAACGCAATGCCGCCAGCAAGTCCATCGGGCAGGCCAAGGCGCGGGGCGAGGACATCGAACCGCTGCGGGCTTCCATGGCCGATTTCGGCGAGCGCCTCACGGCAGGTGAGCAGGCGCTGGAAGCCCTGCAAATCGAATTCGAGGATTTCCTCGCCCACGTGCCCAATGTGCCGCACAAGTCCGTGCCGGTCGGGCAAAGTGAACACGACAACGTCGAAGTCCTGCGCTGGGGCACGCCGCGGGCGTTCGACTTCAAGCCCCGCGACCACGTGGATCTTGGCGCGCTCCACGGTGAAATTGATTTCGAAGCCGGCGCCATGCTGGCCACCAGCCGCTTCTCGGTGATGTCTGGCGACATCGCCCGCCTGCACCGAGCGCTGATCCAGTTCATGCTCGACCTGCACACCACGGAGCACGGCTACCGCGAAGTCTACGTACCCTACCTCGTCAACGAGCGCGCACTGCGCGGCACTGGCCAACTGCCGAAGTTCCGCGAGGATCTGTTCGAAATCCCCAAGCAGGGCCTGTTCCTCATCCCCACGGCCGAAGTGCCGGTGACCAACCTCGTGCAGGACCAGATCCTCGACGCCGCGACCCTGCCACGCCGCTACGCCTGCCACACGCCGTGCTTCCGCAGCGAGGCCGGGTCCTATGGCCGCGACACGCGCGGCATGCTTCGCCAGCACCAGTTCGAGAAAGTGGAAATCGTGCAAATCGTGGCGCCCGGGGAATCCTGGGCGGCCCTCGAACAGCTCACCGGCCATGCCGAAGCCGTGCTCCGGCGGCTCGGCCTGCCGTATCGCAAGATTGCGCTGTGCACGGGCGACATGGGGTTCTCCGCCGCCAAGACCTATGACCTCGAAGTCTGGCTGCCCGGCCAGCAGGCTTATCGAGAAATCTCTTCCTGCAGCAACTTCGAGGATTTCCAGGCGCGACGGCTAAAGGCCCGCTGGCGGAATCCGGAAACTGGCAAGCCCGAACTGGTGCACACGTTGAATGGCTCAGGCCTCGCGGTCGGCCGCTGCCTGGTCGCGATCATCGAGAATTACCAGCAGGGAGACGGCAGCATCACGGTGCCGGACGCGCTGGTGTCCTACATGCGGGGAACGGCGCGCCTGCAGCCCGCCGGCGGCTGACGCGGGAACCGGCTTTAACGCGACACCAGGAAAGCGACGACGCCCATGACGATCAGCACAGGCAGAATGGCGGCCTGCCAGTCGGCAGACGTGCCCTTGGGGGTAGAGTCGAGCAATGATCTGGCGCGCGGTACCAGTACCACCAGCATCAGGACGAGGGCCAGCGCCGAGACAATCTTCATCCAGTCCATGCGTGGCCTCCCGGCAAACAGGTCAGCGGCGGCGGGGCGCTGCTTGCCTCGCGCCGCCAGCTGGAGTCGGTACTCAGTCGTTGCTGCGGGTGATGCCCAGCAGCTGCAGCAAGCTCACGAAGATGTTGAAGATGCTGAGGTACAGGCTGACGGTGGCCAACACGTAGTTGGTTTCACCACCGTTCACCAGGCGGCCCGTATCGAACAGGATGAAGCCACTCATCAGCATGATGATCGCGGCGGGAATCACCAGCGACATCACCGGCATGGCCAGGAAGATGTTGAGCAGCGAGGCCCCGAGCACCACCAGCATGCCCACGAAGAGGAAACCGCCCATGAAGCTGAAGTCACGCTTGGTGGCGAGGGCGTAGGCCGACAGGCCCAGGAAGATAACGCCGGTGCCGCCGAGCGCGGTGGTGACGAGTTCCGTGCCGTTCGGAAGCTTGAGGTAGGTGTTCAGCAAGGGGCCCAGGCCAAAGCCCAGCAGGCCGGTGATGGCAAACACCACGCCGATACCGGACGCGGAATTGGCAGTGCGGGGGAGTACGAACCAGACGAGGCCCATCGCCGCGAGACTGGTGACGAGCGCAAGCCCGCGGCCGACGTCCATGGACATCGACACGCCGCCCATGGCCGCGCTGAACAGCAAGGTCATGGCCAGCAGGGTGTAGGTGTTGCGAATGAGGGTATTGGTCGGCGATACGACGGTATCGCGACGCGGTGAAATGACGACAGGACTGGCCATCTGTGGATTCCTCCATTGAAGTTGCATGCGCGGCAGCAATGCTGGCCACCGGTGGCTGTAAAGATACGGACGAGCGCCAAAAGTTCAACGTCATATGTCGAAGGGAATTGCCTGCAAGGCTTGTTTAGAGGGCGACTCGCCTGTGATCATCGGGACAGCGACGGCACTCGCCGTCATCCACCCCCTCCACGTGACCAACGATTGATGCTGCAAACCCCAGGTGCGAAGGCAACGGCATGAACTTCCTGCGGGCATATCTCAACCGGCGGCCGCGCCTTGATTTCCTCATCGTCGGGGCCGAAAAGGCCGGCACCACGGCGCTGTTCACCTACCTGCGGGGGGTGCCCGGACTCTACCTGCCGCTCGTCAAGGAGTTGGAGTTCTTCGACCGGGACCAACGCTACCGGGATGGCCGGGATTTCTCCGCGCTCCACAAGTGGCTGCTCGGTGCGCCAAGCGGCGCACTGCTGGGCGAGGCCACGCCCACCTACCTGATGAACCCGCACTGCCTGCAGCGGATCCAGGACTACAACCCAGGCATCAAGATCATCGCGATCCTGCGTTCGCCCGTGCGCCGGGCGCATTCCGCCTGGAACTACCGGCGCGCGCGGCTGCGCGACCGCCGTGACTTCATGACCGCCGTGAAGGTGGAACTGGAATCAGGCGCGGACGTGCGCGTGGCGCGCGAGAACAAGTACCGCTACGTAGGCGGCGGCTGCTATGCGGCGCAACTACGCGAGGCCCAGCGCTTGTTCGGCCCCGATCGCCTGCTCGTGATGAAGTACGAGGACTTCAACCGCGACCAGCTTGCGCACGTGCGGGCCGCGGTGCGGTTCCTCGGTGGCCCGGATGATTTCGAGATCCAGCGCGTGCGCCGGGTCAACGTCTGGCGCTACGACCGGCCGCTTTCGCGCGAGGAATTCGACGCCGTGTTGCCGCATTACTGCGCGGACATCACCGCAGTCGAAGCCCTGACCGGCTGGGACTGCAGCGACTGGCGGCGCTTCGAAGCCGGGTCCGACGCGGCGCAGTGATGACGCGCGCGGCAGCTTCGGGCAACCTCT
>JAYTTZ010000209.1:0-1549 GCA_043744805.1 Gammaproteobacteria bacterium
GCCATCGCCGCCTGCCGTGCCCATGGCGTCGAGGTGATCTACACCTACATCGAAGCGCTGACCCGCGACGGCCGCGACCAGAGCCTCGATTACCGGATCAGCGGCATCTGCGTGCCGCGTGGTGCCCGCGACGCCGAGGTGCTGGCCGAAATCGCGCCAGGCCCCGATGACATCCGCCTGCCGAAGACCGCCTCCAGCGTGTTCAACGCCACCAACATCGACTACGTGCTGCGCAACCTCGGCATCGAGCGCGTGGCGATGGCAGGCGTGATGACCGACCAGTGCGTGGAGTCGGCCGTGCGCGATGCCTGCGATCGCGGCTACCTGGTGACGGTGCTGCACGATGCCTGTGCCGCACTCAATGCGGAGCGCCACGCGCAGTCGCTGCGTGCCATGCGTGGCTATTGCCGACAAATCCAGACCGCCGACTTGCTCCGTGAACTCCCTCCCAAGCCCTGACGGAAGATTGCGCCATGCCTTTTACTGCCACCGATGCCAGCAACGCCCGCAAGGACTTCCCCGCCCTCCATCGCCTGCACCAGCACCTTCCGCTCGCCTTCCTCGATGGACCTGGCGGTACGCAGGTACCACACAGCGTGCTCGACGCCATCACCGACGGTTACCAACGTTGCAACGTGAATGCAGGGGGCGCGTTTGAAACCTCGCATGAAGTGGCGCAGGAGGTGCGGTTGGCGCGCGCCGCAATGGCCGATCTGCTCGGCGCGGCGAGCCCGTCGGACATCGCCTTCGGTGCCAACATGACGACGCTCAATTTCGCGCTGGCCCGCGCCATTGGCCGCAGCCTCAAGGCGGGTGATGAAGTGCTCATCACGCGACTCGACCACGAAGCCAATCGCGGGCCCTGGCAGAAGCTGGCCCTGCAGGGAATCACCGTACGCGAAGCTGCGATCACGCCGGGGGGCGAACTCGACCTCGAGGATTTCGCCGCGAAACTCAACCCGCGCACGCGCGTCGCGGCCGTCACCCTGGCTTCGAACGCGCTGGGGACCGTGCCGGATATCGGGGCCGTGCGGCGCATGACGCACGAGGTTGGCGCCTGGCTGGTCTGCGACGCCGTGCACTATGCCGCTCACCTGCCGCTGGATGTCGTGGCCCTCGATTGTGATTTCCTGCTGTGCTCGGCCTACAAGTTCCACGGTCCCCACGTTGGCATCCTCTACAGCCGGCCCGGCCTGCTCGAAACCCTGGACACCGACTGCCTGCGCAGCCAGCAACAACCGGCGCCCTATCGCATCGAAACCGGCACGCCCAACCATCCTGCGCTCATGGGCGTGCGGGCTGCAGTGGACTACCTCGCCAAATGGGGGCGAGGCGAGTCGCGTCGGGCGCGACTCGTGGAGGCCATGGGTTCAATCGCGGTTTACGAGCACGGGCTCGCCGCGCGCTATTTCGAAGGGCTTGCCCGCGTGCCCGGCGCGACTGTCCGGGGCCCTGCGCTGCAGGCGAATCGCGCGCCCACGGTGTCAATCACGCTGGAGGGCATCACCCCGGAGCGCGCGGCGACGCAGTTGGCCGAGCGCGGGATCCA
>JAYTTZ010000210.1:0-22680 GCA_043744805.1 Gammaproteobacteria bacterium
GGCCCATAGCCCGGCTATGGGGCAAAAAGACGGTGCCGAATGGACGGCTGCGGTCGGTTCGCAGCCGACGCTCCCCAAGTCCGACAGGCTGCTAGTGCAGACAGGTCTCGCCCGCACCGTTTAAATTCAAAAAGGAATAGGGAAGTCGACATATTTCGACCACCGGGATCACCTATCGATCAAAAAACGGGCATTACCCGCGCCCCGGATGACGAATGGTGGGATTACCACCACACCCACTGCCTACGCCGTCCCGATCCCATTCACTGCTCGCGGTGCGAATCCCGCAATCCGTGCACCCAGGCCTTGGTCGGACCGCGGGGCAGCATGCCTGATTAATCCACGCCGTCACTTCTCCCCTTGCGGGCCTGCGTCGCATTCCAGCGTCATCGCAATCGAGATCCCGGGCAGTGGCAGGGCCTGCCAGTCCAGGCGCCCGAATCCAGACGGCGAGCCCGCGCCTCTCCTGCCCCGGGGCGAAGTCCATCGCACTGTCCAGGAACTGCCTGCCTTCAGCGAACGGAGCAACGCGGTCGCGCCGCTCGGTCCCTGGCGCTAACCTTTTCCCACCTCCTCCGGACGACCTGTGCCAGGTGCGCAACCGTTCCTCCAGACCGCGCTCGCGACGACGCCTTCCCCGGTTCACGCTTGCGGCCTGGTGGCACTTGGTCACCCTTTGGAGATCTGCAGTGCTGCCCACGACCCGAGCACCCTGGCCCATCGGCCCCAGTCCACGTGAACGCCTGCGCTTCCTGGATCTCCTGCGCGCAGTCGCCGCACAGCTGATTGTCTGGCACCACCTTGCGTTCTACGGACCGCTGTCCGACCGGGTCTGGCCACTGGCCCCCCGTCTACTCTCCTGGCTGCATGCGCACGGCCGCATGGCGGTGCAGGTCTTCCTGGTGGTGGGAGGCTTTGTTGCTGCCCAGCACCTGGGCCGGCTTGGCCACGTGCGAGGGCGCGACGTGGGGCGGGAAATCAGCCGCCGTTATCGGCGGGTTGGCGGTCCCTGTCTGGTGGTGCTGGCTTTCGCCGTCTGCGCCAACGCGCTGGCGGATCACTGGATCGAGCACCGCTCGATTTCCGCGCCGCCAACGGTAGCCCAGGTGCTGGCGCACCTCGCTTTCGCGCAGGACGTGCTGGGCTTCGAAGCCCTGTCCGCCGGCCTCTGGTACCTGTCCGTCGATTTGTGGAGTATCTCGGCAAGACTTCCTTCAGCCTGTTCCTCGTCCACTTCCCCACCTGCCTCGTGGTCAGCGCCTGGCTGACCCGCGCACCGCTGACCCCAACCGAGGCCCTGGTGGGCAGGGTGGGTGCCTGGACGGCCAGCATGCTGGTGTCGGTGCTGCCCTACCACACGGTGGAGCTTCCGGGCTTGCGCGCCGTCCAGCGCAGCACACGGCGGCAGCGAGAACCGCTGGACTCTGCGGCGCTCAGTTAGCCGCGGCCAGCGCGGCCCGGGCTTCGTCCTGAAGATCGGGCGGGAGTCGACCGCAAAAGGCGCCGACAGCATCGACCAGGGGTCCGGCCAGGGCGAAGCCCGCCCGCTTCACCCGTGCTCGCCAGGCCAGCCAGAAGCGCAGGGCGCGCGCCAGATCACCGTCGTTTTCACTGGTCGCAGCCACGAGGAGTTCATGCGGGTGTAGCGCTGCGCCGAGGATTTCCAGCACCGGCCAGTCGATTTCACCGGCATGGGCCACCAGGGCGCCGAAGACCGCGCCCGGATTGGCGACGCCCCGATGCCGCAGCAGTTCGCGCAACTCCGCATAGGCATAGCGCTCGCCTTCGGCCGTCACCGGCGACAGCGCGAGCAACTGCGCCGTTGCGCTCGCTACGACCTCCGGCGCTGCGTCCTTCACCACCATCGGCAGGAGCACCACCGCGTGCACGCGACCTTCACCGACATAGCCGGCGAGTTCAGGCACCAAGCTCGCACGCGCCGCCGGCGTGGTATGGGCCACTACGTGCGCATAGAGCAATGCGAGCGGCGCGATGTCGTGTTCATTCACTTCCTTGCCATACAGCATCAGGCAGTGGCGCAGCACGTTGACGAGCGTCTCGTCCGTCACCAGCTGCCAGTCGCTGGAATGCAGGTACACGCGCACTTCACGGGCGGAGTTCGGGGCCCATTCGCCTTCGGCAGGACCCGAGTCCGCACCGCCTTCACCCGGCGGTTCGGGCCACCACAGGCTCGCGACGAGGACGTCGGTGAGGAAAGTGCGGAACTCATCCACCGCGAAATCCGGCGGCAGCGAGGAAGACTCACCGGCCGACTGCCAGGCCGCGAGGAATTCGCGCAGCGCAGGCCAGAGGTAGTCGCCGCCGAGCATTGCGGCAGCGGCCGCTTTCGCCTCGGCCGGCGTGGCGCCACCCGCCTGCAGGATCTGCAGCGCAATGCCGAGTCGCTGCTCATCGGTCAATTGTTCGCTCAGCAACAGGAAGTTGGGGCGTGCGTCGATCGTGCGCGCCACCAGCGGCAGGAACACCTGCGCGGGATGCCAGGTCTCGCCCGGCGTGAACCAGCCAATCTGCTGCACGCGCTGCGCAAATGGATCGAGCCGCGCGCTCACCAGCGGCTGGGCCCGGCCGGTTTCCGGCTCACCCACCGTCCCCACCAGCGCCAGTACCGGCGCGAGCGGCGCCAGTCGGCCAGCGGCGAAGAACACTTCGAGGGTCGCGTTCCGGATGTCCTCGAAGTCCACCTCCAGTGGTTCATCCAGCAGTTCAAGCGTGCAGGGAACGGACATCGGGCAATCTCCTTGGGCGGTCTCGCGGTGCAGGCGGCGGATTATGGCCGCCCGGCGCCGCTACCACGAGTACGCGCGGGATGGTCGGCAAGGGCACATGGTGGCAAGCTCCCGCCACCCGGACAAATAAGGAGCCGCCGCGATGTCGACCGCGCTGACCCGAACGCTAGATCAGGTACTCGCCACGTCAGTCGCCAACGCAGGGGGCGTGCCCGGCGTGGTGGCGATGGCCACGGACCGCAACGGCAACTTCTACGAAGGCGCGAAAGGTGTACGGCAGCTTGGCGAAGCGCAGCCGATGACGCTCGACACCGTGGTGTTTCTTGCTTCCTGCACCAAGGCCATCGCGGGCGTTGCCCTCATGCAGCTGGTCGAGGAAGGCAAGCTCAAGCTGGAAGACGAAGCCTCGCGCTACGTCCCCGACATCGCGAAACTCCAGGTGCTGACCGGCTTCGACACGGCCGGCAAGCCACAAACGCGCCCGCCGGTGCGCGCCATCACCGTCAAGCACCTCATGCTCCACACCTCGGGCCTCGGCTACGACTTCTTCTACGCGGACGACGCCCGCTACGCCGAAGCCACCGGCACGCCCTCCATCCTCGGCTGCACCTACGAAGGCATGCAGCGCGTGCTGCTGCACGATCCGGGCGAGCGCTGGACCTATGGCGCCAACATCGACTGGCTGGGATTGATCGTGGAGAAGCTGCGCGGCAAGCGCCTCGGTGAAGTACTGGAGGAACGCCTGTTCAATCCGCTCGGCATGGTCGACATCGCCTTCACCATGACGCCCTCCATGCGTTCGCGCCTCGCGCCCATCCACATGCGCAGCCAGGACGGCCCGATGGTAGCTGTACCGGATCTCGTAATGCCACAGCCACCCGCGATGGACATGGGCGGCCACGGGCTTTACGCGACGACCGCCGAATACCTCAAGTTCATCCGCATGATCCTGAACGACGGCAATGGCCCCAACGGTCGCGTGTTGAAGGCCGAAACGGTCGAAGCCATGGCGCGCAACGGCCTTGGCAGCCTCAAGTGCAGCGGCTGGCTGAGCGTGGCCCCGCCGTACACCAACAGCGGTGACTTCTTCCCTGGCATGCCGAAGTCCTGGGGTTACAGTTTCCAGATCACCGAAGAAGACGCCCCCACCGGCCGGCGCGCCGGCAGCCTCAGCTGGGCCGGTCTCACCAACAATTACTATTGGATTGATCGCAAGTCGGGCCTCGGTGGTATGTGGAACACCCAAATCCTGCCCTTCATGGACATTGCGTCCTACCCGAGCTTCATCGACTTTGAAACGGCCGTTTACCGCCACCAGCGCGCCTAGTCGGCGCGGGCGTCGCAGGCCGGTCACGGGGACGTACTTCGGCGCGCCGGACCCGCCTCCAGTGTCGGCCATGCGTGGGATGCCTTAGCTCGCGAACACCGGGAACCCGTCGAAGTTGCCTTTCAGCACCTGCCCTGCCCGAGCGGTCCTCAACCACCCGTCGATGGCCGTGGCATACACGCGCCGGAAGTCGGTGGTGTGGCGCAGGTTGTCGCCTTCATCGAGATCCGTCAGCGACAGCGGCTTGCCGTAATGGCCGCCGCGTACGCCCTTGCCGAAGAAGTACATGAAGTTCGCCGTGCCGTGGTCGGTGCCGCGGTTGGTATTCTCCGGTGCACGTCGCCCGAACTCGGAGAACGCCAGCACGCTCACGCGATCGGCCTGGCCAAGGCGCTCAAGGTCGCGAACGAAGCCATGCACGGCGTCCGCCGTGTAACTCAGCAAACGCTGGTGGAGCTCCGGCTGCTGCACATGGGTGTCGAAGGCGTTGTTGCGGAAGGCGAGGTAGTACAGACGCGCCGGCAGGCCGGCGTTGATGCAGGCGGCAACCTTCGGCAGTTGCAGTGGCGCGATGCCGTAGTCCACCGGCGTCTTGTACTTCGCCCAGGCATCGCGCACGAGGCTGGAGGCTTCCGCCGCGCTCACCGCCACCTGGTTCAGGTAATCGAGCGTGGGATTGGCCTGGTTGGGCGCCGTGGAGACGGCCTCCATCACGCGCTTCTCCTGCACGAGCGTGCGGCGCTGGAAGCGTTCGGGATCGTCGAATACCACCGGCGTGTGCACCCGCCCCTTCACGGCGAGCGACTGCGCGGTGTCGATGTTCACCAGGAAGTTCGGCTTCATCGCCGGCTCCATGGCGTCGGCCAGGCGCCCCACCCAGCCGTATTCGTCACCGCTGTTGGGCGTAGCGGTCTGCCAGTAGGCCATCGACGTGAAGTGCGAAAACGAGGGCTGCGCATAGCCGCAACCGTGCATCAGCGCGAGCGATCCTTCCTTCCACAGACGTTCGAAACCCTGCAGGCCGGGATTGAAGCCCCAATGATCATCCAGCTTCAGCAGCGCCTTCTGGCGCAGGCCAATCGTCGGGCGCAGCGTGTAATAGGCGTCGTCGCCGTAAGGCACGATGGTGTTGAGTCCGTCGTTGCCGCCGGACAGCTCGAGCACGACCAGGATGCGGCCGACACGGGCTTCTTCCGCCGCCAAGGCACGGGCCAGATGGGATTTCGGCAGCGCGCCGGCGACGAAGCTCGCTGCCGCGAGTTTCATGAGATTGCGTCGAGTCATCATCCGAGTTGGTACTCCGGTCGGCTCAGCATGAGGTGGAGCAGCACGCGCAGCGGTTCTTCGAGCACCGTGGCGGACGCCAGCACGTCCGCGCTGCCGAGTTCCTGCTGGAACGTCGCTGCCAGTTGCTGGCGGGTAGTTTCGGTCAACGGTACGGAGAGGAAGCGCGCGGCGAAGTAGTCCACCACCGCCCGGGGAGTCTTGAGTTCCTGGTTGAGCACCATGCGCGTGAGATCGAGCCTTGGCAGGTCGCGCGTAATGGGCTTCACCCGCTCGATGGCCATCTGCCAGCCACGATAGCTCGCGTAGCGCGAGTTGAAGGCTTCCGGTCGGTCCACCTTGTTGGACATCGCCATGTTGTCGCCGCTGCTGTCGGCGTCCACCGGGCGAGTGGCGGAAATCATGTCCTCGCCCGCCCGCAGGCGCTGCTGTACGGCACGGATTTCGGCGCCGGTGGGATACACCGGATAGCGGTCTTCCGGGATGAACTCGATGTCGGGGAAGCTCAAATCAAGCGCGAAGTTGCCGCGCTCGATGAGCAAGCTGGGGGTTATCCAGCTGCGGCCGTAGCTCCAGCCCGCAACCGTCGGCGGGAACAGCAGGTGCTGGCCGAGTGCTTCGGTGGTGCGGTTGAAGTCCGGCACGCCGGGCAGGTGCTTCTGGCCGAGCACGCGGTAGGTCGACACGACGAACTCCACCGGGCTCTTGATGCGCGAGCCACGACTCACCTCGGCGTAGAAGTCGCGCGAGAGGAAGATGGTCTGGAGCAGCGGACGGATTTCGTAGTTCGAATCCCGTAGCCGCTGGCCCAGCGCCTTGCGCAGATCTGGTGAGATTTCGTCGCGCACGAAGAAGCGGTACAGCCGACCGGCCACGTAGTCCGCGGTGGGTTCGGCGGCCAGGATTTCATCGATGACGCCCACGCCGTCGAAGCGCGCGGTCTTGCCAAAGAAGGTCTTCTCGCCGTCGTCGTGATTGTCGGCATCCATGCGGAATTCAAGGCCCTTGAAGTTCCAGCCGGTGAAGGCACGCGCGCCTTCGCGGATGTCGTGCTCGCTGTAGTGGCCCACGCCCATCGTGAACATTTCCATGATCTCGCGGGCGAAGTTCTCGTTGGGCGCGCCCTTCACGTTCACGCCCGCATCGAGGTAGGCCAGCATGGCAGGGTCCTGCGCGGCATCGATCAGCAAGGTGCGGAAATTGCCGAGGCCTTCGCGCTGGAACAGCGCCAGCTGCTTCAGCATCTTGCGGTAGTCGCGGACCTTCTCTTCGCTGCTGGTGAAATGCCCGTGCCAGAACAGCGCCATTTTTTCTTCGAGCGGCCGGGGCGTGGCCACCATGCGATCCGCCCACCAGACGGCGACGCGTTCGGTCTCGAGCCGGCTGGCGCGCAGCCAGTAGAAGAACTGGTTGACGATGGCCTGCTGCGGGCGGTTGCCCGCAGCCTTGGCCTTGATGCCCAGCGCCTCGCCGTGCTTGTCGGCGAGCGCCGTGGTGGCCGGGCGGCTGGGCGGAAAGGGGTCAATCCCTTCGTCGAAAATGCCGGACTCCTCGAACGCCGGGAGCGTGGTCGCCTTCACGCCCTCGAAATACAGCAACCGGCGCACCGCGCCTTCCGGCCCCAGTGCGGCCAGGGCGTCCACGTCTTCCGGCGTGCCGCCGAAGCCCGCGCGCTCCAGCAGGTGACGGGCCTTGTCGCGGCTCCACTCGGCGGCGGTGATGGGCGTGAGGTCATCCACGCCATCCGTCGCGGCACTGGCCGGTCCGACGACGCTCGCCGCCAGCAGGCCGGTCAGGAAGGTCCAGATCAACGGGCGTCGTTTCATGCAGCGGTTCTCCCCTTCAGTGACCGGAGTATAGGAGAGAAAGCAGGTGCGGCGAGCCGGGTCCGGCGCAGGTCCGTGCCTTGGGTGCAGTGCACATGGCGCCCGTCAATGTGCACTCACGTTTTGGGGTCTACTATGGGGGCAGGCCCACTTCCCCGGAGAGCGCACATGGTCAGTCTTGTCGAAGAACTCGTTCTGCTCGCGGTTGAAGACGACGGCGACATCGCCCACACCGCCGGCCAGATCGAGTTCAGCATGGCCGTGCTCGGTGCCTGCCTCGTGGAACTGAGTTCGGCGGAACGCCTGGCCGTGGATGGCGGCGAACTCAAGGTCATCGACAGCTCGCCCCTCGGCCAGCCCATGCTCGACGAAGTGCTGAAGGAACTCGCCGGCGACGAATCCCGCAACGTGGCGCAGTGGATCCTCCACCTGCTGCCCATTGCCCCCGGCGTGGTGCAGCTTGCGCTCACCTCGCTGGTGGCGCGCAAGATCCTGGCCTTCAAGGAATCCCGGTTCCTGTGGGTGCTCAAGGCCCGGCGCTATCCCGTGCTCGACGGTCGCGAACAGAAGGAAGCCAAGCTGCGCATCCTCGCCACCTTGCTCAGCAACGAACTCTCCACCCCGCACGACACCGTCCTGCTGGGCCTCGCCCGCGACGGTGGCTTGCTCGACGGCTTCCTGAGCACGGCGGAAATTGCGCGCCTCGAAGACCGCATGGAACAGGTGAGCGGCCATAACCCCTTCGTGCGCGGCGTGGAAGCCGCCATCCGGGAAGACCAGACCGAGCGCGCCCGCGCCATGATGATGCCCATGTACTGAGCGCATGCCGCCGGCGGGCGCGCTACTGAACCCGGAGAGAACAAACCCATGAACAAGGTCCTGCTCATCACCGGCGGCAGCCGGGGAATCGGCGCCGCCACCGCCATTGGGGCCGCGCAACGCGGCTACGCGGTATGCCTCAGCTATCGCGAAGACGAAACCGCTGCCAGCGAGCTCGTCGCCAGCATCGAAGCCGATGGCGGCCGCGCGCTGGCCGTGCAGGCCGACGTGGCCACTGAAGCGGACATCGTCCGGCTCTTCAACCGCTGCGACGACGTCTTCGGCCCGCTCACCGCACTCGTCAACAACGCCGGCAGCCTCGGCCTCCAGTCGCGGGTGGACGCAATGACCGCCGTCCGCCTCCACCACATCTTCTCGGTGAACGTCATCGGGAGCTTCCTCTGCGCCCGCGAAGCCGTGTGGCGCATGTCCACCCGGCGTGGTGGCATGGGCGGCGCCATCGTGAACGTGTCGTCCGCCGCTTCGCGCCTGGGCTCGCCCGGGGAGTTCGTCGATTACGCTGCCAGCAAAGGCGCCATCGACAGCTTCACCCTTGGCCTCGCCAAGGAAGTTGCCGCCGAAGGCATCCGGGTGAACGCCGTGCGGCCGGGTGTGATCCTCACCGACATCCACCAGAGCAGCGGTGAGATTGGCCGGGTGGAGCGGGTGTCTGCCGCAGTGCCCATGCAACGCGCCGGCACGGCCGAGGAAGTGGCAGCAAGCATCCTGTGGCTGCTGTCGGACGAGGCCTCCTACGTGACCGCGAGCTTCGTGGAAGTCTCGGGGGGGCGGTGAAGTCACTGGCGTTCAGCCGGTGGATAAGGACTCGTTTCGGGGATTTTTTCTGAACAACCAGCCTATTTATTCCATGTTTTTTTCGGTCGTACCTTAAGAGACAGAAAAAAGGAAACGGCGCATTCAGCGCGCACTATTTGGCGAGTTCGCCCCCTCACGGGCAACTCGCCGCCAGATGCTTCATCGCCGTAATCGCCATGACGTGCGCCGCAGGATCCTTGCCGGCCACCGTGCTGCCCGTAAGTTCCACCTTGTGGCCCACGTGTCCGGCAAGATCGACCGTGCTTGAGGCGATCTGCACTTCCTTCGGGCCCTTTTCCATGCCGAGATCGGTGAGCAGGTAGCTGCCTGCTGCGCTGCCTTGCTTGAGGCAACCGGTCATGCTGTGTTCGTCGGCGGCATTCGCGTGAAAGGCGAATGCCAGGGAGAGGGCTAGAAGGCTGGTCTGGGTGATGGTCTGAAACTTCATGCGGGTGCTCCTTCTGCGCGGCAGGTCGGCATCGAGGTCTTCGACGCGCACCCTGGCTCGGCAAGGTTGAACGATGAATCAAGGGTGCGCGGGCGCACTTTCCGGGTGTGGCAGGGCCACGGATTAATGCTGTGGGCAACGGCGGGACGGCACAAGCAGTTTCCGCAACTGATGGGCGCACCGTGCCCCGCTGGGGACGGTACCCACTGCACTCAGCCGAACGCGTACCCGCTATACCCCTCGGCCGCCACCTTGCCGACCACCGACACGTACTTGGGTGCACCGCCGTTGTAAACGAGGTGGCGGATCTTACCGAATTCGTGGCCTTCGACGTTCGAGTTGTAGCCGGTGAACCAGCCCTTGGCCTTGCGCATCAGCACCATGCTGTACATGTCGCCAACGTGCCTGGTCCAGCGCTCCTCGGCCGCAGGCGCTGCTTCGAAGCGGGTGTAACCCGCTTTCCAGGCGTGTTCCAGCAGTGCCGTCGCCCAGTCCACGCCAACCTCGATGCTGCGTGGGAAATTGGTCGAGGCCGAGCCGCTCTGCGGGCCGGCCACGGTCAGCAGGTTGGGAAAGCCGGAGATGGACATCCCCAGGTAGGTGATCGGGCCGTCCTTCCACTTGTCGCGCAATTTCAGGCCGTCGGCGCCCTGGAA
The DNA here is from genome assembly GCA_043744805.1 of Gammaproteobacteria bacterium. Lineage (GTDB taxonomy): Bacteria > Pseudomonadota > Gammaproteobacteria. The sequence continues at coordinate 9,924 of JAYTTZ010000210.1, forward strand.
GTCGATGCGGTCGTAGGCACCGGTGATGGCATCGAAGCCGGTCGCGTAGACGAGAATGTCGAACTCGAACTCGGCATCGCTGGTCTTCAAACCCTTCCCGGTGATGCACTGGATGGGCGTCTCGTTGATGTCGACCAGGTGCACGTTGTCGCGGTTATAGGCCTCGTAGTAATTGGTTTCGAGCGGCACGCGCTGGATGCCGAAGCCGTGGTCCTTGGGCACCAACTTCTCGGCGAGCACCGGATCCTTCACGCGACGCCGGATGCGGTCGGCGACGTACGCGGAAAATTCGGCGTTGGCCACTTCGTCAGTGAAGATCTCGCGGAAGTTGCTCAACCAGATGCCAAAGCCTGGCTCTTCATACAGCTTGTCCCACAGGGCGACGCGCTCCTCGCGCGACACCTCGAAAAATCCGCGCGGATAGGGTTCGTGCTCGAAGCCGCCGGGCGTGATGCTGCAGCGATGGAAGATCTCGTCGTAGCGTTGCCTGATCTGGTTCATCTCCGCTTTCGAGATCTTGTAGTTGTTGAGCGGCGCGGCCCAGTTCGGCCGCCGCTGGAACACCGTCAGATCACCAACCTTGTCGGCGATATCGGCAATGAGCTGGATGGCGGTCGCGCCGGTGCCAATCACGCCGACGCGCTTGCCGGCGAGTTCCACTGGCTCGTGCGGCCAGTCGAAGGTATGGAAGGAGCGGCCCTTGAACGTCTCGACGCCCGGGTAGCGCGGCGGGGTCGGGGCCGACAGGAGGCCCAGGCCCGTGACCAGGAAGCGACACGTCATGTCACGGCCGTCGACGAGGTGAAGCCTCCAGCGACGGTTGTCCTCATCCCAGTGGGCAGACTCGACCTTGCAGTTGAACTGCATGTACTGGCGCAGGCCGAACTTGTCGGCGACGTGGTTCAAATAGCGGAGGTTGTCGGGCTGCGGTGAGAAGCGCTCCGGCCAATCCCATTCCTGGAGCAGATCCGGGGAGAACGAGTAGCCGTAGGTGTAGGAGTCTGAGTCGAAGCGACAACCGGGATAACGGTTCATGTACCAGGTGCCACCGAGATCGGGCAGCGCGTCGATGCAAGTCACGCGCTTGCCGAGCGTGGCCAATTTATGGACCTGGTAGAGCCCCGTCACGCCCGCGCCGAGGACGATGACGTCGTAGTCCGGCGCGATCCCGGGTTGGTGTGCCGTAGCGGTCTGCGCATTCATCTGCCTATCCCCTGGAATGTCTGCGGCGCCGTTCCGGCCTCCGCCAAGTGTTGAGTTGGACCGTAGCGTTGCGGGCGGCATGCCCTACGAGGCGCTGGCGTTCTCCATGCTCCCTCGCCAATCCCTCGACCCACGTTATTGGGCGCGGTGCGCACTGCCCCCAATCGCGTGGTTCCTCCCCTTAGTGGGGTATTGCGGGCTTTCTACACCACCTGGGATGCCGTCGACTTTGACGAGGATCAAGGGCACCCACGCTTCGCCCCCGCCGATTGAAACGAAGGCTGTCCCGGGAATGACCGGAATGTCTGCGATCAGGCCTCGGTGCCCCCAAGCCGCCAACCCTATCGCAACCTGGGCGCACCCGGCATCATCCCGCGCTCACGGTGGCCCACGCCGCGTGAGACCCTTTCACGCACAGGCCCGAGGAGAACACCAGGTTGGATCCCACTCAAGCATTCATCAAGGCCCTGGAGGACGCGCTCGCAGCGCGCACCTTTGCCAGGCTTTCGTTTGGCAAAGCCAGGAAGCCACTGCCGGGTGCCGATGCTGCACCGGAGCAGATCTCGGCCCGGCTGGTTGAAATCAAGGGCGAGCCGCAGCTGAGTTTTCTCGTTCGGCATAAAGCCAGGGACCTCACCCTCAACCATCCCTTCGCCAAGGTAAGGGCGGTGGTGACGGATTTGCTGGCGACGACGTTTTACAACGCGCATCTGTTCACCACCGCAGCGGATATCGACCTGCGGAGCAACAACAAGGGCGAGCTACGCCTTTATCACAGCAAGCCCAGCGTCCACGCCGCCACGGTGCAGGCCCACGACCGGGAGAAGCAGTACGTGCTGGATCCTGCGAAAGCGCCTTACCTGGTAGCCCTGGGCGTCACCAGCGCGGGTGGGCATCTCAAGGGCGAGAAGGCAGACAAATATCGCCAGCTGCAGAACATCATCCATCTGGTCGATCAGTTCTCGGCGGGTTCGCCGCTGCGCACGAAGTCGAAACTACGCATCGTCGACATGGGCAGTGGCAAGGCCTACCTCACCTTCGCGCTCTACGACTACTTCAACAACCATCTGGGCATTGCCACCGAGGTCGTGGGCATTGACCACAACCAGGCCCTGGTCGATTCGAGTAACGCACTGGCCAGCCGACTGGCGTACCAGGGCCTGCACTTTGAATGCGGGACGGTCGAGGCCAGCGAGGTCGGTGCGGTGGATCTGCTGGTGGCACTCCATGCCTGTGATACGGCCACGGACGCCGCGCTCTTCAAAGGCATCACCGCGGGCGCGGCCATGATCATGGCAGTGCCCTGCTGCCAGAAGGAACTTCGGCCGCAGTTCAAGCCGCCGGCTTCCGAGCAAGCCCTGTTCAAGCACGACACCTTCAAGGACCGCTACTCGCAGATGCTCACGGATGCGCTGCGCGGGCTGTTGATGGAGTCCCAGGGCTATCGCACGCAGGTCATCGAGTTCATCTCGGATGCGCACACCCACCGCAACGTCATGCTGGTCGCGGTGCGGGAAGATAAGTCCCGGCAGAAGGGGGCGCGGCTGGCGGAGGTGGATGCCCTGATGGACCGCTACCGGATCAAGCACCAGAACCTGGCCACCTTGCTTGCGTCAGGCGGGCATCTGTCGTGTGGGCTGCCTTTGGACGCAAAGAACGGGGCGGTGCCCGCACGCCCCCTCACCCCGTATTCCGCAAACCCGCCGCAAGCCCGTTGATCGACAGGTGGATGCCCAACTGGATCCGCGCCTTGTCCGCTGCAGACGCGCGGCCTGCGCGGTAGCGGCGCAGGAGTTCCACCTGCAGGTGGTTGAGCGGATCGAGGTAGGGGAAGCGATGCTCGATGGAGGCCGCGAGCCCGGGATTGGACTGCAAGCGACGCGTTTCCCCGGTGATCAGCGCGAGCGCAGCTTCCGTGCGTGACCACTCGGCGCGCAGCGCGCCGAAGACGCGCTTCCGCAGTCGCGCATCGTCCACCAGAGCGGCATAGCGCAGCGCGATGCCAAGATCGCTCTTGGCCAGCACCATGTCGAGGTTGGACAGGATCGTGCGGAAGAACGGCCACTGCTGGTGCATGGACTGCAGGAGCGCAATACGCTGGTCCTGCCCTTCGCCTTTGCCCACGAATTCCTCTACCGCAGTCCCAAACCCATACCAGCCCGGCAGGCCGAGTCGGCATTGCCCCCAGGAGAAGCTCCAGGGAATCGCGCGTAGATCTTCAATGGCCTTCAGCGCCTTACGCGAGGCAGGTCGCGATCCAATATTGAGCTCCGCGATTTCGCGCAGCGGCGTGGCCGCAAAGAAGTAGTCGGTAAAGCCTGGTGTCTCGTAAACCAGCGCGCGATAGCGCTTGAAGCTCGCCTCGCTCAGCGCGCTGGCCGTGTCGAGGAAGGCCTGCGATGCGCGTTTGGCGGGATGCAGCAGCGAGGCTTCCAGGGTCGCCGCAACCAGGGTTTCGAGGTTGCGCCGGCCAATCTCCGGGTTTGCGTACTTGGAACCAATCACCTCGCCCTGCTCGGTGAGGCGGATTTGGCCCCGGACCGTGCCCGGCGGCTGGGCGAGGATCGCCTGGTAGCTCGGTCCGCCGCCGCGCCCCACGGTGCCGCCGCGCCCATGGAAGAGTCGCAGCTTGACGCCGTGCTCCTGCAGCAGTTTGTCGAACAAACCCACCAGCGCCACTTCGGCCTGGTAGAGCTCCCAGTTGCTGGTGAGATACCCGCCATCTTTGTTGCTGTCGCTGTAGCCGAGCATCACTTCCTGCTCGCCACCGCTGTGCTTCACCATCTCGAGCACGCCGGGCACGGCATAGAAACCGTCCATGATCTCTACCGCGCGGCGCAGGTCGCCGATGGTCTCGAACAGGGGCACCACCATCAGATCGATCGTAGCCCCCTTTTCCAGGGTGCCGCGCATGAGCCCCACTTCCTTCTGGAGCAGCAGCACCTCCAGCAGGTCGCTCACGTCCTCGGTGTGGGAAATGATGCAGTGGCGCAGCGCGTCGACGCCGAAGCTCGCGCGGAGTTCACGCGCGCATTCGAAAATCGCGAGCTCGTCCCTGGTCAGCGTGGAATACGCCGCATCGCGCAAGCGCAGGCTGCGGGCGTCGTTCAAGGCGCCGCGCAGCACCACGCGCCTGGTGTCTTCGTCCAGCGCCTGATAGTCGGACACCACGCGCGCGACCCGCAGGAGTTCAGCGACAACCGCCTCGTGCTGGTCCGAGCTCTGGCGGATGTCGAGCGTCGCGAGGTGGAAGCCAAAAACCTGCACCGCACGCCGCAGCGGCTGCAAGCGGGGCGCAATCATCGACGCCGCGTGGTGGGACGCAAGACTGCGTGCAATCACGTCGAGGTCGGCCAGGAGTTCCGTCGAACAGCCGTAGGGGTCTTGCTGCGCGACGGCGTGGCGCAGGGCTTCGGTGCCGGTCAATGACTGCAGCGTGGCGGCCAGTCGCGCGTAAATGCCAATCAAGGCCCGGCGATAGGGTTCGTCGCGACGATGCTCGCTGTGGTCGGGCGATCGATCCGCCAGCCCCAGCATCTCCTCTGTGACAGGTGCCAGCAGGTGCGACATCGACAGTTCAGCGCCCAGGGCATGGACCTCGGTAAGGTAGAAGCGCAGCGCCACTTCGGACTGGCGAACCAGGGCATAGCGCATCGTGCCGGCCGACACATTGGGGTTGCCGTCACGGTCGCCCCCTATCCAATGCCCCATGCGCAGGAACGGCGCCACTGCGTGGCCTTTCAGTTCCCGTTCAAGCTCGGCGTACAGGCGTGGGATTTCGCGCAGGAAAGTCGCCGGGTAGTAACTGAGGACGTTCTCCACTTCGTCGGCCACGGTGAGCTTGGCCTGGCGCAACATGCGCGTCTGCCAGAGTTGGGTGACGCGCGCCCTGATCCGGGATTCGTTGTCTTCGCGCTCTCGTTCCGTGGCGAGGTCGTCGCGCGCGGCAATGAGTTGGGCGATGGCACGTTCGGCATCCAGGATGCTCGTGCGCTGCACTTCGGTGGGATGTGCGGTCAGCACGGGCGCGACGTGGGCGTCCGCCAGGGCCTGCGCGACGTCCGATCGCTGGAGCTTCGCCTTGAGCAGCCGCGCCAGGGCGAAAGGCAGCGTGCCTTCCCAGGCCTTGCCGCGCCGCTCGCGCTCCAGGCGTTCGCGCACCTGGTGGCGGTCTTCGCTGATGTTGGCGAGGTGCGAGAAATAGCTGAAGGCACGGATGACACTGACCATCTGGTCGCTGGAGAGGTTTTTCAGGAGTTTGTCGAGCAGGCGGCCGGCACCGGCATTCTGCTTCAGGCGATAGGCTACCGACAGTTGCCGCACGCGTTCGATGAGCTCGAAGGCCTCACGCCCTTCGTGTTCGCGGATGGTGTCGCCGAGGATCCGGCCCAGCAGCCGGATGTCATCGCGGAGCGCGCGGTCGGTCCGGGGGTCGCGTGCCCCGGTTAGTGCCGTCCGGGTTCCCGGCGTTCTGTTTGGCGCAAGGGCTCTGGGCATGGTGGGTTTCGCCCCGGGTCTGGAAAAGGTTGTGGGCAACCCATGCAAGGCACGGGCCGGTATCCCCGGAGTCGGTAATCGGCCCGGGAACCCTTGATCAGGGTAGCGCGTCATGCCGAGATCCGCGCGAAGCGGCTTAGCGCAGGCGACCAAAGTCCAAGGCATGGGCGTCAGCCTTTCCAGCACCCACCAGCACAGGCGTCGCCTGGTATACGGTAGGGAACAGGCGCTTGAGGTTTACGACCTTGGGCAGATCGTTGATCACGCTATAAGGCCGGTCGGGGTGCAGGGTCAGGAAGTCCTGGTGATAGCCCTCGGCTGGATAAAAGGCCTTGTCCGGTTCGATGGTCGTGGCCAGCGCCGTGCCAAACGTGCCGGTGGCATTGATCTGCGCGATGTAGTCGCTCGCCTGCTGCGCCTGTCCGGCATTGGCCGGGAAGATGGCAGAGCGGTATTGCGTACCTTCGTCCGGCCCCTGGCGGTTCAATTCCGTCGGGTCGTGGGCCACGGAGAAATAGATCTGTAGCAAGCGACCGTAGCTCATCTTCGAAGGATCGAAGGTGATCTGCACCGACTCCGCATGGCCGGTCGTGCCGGAGCCCACGGTTGCGTACTCGGCCGTGCTCGCTGCTCCCCCGGCATACCCCGACACTACCCGGGTGACGCCCTGGCCATGCTGGAACACGCCCTGCACGCCCCAGCAACAGCCACCTGCCAGCACTGCGGTTTCACTGGCTGCGACGGTTGCCGAAGTTGGTTCTTTAGCCGGAGGCGGCACCAGTACCGCCTGCTCTGCGGCGACCGAGTTCTCGAATCCGGCAGAGGTGAGCATCACCGCGAACACGGCGCTGGCCATGCTGGCGAGTGTCGCGCCGGGAAATTTTCGGAGGCAAACAAATCCAGCACGCAGCCGACGCAGGCAAAGGTGCCAACGCGATGTTCGCGGTTTAGCGGACTCTAAAATGGCTGTTCCGTGCCTTCCTAGCGCAGCACGTCGTATTGATCCGGCGTGAGTCGCGTCCGCCATTCAGCGTCCGGGTAGGTCACTTCGAGCACTTCCGAGGCCATCGCCCCGATCGATGCGGTCCACCCACCTTGCCGCCTGCTTACCCCGAGCAGCAGGGCGGACGAACCAAGGGTAGTCAGGAATAATCTGCGGGTCAGTAACGACACGATTCACCTCCGGGCAGTTGGGATCGAATCTCGACTGCTCATCGAGACTGCATTTCGATGCGACGTCAACACGGTGACCAGAAGCCCGGTGTTTTACCGGGACATGGGCCGCGGCGCGCAGCGTCTGCGTCTCGTTATTCGGGCCGGAACCTGCGTTGGTTACTCGTCGAGACGTTTTCCGCGTCGCTCGACGCTGCCGACGGATTGCCGGCGTGATGCTGGCGGCAGAAACTGACAGGCAGGTAAAAACGACTGCAGGCGCCCTTGGCGCCCATCTCCCGGGAGCTCGTTCCAATGTCCAGAACCATCCTCATTTCCGGCGCCAGCGCCGGCATCGGCAAGGCCTGCGCGCTACGCTTTCTCGAGGCGGGGTGGAATGTCGCCCTCCTTGCCCGGCGCGCAGACGCCCTTGCGGAGGTCGCGGCTGCCCATCCGCGCGCCTTGTCGCTGGCCACCGACGTCACGGACGTTGAGGCAGTCGATCGTGCCTTTGCCGCGAGTGTTGCGCGCTTCGGACGCATCGACGTGCTGTTCAATAACGCCGGGCGCTTCGGCCCATCGGGATTGATCGACGAAATCCCGCTGGACGCCTGGCGCGAAACCATCGACGTCAACCTCACCGGGATGTTCCTGTGCGCCCGGGCTGCCTTCCGCACGCTGCGCCAGCAATCACCGCAGGGTGGCCGCATCATCAACAACGGTTCGATTTCCGCCCATGCGCCACGGCCGGGTGCCGTGGCCTATACGACTTCCAAGCACGCCATCACGGGACTGACCAAGACCCTCGCGCTCGATGGTCGCCCCTTCGACATCGCTTGCGGGCAGATCGACATTGGCAACGCGGTGACGGAATTGACCGCGGCCATGGCGAGCGGCGTGCGCCAGGCCGACGGCACCTTGAAGGCAGAAGACCGCATGGACGTCGTGCACGTCGCCGACGCAGTGCTGCACATGGCCTCGCTGCCGCTCGCCGCCAACGTGCTCTTCACCACGCTCATGGCCACCCGGATGCCGCTGGTGGGTCGCGGCTGACGCGACCTCGCCCGATCAGGTTTCCGCAAACGAAGTGTCGAGATCCGCGTCGAGCTGCACGCCAAAGGTATTCAGCACCATCGACACCAGGGTGTACTGGCCGATGGCAAAGACGAGATCCATCAACTGCCGGGTGGTGTAGCGGGCGGCAAGTCCGGCGTAGGTGGCGTCCGTGATGAACGCATCCTTGTGGAGTTCGTCCATGGTGGGCGCGCGCGCCTTGTCGAGTTTCATCTCATCGCTCCGGTGGTCGTCGATCAGGGCGGGGACGCGGCACCGCCGGCCTTGAGGAGCGCACTGCGGAGATCCTCCACCCGCCGGTGATTGGTCCCCAGGTCTTCGAGCCCCAGGCGCGAAGCGGATCGCACGTGGATCACGCCTTCAGCGGGCACGGCGAGGAACTCCACGTCGTCCACGAAGCGCATCCAGCGCGTCGTGAAGGTGGCGCGCAGGTAGTCGGGTCGGCGCTCGACGATGACGGCGCCGGGCCACTGCGCGAGCACGCCCGCGAGCACCGCCAAGGGATCCGGGGACGATCCCTTGAGCGGAAGCGGCGCAATCTGCGCATAGCGGCTGCCAGTTGAATCCGGAGACAGCCCGGCCTGCGAACTGACACTGTTGCGGGTGGAGGAAGGCGGCTTGAGGCGGCCGTCATGCACGCCGAGATCTGGCGGCGTGCTGCCTGCAAAGACATCCAGCCGCGCCATGAGCAACAGCAGGACCACGCCCAGCAGCGGCGCCAGCCCACTCGCGATCAGAAAGCTCTTCACTGGCATGGCAGCGCGGCCAGTTCGGCGGGTGTCGGGAAATACCCGCTGGCGGCCTTCGAGAAGATCACCCGCCCGTCGAGGCGGATCTCGAAGATTCCACGACCACCCTCACGCAAGTTCACGTCTTTCGCACCCCGCTGCAACAAGCTGTCCCTCGCACGGAGGGCCTGTGGCTTGTAGCTTCACATCACGCAGTATTCGATTTCGATAGCCATCCTGGACTCCTCAGGGCACGGAAAAGCATTGTTTTCGAGCGTAGTGATCGGGAGGTGGCCGGGCGAACGGCAGTCATGGCAGGCCGTCCTCCTATCGGCATCCGGGCGCCCGCCTAGCCGCGCGGCCCCAGCATGATGACCGCCATGCCAGAGAGGGCAATCACACTTCCAAGGATATCCCAGCGATCGGGCTGTACGCCTTCCACCAGCCACAGCCACGCAATGGCAACGGCCACGTACACCCCGCCGTAAGCCGCATACGTGCGACCAGCCGCCGTTGGATGCAAGGTCAGCAGCCAGGCGAAGCACGCCAGTGACAGCGCCGCAGGAATGAGCAACCAGGCGGGCTTGCCTTCCTTGAGCACCAGCCAGGGCAGGTAGCAGCCCAGGATTTCCGCAATCGCCGTCACTGCGAAGAGGGCCGTGAGGTGCAGGAACATCAAGGCCGATTCCATCCGCGCGCCAGGATCCATGCGCCCTCCAGCCAACGACCAGACCCGCCGAGTAAACCCGTTCGTGCAGCGCCTCGGCGAGCGGATCCGCCCAGGGGAAGGCCAGGAGTCGAATGCGGTTGGCGCACTGTTTTGCCTGCTACTTCAAGATCGAGCGCTTCTTGTGTCGAACCGATTTCGGCGTGAGGGCATCGAATAATCGATCTTTCGGATATTCCGCGCCGACCACATGTTGCAAGGTCATCGCCCGCACGACCTGGTAGGTACGGATTCGAAAGGCAGGGTCGCAGGACATCCTGACGTAGAGATCCTTCGGCGGAACGCCGTAATCCTCCTCGAGCCAGGCCATGAGGTTGCTCGTCGCATCGAACAAGGCCTGCTCCATCGGCAGGTTGATGCCAAGCGCGACGACGCTGTGGGGCTTGTCGATTCGCACGCAAGGCAGCCGGCGGTTCTTGATGACCTTGCACGAAAGCTGGACGGTGGCGCGCGTTTCATCGGCGATCCCGGTGAATTCCGTATCGCCCTGGCCGCCATGCACGTCGCCGATATAGAGCAAGCCACCGGTGTTGAAGGCGTTGAGGTAAATCGTGTGGCCCGCGCAGATGTCACGGCAATCGATGTTCCCGCCGAACGATCCCTGCCCGAGCACCGAAGTGAAGACCTCGCGCTGGGACGCCGTGGCCAGGGTGCCGATGAAGGGTTCGAGCGGCCAGGACAGGCTATCGGAATACTTTGCGATGCCATCGCGGGTATGCCCGCTGGGGCCGGGCAGGTGTTCGATGACGTGGACGTAGGGTTTGGCGCATTCGGCATAGCGCAGGGAATCGGTGAGCGGTCCAACCCCGGGGAGGATGCCCGAGAAGCCGTAGCGCCAGGGGTCAATCCAGTCGATCGTCACCGCGAGCACGTCGCCGGCTTCGCAGCCTTCCACGAAAATGGGTCCCACCACCGGGTTGTACAGAGGAGGATAACTTTCCTGCAGCTTTGCCATGTGCGGACCGGTCATGCTGTGCACGACGGGGCGGTCGCTGTCGTCGGCAATGAGGCCGCTCAGAGCGTCGTCGGTTTCAATCTGGAATATCTCGCCGGATTTGACCCGCAGGCACGGCTTGTCACGGAAATCGAAAGCGTATTTCTGGACCTTGCCGCGTTTGAGGCTTTTCATGCGTGTCTCCCCGGGGTGTATAGGCCTCCTCAGCGTAGTTCAATTGCCGGTTTTCCGACGTTTAAAATTGAAGCTGCGGCCTCAATCTTGGCCAAGCGCTACGGAAACGAACGCACTGCAGGGGCGGCTCAAGCGCCGGGCCGGGTTTCCAGGGCGCTGGCCGTTGCGGCCAGCGCCCCAACTATCAACTGGGCGGCCACCAGGCCTTCAGCAAGGTCACGAGTTCAGACGTCGCGTTCTCCGCCAGCAAGAGCTTTACCGCCGCAGGGCAGCTTTACTACGACCAGAAAGCCGACGTGCTTTACGGCAACACCGATGCCGACGCGGCGCCGGAGTTCTCCATCAAGATCGTGGGCATCACTGCGCTGCTGCTGGGGGATTTCATCCTCGAACAGGCACCTTGTGCACCCCAGCGGCGGCCATGGCGGCGCGTTGTGCCAGACTGGGCATCTCGCCGCGCTGCCATGGGGACCACCGATGCAATGCCAGCACACCATCCACCGCCACCAGGGTCACTACGGCTGGGACAATGCCAACGCACCGGTGCTCACCATCGCGCCGGGCGATACCCTCGAGTTCCATCCCGCGGACGCCTCGAACGGACAGATCACGCCAGCTTCAACGGCGGCGGACATTGCCACGCTCAACTTCGATGAAGTGAATCCAGTGGTCGGGCCGGTGTTCGTCGACGGTGCCGCGCCGGGTGACGTCCTTAAAGTGACCCTGCTTGGCTTCACGCCGTCGGGCTTTGGCTGGACGGCGAACATCCCGGGCTTCGGCCTGCTGGCGGACCAGTTCCCGGAGGCCCACCTGCACGTGTGGCAGTACGAGCCCTCGGGGGCCGTCCCTGCGCTCTACGGGCCGGGTGGCCGGGTTCCGCTCAAGCCCATGTGCGGCACGCTTGGCGTCGCGCCCGCCGAGCGCGGTCATCATTCGGTAATTCCACCGCGCCGGGTTGGCGGCAACATGGACATCCGGGACATCGCGGCGGGCACCGAACTGTACCTGCCGGTGGAAGTAGCCGGCGCGCTCTTCAGCCTCGGTGACACCCATGCAGCGCAGGGTGATGGGGAAGTCTGCGGCACGGCCATCGAAAGCCCGATTGTCGTGGCGGCCCGCATCGAACTGGTGAAGGGCATGGATCTCCGCTTCCCCCGCTTCACCACGCCGGGGCCCGTCACCCGGCACCTCGACAAGTCCGGCTACGAGGTCACTACCGGGATCGGTCCCGATCTCATGCGGGCTGCGCAGGAGGCCGTCTCCGCGATGGTCGACCTGCTGGCGGCACGCCATGGAATGGCGCCGGTCGACGCCTACCTGCTGTGTTCGGTGTGCGGCGATCTCCGCATCAGCGAAATCGTCGACCTGCCGAACTGGCTAGTCTCGTTCTATTTCCCGCGGGTGGTGTTCGAGTAATCAATCGCCCGCTGCGCGGCGCGACATGTGTCATTCCCGCTTGCGCTGGAATGACGGATGGGGGCTGGAAGGCATTTTGCTGCATAAGCGCTCGCCGAACGGCGGCGTGCTCAGGTAACCTTCAGGTGTGAACGATCTGCTTACCCTTTCCGCCGACCTGCCGACGGTGCACTACAAGCCCGGCGACACGGTGCTGCGCGAAGGCGAGCCGGCGGGCGGGCTGTGGGTGCTGGTGTCCGGCGGGCTCGAAGTCCGCAAGGGCGCGGTGCTGGTGAACACCATCGAAACCGCCGGCGCTTCGATTGGCGAGATGTCGCTGCTGCTGAAATCCAACTACAGCGCGACGGTGCAGGCGACCCGTGACACCGAAATGCGCCATGCGGCCGACGGCGCGGCCTTCCTTGCCAGCCATCCCGACCTCATCCTGCAGGTGGCCACCGAACTGGCGGCACGGCTGTCCTCCATCACCACCTACCTTGCCGACCTCAAGCACCAGTATGGCGAAGCACCCGGCATCGCGATGGTCTCGGACGTGCTTCGCGAACTCACCAGCCGCCCACCGCCGCCCGCGCAACCAGGCTCCCGACGCGATCCCGATCCGGAATACTGACGCGGCCTGAATAGCTGTTCCGAGATGTCGAGCAGTGCCCAAGCGGGTAGGTGGAGCGTCAGCTTCCGCCTTCACGAAAAGCCTCTCTGGGCTGCCTGGTTGTGGCGCTTGCCAGAAGCGCGCGCCGATCAAGCGCGGTGCCGGCCCGTTCATCCTTCGACGAGCTCAGGACGAACGGGCTTTCGGGCTTTCGGGCTTTCGGGCTTTCGGGCTTTCGGGCT
>JAYTTZ010000211.1:0-5877 GCA_043744805.1 Gammaproteobacteria bacterium
CAGCCTCGCTGGCCGGGATGGGTTGCCCGCCGAACAGCAGCTCGAAGGCCTTGTGGCGGCTGATCTGGCGCGGCAGGTGGGCGTAGTGGATCGCCGGGATGAGCCCGATGTCGATTTCCGGATAGCCGAGATCGATGTCGTCGGCCGCGAAGATCACATCGCTCGTGACGGCCAAGGTCATGCCCGCACCGCGTGCCGGCCCATTGATGGCGACCAGGGTCGGCTTGGCGAGCGCGTACTGCAGGTTCAGCGTCTCCATGTAGAACTTGTAGACGAAGGCGCGAAGTTCCCCGGTGCCGCCGGCCGCCACCATCTTCAGATCCATGCCACCGCAGAACATGCCGGGCAGGGCGCTGGTGAGGATGATGGCGCGCACTTGCGGGTCGCCATGGGCTTCGCGCAGTGCGGTGTGGAGGGCGTCGATCATCGGGTGGTCGATGGCGTTCACCGGCTGGCGGTTGAGCGCGATCGTGGCGATGCGGTGGCTGACGTCGTAATCAACGCGATGCGGTGTACTCATGCTGGCCTGCCTGGGTGCGGGGATAGGAGGTGCCTGCGCATCGGCCTGGCCCGGGTGGCGGTCACAGCAGGTAGAAATCCAGCACGGCCGCGACGCAGTCGTTCTGGAGGTGGATAGTCTTGCGTGTAATCACCCAACTCTCGGTGCCCGGTGCGAGTGCCACCGCGTAAGACCCGAAGTGCACCCGCTGGGTCGTCGTGCGCGGTTCGTAGAATTGCACTATGAAGCTCGCGCGCGCCTCGATGCTTTCGGCAGTGGCGCGCGTGACGCAGAGGTTGGACACGAAATGCGTGGTGCGCGGCAGCGGCAGCGCGGTGACCGACTGGCGTGAGCGGATGCGAAACACGCGTTCCTCAAGCTCCACGCGGCGGGTGTGGTAGATGAGCGAGACTTCGGTCTGCGGGTCTTGCGTTTCCTCGGACTCATCGCGCCAGGCCGGCACCCGGTAGGTGGCATCCTCGGCATAGAGTGCGAGCCATGCGGCCCAGTCGCGGCGGTCGAGCAGCCAGCCTTCGCGGGTGAGGAGTTCATGGGCGAGGTGGCCAGCGTCGGCAAGCAGCATGCGTCATTCCCCCCGCGTCATCAGGCGCAGCCACTCACGATAGCCGGCGTGGAAGCAGGTCTCGTCGCCGGCGTCTTGCGGACCATACGCCCAGCGTGGGTCGTCGAGGCCAAGTTCATTGCCGTAGTAGCGGCGGTCCGGCGACGGCGCGATCCCGCGGGCATAGCCCTGTGAGTCGCTGCGTCCGGCAGCGCCCGTGTAACCCGACTGGCACAGGGCGTACATCACGTTGTCGTCCGCAGTGGCCAGGCCGCCCGGATTGAAGAACTCCTCGTACTGGCGGATGCGAAAGGCGCGGGCCTCCGGACGCTCGCCAATCGGCGCCAGGCAGTTGGACACCATCCGCGTTTTGTCGACCGCCAGCGGTTGCCACACGCGCACCTGCAGCGACTGGATGTCGATGATCTGCACGTTGGGGAAAATAGTGAGGTTGCGCTGGCGGAGCATCCATTTCACGCGGGTGTCGCCGTATTTTTTCCGGATGCCTTCCAGCCGTGCCGGGTCGCGCGGCAGCGGGCGACGTTCGGGTCCGAGTGCGGGGATCCCCACCGACCAGGTCACCGCATGGCCGTGCGCGAAGCTGAAGCTGCCGGCGCCCGGCGGGTCGGGATCCTGCAGGTCGGTGGCCATGTCGGCAGGCATCGGCTCGGGTGGCCGCTGGCGGAGGATCTGCACGAAGGAGGCATGCGTCGACGCGAAGTGGTAGACGTCGAGGCCGTTCTCGAACTGGAATTTCCAGTTGGCATCGTAGGTATAGGTCACGGTGCCGGGGACGAACTCAAAGCCTTCCGGCGCCTGGTCGGCGACGAGATCCAGGAACATGCGCGCGTCGCCGAGATGCGTTTCCAGGCTCGGCACGGCGGCCGCAAGGCTTGCGAAGATGAAGCCACGGTAGCTTGCCACTTTGGGTACCGGGATGAGGCCGTGCCCTGCCGTGTCGAAGTCGTCCGGGTATTGGCCCGCATGCCGGCCGGTAATGCCGACGTTGCGCCCGGCGCTGTCGTAGGTCCAGCCGTGGTAGCGGCAGACGTGGACGCGCTGGTGGCCCTTGTGCAGCGGGCAGAGCAGGGTGCCGCGATGGCGGCAGCTGTTGAGTACCGCGCGGATCGTGCCTTCTTCGTCGCGCATGAGGATGACCGGGACACGACCTATCTGTGTGGTGATGAAGTCGTGTGGCCTGGCGATTTCACTTTCGAGGCCTACGTAGATCCAGGTGGATTCAAAGATCCGCGCCATCTCCAGATCAAACACCGCCGGATCGGTGAAGGCGTCGTGGCGGACGCGGAAGAGGCCTTCGCCGGGGCGATCGTCGAGGTAGTCGCGGGGGTCTGGAAGGCGGGCGCTGTTGGGTTCCATCGTGGATGTCCTGGCCTGCGGGCGGGGTCGATGGATTAGGCCACATCGGATCAATTACGACCATACGGGTCCGCCCCGGCAGGGGGGGACTTTGCGCGCGCCCTGCGTCACAGTAGCCATTCGCGATCCCCCAGGAGACCGCCATGGTCGAAGCCGCCGCCCCCGTCCTCGAAAAGCCCATCACCTGTTGCGGCTGTTCCACGCAATGTGGCCTCGTCGCGGAGATCGCGTTCGGCAGGGTGCGGGCGGTGCGCGGCGATCCCGACCACCCCGTCTCGACCGGCTACATCTGCCCTAAGGGCAAGGACGCGCCGGACTTCGCGGCCCGCTCCGATCGCCTGCTGGTTCCCCTGAAACGCGCAGGGGCACGCGGCGCCGGTCGCTGGCAGGAAGTGACCTGGGACGCGGCGCTGGACGACATCGCAGGCCGCATCGACGAGCTGCGGCGCAGCCACGGCGAACGCAGCCTCGCCTACAGCTACGGCACGTTTCGCGGCGGTGACTGGGGCATCGGCGAGCGCTTCCTCAACCGTTTCGGCAGCCCCAATGCCTGCGGTCAGGACAAGATCTGCTACGGCCCCGTGGCACTCGCGGAAACCCTCACGTATGGCGCGGGCCCGACGGTCTTCACCGCCCCGGTCGCGGGCACCACGCGCTGCGTCGTGGTGTGGGGCATGCGCCCGGCGGCCTCGGCGCCGCTCCTGTGGCGGGCGATTGGCGAGGCGCGTCGCGCCGGCGCGAAACTCATCGTGATCGACCCGCAGCGGACCAGCGAGACCGTGCACGCCGACCATTGGCTGCAGCCGATCCCGGGTCGCGACGCCATGCTCGCGCTGGCACTGCTGAAATGGGTCGTGGAAGCCGACGTGGTGGACCATGCCTTCATCGAGGCGCACACCGTGGGTTATCCGGCGCTGCGCGCGCACCTGGCGACTTTCGATCTTGAAGCCCTGGCCCGCGATTGCGGTGTCGGCATCGAGGCGATCCGCGCGGTGGCGAGTTGCATCGCGGCCTCGCGCCCGACGGTCTTCAACGCGGGTAACGGACTGTGCCAGGGCGGGACGGCCGCAATCCAGATTGGCCGCGCGCTCGCCTGCCTCATCGCGATCACCGGTAACCTCGGCGTGGTGGGCGGGCATGCCTTGCTAGGCCCGCCGCGGGATCTCCGGGCGAATGGCGACATGCTGGATGCCGGCCTGCTGCCGGAGGCCGTGCGCGCGGAACGCCTGGGTGGGCGCGAGCTGCCCTTCCTTGGCGCCGGCTACGCGGTGTTGGACGCGGCTGTCGCGGCGGCGTGGTACGGTCGCCGGCATACGATGTCGTGGATGGCGACCGCACATGAGCCGACCCTCTGGCGCGCCATCCTCGCCGCCGATCCCTATCCGGTGAAGGCACTCATCATCCAGCACCACAACCCGCTGGGTGGTAATCCGAATGCCGCGGTGGTCGCGCGTGCCCTCGCCAGCGAGAACCTGGCGCTCAGTGTCGTGCACGATCTTTTCATGACGCCCACCGGCCACCTGGCCGATTACGTCCTGCCCGCCGCGCACTGGCTGGAGAAGCCGTGGTTTTCCTTCGGCCTCGCCTTCATGGCGCCTTTCGGGGATTACGTCGGGGGCAACACGGCCGCAGTGGCGCCGCCGGGCGAAGCCCGTTCGGATTACGAATTCTTCCGTGATCTCGGGCGTCGCCTCGGGCAGGGCGAGGCTTGGCCGGACAAGGCCGAGGCGTTCTACGACAGTTGCGTGCGTGAGGCCGGATTGAGCTTTGACACCCTGGCCGCGACCCGTGGACCGCTGCATGGCGCGGCCGCACGGCGACCCGAGCATGCCGGGGAGACTGTGCCGCAGGGGGTTTACGGCACGCCGAGCCGCAAGGTCGAACTGTATTCGAGCGTGCTCGCGTCCTGGCAGCTGCCGGCCTTGCCCACTGCGCCGTCGCCAGGCATCAACGCCACGGACGGCGATTGGCCGCTGGTACTGACCACCGGCGGACGGCGCATCGAAGGTTTCCACCAGAATGCCCAGCATCTGCCGCGCTTCCGGCAACGCTATCCGCATCCCGAGGCCTCGCTGCATCCGCGCACGGCGGCAGGGCTCGGGATCGAGGCCGGCGACTGGATCAGCATCACGACCCCGCTTGGCGGCGTTCGCCAGCGCGCGTGCCTCACGGAGGATCTCGCCGAGAACGTGGTGTCGGCCGATCGCTGGTGGTATCCGGAAGGCACGACGGATCCGACCGATCCCTACGGCCTGTGGGCGACCAACATCAATGTCTGTACGAGTGATGCCACGGGCGATTGTGATCCCGTGATGGGGGCCTGGTTGATGCGAGGGTTACCCTGCAGGGTGGCGCGAATCCCTCCGGAGGAGGCTTAGCAGACGTGCTGTGAACCCCCGCGCCGGGCAGTCTGCGGTTGCCCGCAATCCCACACCCCAGCCCGAAACAGGATGTCCATGGTCAACTCGCAGCACTATCCACCGCGACCCGCGGCGTACTTGAAGAAGGTGGCGCTGCTGCTGCAGGGCGGTGGTGCGCTGGGCAGCTACCAGGCTGGCGTGTACGAAGCGCTCGCCAGCTCCGACTACCTGCCGACCTGGGTTGCCGGTATTTCCATTGGCGCCATCAATGCTGCCCTCATCGCCGGCAACCCGCCGGCGGAGCGCGTCGCGCGCCTGCGCGAGTTCTGGGACACCGTGACCGCCCCGACGGCGAGCTGGCCCACAGGCCTCGGTGGCTTCCCCGGCGAACTCCAGCGCAAGGCGAGCACTACCAGCACGGTCCTCTTCGGCCAGCCGGGATTCTTCACGCCGCGCGATCCGTTCCAGTGGTGGGGCGGATCGACGCCCGCGAGCTATTACGATTCTTCGGCGCTCAAGGGCACCCTGGAACGCCTGGTGGATTTCGATCGCATCAACCGCGCTGGGGAAATGCGCTTCAGCGTCGCTGCAGTGAACGTACGCACGGGGCAGTTCGCCTACTTCGACAACCGTGATCTCGCCATCCGTCCCGAGCACGTCATGGCCAGCGCCGCCCTGCCACCGGCGCTGCCAGCGGTGGAGATCGACGGGGAGTCCTACTGGGACGGCGGCCTCGTTTCCAATACGCCGTTGCAGTACGTGACGGACGACGCGCTCCGGCGCAGCCTGCTGTGCTTCCAGGTCGATCTGTTCCAGGCCTATGGCGTGGTGCCGCGCAACCTCGACGAAGTCGCCGAGCGGCACGAGGACTTGCGGTTTTCCAGCCGGACCCGCGCGACTACCGAGGCCTCCCTCGAACGACAAGCCGTGCGCCACGCGATCAATGCTCTGCTCAAACTGCTCCCCCCGGAACTTGCAGACACGCCGCAGGCGAAGCGGCTCCGTGCCATCGGCACCGTGACGACGATGGACGTGGTACAGCTTATTTACCGCTCTTTCGAGCCGCAGGGCGCCGGCAA
>JAYTTZ010000212.1:0-1533 GCA_043744805.1 Gammaproteobacteria bacterium
GCGGCCATGCTCGACTTCCTGCTGCAAATGAAGGGGGTGCAGGCGCCACGTGGCCGCAAGGCATTGGTCGGGGAGCTTCTGGAGCGGGTCAACTTGACCAGCGTGGCCCACCGGCGGGTCCGCGACTATTCCGGTGGCATGCGCCAGCGGCTGGGGATCGCACAGGCCATCGCTGGTGACCCGCGCCTCGTGATCGTGGACGAGCCGACGGCGGGGCTGGACCCCGAGGAGCGCCAGCGGTTCTACCGCCTACTTTCCGAGCTGGCCACGGACCGCACGGTCCTCCTGTCCACCCATATCGTGGAGGATGTCGCCGTTTTATGTCCGCGCTTCGCCATCATCCGGCAGGGGCGCGTCGTGCTCCAGGCCACGCCCCAGGCGGCGCGCGCGGCCCTCGTGGGCGCCGTGTTCGCTGGGCAGGTGGGAGCCGAGGAGGTGGCCGTCCTACGGCAAGCCCATGATGTCACCCAGGTGACGGTCTTCGAGGGAGTCTCTCATGTGCGCCTGCTGGCGGGTTCGGGCGGCCCGCCGCCCGGCTTCGCGCCCGCGTCCCCATCCCTGGAAGACGCCTATCTAGCGGCGATGAGCGGCCGGAACCTGGCCTCGGCGGAGGTGGTCCGATGAGTCTCATGCGCCTCTTCGGCGTCCTCCGTCTGGACCTGGCCTTCACCCTGCGCCGCCCGCTGTTCTGGACCTGGCTCGCGCTGATCGTCCTGATGAGCTGGGGCGTCTCGACCGGGGACTTCTCGCTGGTGCCCTCCGGCGATAGTGCCGTGGGTGGGAAGAAGGCCTGGGTCACGTCAGAATTCGCGGTCGCTGCTGCGCTGGGGGTCACGGCGCTGCTCTTCCACACCTTCTTTATCACCGTCCTTGCCGGCCTGAGCATCATCCGGGACGAGGAGAACCGGGTGGGCGACATCCTGCATGCGACCCCACTGACGGCTGGCGAGTACGTCTGGGGCAAGTTCCTGGGGGCGCTGGTGTGCGTGGCCCTCGTCCTGCTGTTCCAGGGCGCGTCCCTGGTCTTTTTCAACCACCTGCTGCCGCACAACACCACACCGGACCTGCGCGGGCCATTAGCGTTGCGCCACTATCTCGTGCCGCTGCTGATCTTCTCGGTTCCGCTGGCCGTGTTCCTGGCCGGCACCGCCTTCGCAATCGGGGAGTACACCCGCCGCGCCATCCTGATCTTCTTCCTGCCGGTCGCGCTGCTGCTTCTGAACATCCTGTTCCTGGGCCGGGCCAGTGGCGGTGGCCTCAGCCCAGTGGCGCGTCAGGCCATCATCCTGGCCGACCCGACCGGCTTCGGCTGGCTCAACCACACCTATTTGCAGAACGACCGGGGCGTGGACTTCTACAACGGTGGCTCCATCACGCTGGATGGGCCGTTCCTGGCGAGCCGCTTGTTCCTGGTCGCCCTGGGGCTGGGCGCGGTGGCCGCGAGCCGGGTCTCCTTCCGGCGCTCGCTGCGGCAGGCGGCCCGCCCGCCGAGGCGTGTCAAGCGCGTGCGCGCCGTCGCCATCCCGGAAGCGC
>JAYTTZ010000213.1:0-1526 GCA_043744805.1 Gammaproteobacteria bacterium
GCTCACCACCATGGTGGACATCTACCGCGCCTACGAGGAGACCTGCCAGCGCAGTGGCCTGGTGGATTTTGCCGAACTCCTGCTGCGCGCCTACGAGACTCTGCGCGATACGCCAAGCCTGCTTGGCCACTACCAGGAGCGCTTCCACCACGTGCTGGTGGATGAGTTCCAGGACACCAACGCCATCCAGTACGGCTGGCTGCGTTTGCTGGCCGGTGATCGCGCCTGCGTCTTCGCGGTGGGCGACGATGACCAGTCCATCTACAGCTGGCGCGGCGCGAAGGTGGAAAACATGCAGCGCTTCCGCCAGGACTACCCCAGGCACGACATCGTGCGACTGGAGCAGAACTACCGTTCGACCGGCAGCATCCTCGATGCCGCCAACGCGCTCATCGCCAACAACACCGCGCGCCTTGGCAAGGAACTGTGGACGGCTGGCACGCGCGGCGAACCCATCAAGCTTTACGCGGCCTTCAACGATCTCGAGGAAGCGCGCTACTGCGTGGAGCGCCTGCAGGACTGGCACGCGCAGGGCGGTCGTTACGATGAAAGCGCCATCCTGTACCGCACCAGCGCCCAGTCCCGCGTCATGGAAGACGCGCTGCGCAAGACGGACATCCCCTATCGCGTGCACGGCGGCTTCCGCTTCTACGAGCGTGCGGAAATCCGCGATGCCCTGGCCTATCTCCGGCTCGCCAACCATCGCGGCGACGACGCGGCCTTCGAACGCGTAGTCAACCTGCCCACACGCGGGATCGGCAACAAGACGCTGGAGGATTTGCGCCACTGCGCGCGCCTCGAACGCATCAGCCTGTGGGAAGCCGCCCAGCGCCTCATCGGCAACCGCGAGCTTTCCGCCCGCGCCGCCGGTGCGATCGGCCAGTTCATGTCGCTGGTGGAAGATCTCGCCGCGGAGATTGCCAATCGCGAGCTCGGCGGCGTGATCGAAGCCGTGGTGGCGCACAGCGGACTCATCGAGCATTACCGCAAGGACAAGGACGGCAAGGGCCCGGACCGCATCGAGAACCTCGAGGAACTGGTGACCGCTGCGGGCGACTTCACGCCCAACGAGGACGACGCCGAGTTGCCGCTCATCTCGGCCTTCCTGAGCCACGCGGCGCTGGAAGCCGGCGAAGGCCAGGCCAGCAAGTTCGAGGACAGCGTGCAGCTGATGACCCTGCACTCGGCCAAAGGGCTCGAGTATCCCAACGTGATGCTGGTGGGCATGGAGGAAGGCCTCTTCCCGCACCAGCGCTCCACCGAAGACCCGCGCCAGATCGAGGAAGAGCGCCGCCTCTGCTACGTGGGCATCACCCGCGCGATGAAGCAGCTCACCTTGTCCTATGCCGAATCCCGCCGCCTGCATGGCACCGACTACAGGCCAAGGCCCTCGCGCTTCCTGCGCGAAATCCCCGCCGAATTGATGCACGAAGTCCGCATGGGCGGCCACGGCACGGGCGCGCCGCGCAGCGGCTTCGCGGCCGAGGAAGACAGCGGCGGCTACGGCCTCAAGCTCGGCCAGCGCG
>JAYTTZ010000214.1:0-22289 GCA_043744805.1 Gammaproteobacteria bacterium
GCAATCTGCATCAAGACTTCCCGCCCGCTGCACCCGGGGTTGCGCACCAGCAGTTCAAGCAGTCGCGCCGTGGCCGGGTTGAGTGCCATGAAGCGAGGCTCGTCGTCCCGCCCCCGACAGGTGGCCAGGAATACTGGTTCTTCGCGAGCCGGAGCTTGGTTGCTCACAGTGAATTCATGCACCGGGAATAGAAACTGCCGGAGCCGGAGCAAGGGATTGATTTGAGGACAGGCATCGAGCTCGGCTGCGGATAGCGGGCCTTGGTCCGGCAGTTCGCGCAGGTCCTGCCGCACTTCCAGCGACAGCCATTCGAAGGCCGCAAGCTCCGGCAGCCAGGGCGGCAAGCCGGGTTGACCACCGGCAGCAAGATAAGCGACGAGCTCTGCCGGCAGCTCCGGGAACCCGTGAGTGCGCGGCCGCCAGTCACGGAAGAAGGCCTCCACCAGCGTGCGCCAATCTTTCGCGCCGATCAGCGCGGCACACAGCGGGAAGCTTTCGGCAAAAAGCCGTTCGAGGTTGTTGAGTGCGAGCGAGCGGTAAGTCTTGATGCGCGCCGGCGGGAGGTGGGTGGGGGTCGGCTTTGCGGGATCTCGCAGCGCGGCCGTGAAGGCGGCAATGCGTTCAGCGTGGGAGGTCACGGGCGGGCCGGTGCGTTACGACCGACAAGGGGGAAGCCAGCGCCGGCAGGGGCCAAGCCCACCAGCGCGCGGCCCGGGGCTTACTTGGCCTCGTCCTTCTTTTTGTCCTTGTCCTTGCTTTCATCGGCCATCGCGCCGCAGCCACCCTGCGCAGCGCCGCAGCTGCTTTCGGCGGCGACTTGTGTGCCGGCCTTGATGGTTTCTGCACTGAAAGGATTCTCCGTGGCCCCGGCGAACGGGCTGACGGTCAGGGACACGGCGAAGCCTGCGCCAAGCGCCGTGAGGAGAGCTTTCTGGTCGGGGGTACGCGGCATGGGTTCAACTCCTAGATTCGGTGAATAACCTGTGGGGCTATTGCACACCCATCGAGGTACGTTGCGCCAGCCCTGCTGGCTCAATCCTGCGCTCAATCCGCCTTCGGCCGCAGCAGCGGGAACAGCAATACATCCCGGATCGAGGCGGAATCCGTCAGCAGCATCACCAGCCGGTCGATGCCGATGCCTTCGCCGGCCGTGGGCGGCAGGCCGTATTCCAGCGCGGTGATGTAGTCGTCGTCGTAGTGCATGGCCTCGATGTCGCCCGCGCTCTTGGCCGCGGCCTGCGCGCGGAAGCGCTCGGCCTGGTCTTCGGAGTCGTTCAGCTCCGAGAAGCCATTGGCGATTTCGCGGCCGGCAATCATCAGTTCGAAGCGATCGGTGACGAAGGGGTCGGTGTCGCTGCGCCGGGCCAGCGGCGAGACTTCAGCCGGGTACTCGGTGATGAACGTGGGCGCCAGCAGCTTGTGCTCGACGGTCTTGTCGAAGATGTCGATGAGCACGCGGCCGAGACCGGCGCTGTCGTCCACGTGCACCTGCAGGAGTTTCGCGAGTTCGCGCGCGCGCTCCAGGCTTGAAATCTCTTCCACCGTCACGCCGGGGTTGAACTCAAGGATCGACTGGCGCACCGACAGCCGGCGGAACGGCTGGTTGAAATCAAGCGCGTGGCCCTGGTAGGTGAACGTGGCCGTACCCAGCACATGCATCGCAAGTTCGCGGAAGAGCGTTTCCGTGAGGTCCATCAGCTCGTGGTAGTCCGCGTAGGCCGCGTAGAACTCGAGCATGGTGAATTCGGGGTTGTGCCGGGGGGAGAGGCCTTCGTTGCGGAAGTTGCGGTTGATCTCGAACACCCGCTCCATGCCGCCGACCACCAGGCGCTTCAAATAGAGCTCCGGCGCGATGCGCAGGTACAGCTGCATGTCGAGCGCATTGTGGTGGGTGATGAAGGGCCGCGCGGTGGCGCCGCCCGGGATCGCCTGCATCATCGGGGTTTCCACTTCGAGAAAATCCCGTTCGGACAGGAAGCGACGGATGAATTCGATCGCCCGCGAACGTGCCTTGAACACGCGGCGTGCGTCGTCGTTGACGATCAAGTCCACGTAGCGCTGGCGATAGCGGGATTCGAGATCCGTCAGCCCGTGCCATTTCTCCGGCAGCGGCCGCAACGATTTGGTGAGCAGGCGAATGGCGGTGGCATGCACCGAGAGTTCGCCCGTGCGAGTGCGGAACACATGACCTTCCACGCCCAGGATGTCACCCAGATCCCAGTGCTTGAAGGCGTCGTAGGTGTCCTCGCCGAGATCGTCGCGCTTGACGTAGATCTGGACCGTGCCGGACATGTCCTTGAGGTTGATGAACGACGCCTTGCCCATGATCCGGCGCGTCATCATGCGGCCCGCGACGAGCACCGCCGGACGCGCCAGATTCAAGGCCTCGGCGTCGGCGTCCTGGTGCTTCGCGTGGATGTCGGCGGCAACCGTGTTACGCCGGAAATCATTCGGATAGGCCTGGCCCGCCACGCGTAGCGCGGCAAGCTTGGCGCGGCGCTGCTCGATGAGCTCGCCTTCGGTGCTGGTACCGCCCTGCAGTTCTTCGCTCATGGTTACAGTCCCTGCTTCAAGCTGGCTTCGATGAACTGGTCGAGCGAGCCGTCCAGTACCGCCTGGGTGTTACCGGTTTCCACGCCTGTGCGCAGATCCTTGATGCGCGACTGGTCGAGGACGTAGGAGCGGATCTGGTGGCCCCAGGCGATGTCGGTCTTGGCGTCTTCCTGTGCCTGGCGTTGCTCGCTCCGTTTCATCATCTCCTGTTCGTACATCTTCGCGCGGAGGAGCTTCATCGCGCGATCGCGGTTCTTGTGCTGCGAACGTTCGTTCTGGCACTGGACCACGGTGTTGGTCGGCACGTGGGTGATACGCACCGCCGAGTCCGTCTTGTTGACGTGCTGGCCGCCGGCGCCACTCGCGCGGTAGGTGTCGACGCGGAGATCGGCCGGGTTGATGTCGATGTCGATGTCGTCGTCGATTTCCGGCGAGACGAACACCGCGGCGAACGAAGTATGCCGGCGATTGCCCGAATCGAACGGTGACTTGCGCACCAGGCGGTGCACGCCGGTCTCGGTACGCAACATGCCGAAGGCATATTCACCGGTGAACTGCACGGTAGCGCTCTTGATGCCGGCGACTTCGCCGGCGGAGCATTCGATGAGTTCGGGGCCAAAACCCTTGTCCTCGCCCCAGCGCAGGTACATGCGCAACAGCATTTCGGCCCAGTCCTGGGCTTCGGTACCGCCAGATCCCGACTGGATGTCGAGGAAGGCCGAGGCATTGTCCATCTCGCCCCGGAACATGCGCTGGAATTCAAGCGCTGCGAGTGCCTTTTCGGCCTCGTCGAGATCGGCGATCACGGACTCGCCGGCAGCGTCGTCACCTTCCGCGTCAGCCAGTTCCAGCAGTTCCGGCGCGTCGCCCAACTGCGCGCCGATGCGCTTCAGGTGGCTCACGATGCGGTCGAGCACCACGCGCTCCTTGCCGAGCGCCTGGGCACGCTCAGGCTGGTTCCAGACGTCGGGCGCT
The DNA here is from genome assembly GCA_043744805.1 of Gammaproteobacteria bacterium. Taxonomy (GTDB): domain Bacteria; phylum Pseudomonadota; class Gammaproteobacteria. Next base: position 3,529 of record JAYTTZ010000214.1, read on the forward strand.
TCAAGCTCCCGCTGGACTTCGATCAGGCGTTCGGCCCTGTTATCGAAGTCAAAGATACCCCCGTAGGGATTCGTAACGGATGGTGAGGTCCTTGATGCGCTGATAAACGGAAGTGAGTTCCATGCGATGACGACCGGCTTGAGAGGCCGGCGATTGTATCCGCAGCGCAGCGGGGGATAAACCCGCGGGATTGCGCGCCTACACGGACTCGGCGTGCTCCACCTGCAACTGCAGGGTTTCGTTGCCATTCCATTCGTTGGCTTCCAGGCGGTAGGCGGCACGGATGTGCCGCGCCCCGGCCCACGGCCCGTCCACCGCATTGAAGGCGATCGCCCCCACCCGCGCGCCACCGGCGGTCTTGAGTTCCAGCCGCAGATGCCGCTCGCCGACAACCCGTCGGCCCAGCACTTCGAATTCCCCGTCGAACAGCGGTGCGGGCACGCCCTGCCCCCACGGCAGAATGCCGGCAAGGCCACGCGCGAGTTCGAGGGTGAAGTCGGCCGGGCCCAGTTCACCGTCGCTCAGCAGCACCCGTTCAAGCAGATCAGGATCCGTCACCCGATCGACTTCTGCGGCGAAAGCCAGCTCGAAGGCCGGCAAATCCTGTTCGCGTAGCGCGAGCCCCGCCGCTCCCGCGTGCCCGCCGAAGCGGCCCAGCAGCCCGGGATGGCGGGTGGCGACCGCGTCGAGCACGTCGCGGACGTGGACCCCGGGAATCGAGCGCGCCGAACCTTTGACGTCACCGTCGCCGGCCTGCGCAAAGGCGATCACGGGGCGGTGGTAGAGATCCTTGATGCGCGAGGCCACGATGCCGACCACGCCCTGGTGCCAGCCCGGCTCGAACAGGCACAGGCCCGCCGGCAGTTGGTCGCGCTCACGGGCCAGCAGGCCTTCCACGATCTCCAGTGCCTGGGTCTTCATGTCCTGCTCGATTTCGCGCCGCTCGCGGTTCATTGCATCGAGTTCCCCGGCGATGCGGGTGCAGGTGGCGAGGTCGTCGCTGGTGAGGAGTTCGATGCCGCGCGCCATGTCCGCAAGGCGCCCCGCCGCGTTGAGGCGCGGTCCCAGCGCGAAGCCCAGATCGGAGGTGGTAAGGCGCTGCGGATTGCGTCCCGCTGCACGGATCAGCGCCGTGATGCCCGGCACGCAGGCGCCGGCCCGCATCCGCGCGATGCCCTGCGCGACGAGGCGCCGGTTGTTTTCGTCCAGCGCCACCACGTCCGCCACGGTCCCCAGCGCCACGAGATCCAGTAGCACGCCCAGCTTGGGATCGCGCAAGCCCCGGGTAATGAACCAGCCGGTGCTCCTTAGCCGCGCGCGTAAGGCCAGCATCACGTAGAAGATGACCCCCACGCCGGCCAGCACCTTGCTGGGAAAGGCGTCCCCGCGTGCATTGGGATTGACGATGGCGTCTGCCGCCGGCAGCACCGCGCCCGGCAGGTGGTGGTCGGTCACGATCACCTTCAAGCCCGCCGCCTTGGCGGCTGCCACGCCTTCGAGGCTGGAAATGCCGTTGTCGACGGTGACGATCAAGGCCGCACCCTTGCTCACCGCCATCTCGACGATGGGGGGCGTGAGGCCATAGCCGTAAAGGAAGCGATCCGGCACCACGTAATCCAGCGCTTCGGCGCCCATGGCCTTCAAGGCCCGCAACGCCAGCGCGCAACTCGTGGCGCCATCGGCGTCGAAGTCGCCCACGATGCAAATGGCCTGCTGCGCGCGAAGCGCCTCCGCCAGGAGGTCGACGGCTGCGTCGAGGCCACCCAGGGTTTCCGGATGGAGCAGACCGGCGATGGAAGTGTCCAGCAGTTCGGGGCGATCAATGCCGCGCGCGGCCAGTACCCTCGCGATCACGGGATGAAAATCCGTGGGTAACTGATGCGAATCGGGGACGGGTCGACGCACGATGCGAGGCGTGGTGGGCAACATCTCAGGCCTCGGCCACGTCGACGATGGCATGGGCGTCGCCAGGCGAGAATCCACCTCGCGTGCGCCAGAAGCGCCAGCGCGAGGTGGCGTCAAGGCGTCCGCGATGGGATTCGCCGATGAGTTCGATGGCCTGCAAGGCGCTGCTGCCGAGCGCACGCCACAGCACTGGCGCCCAATCGCGCGCGAAGGCGTCCAGCGCGAGTACTGGCACAGCGGGCTCGGCATTGCCCCAGGGCGCGGCAAGCATCAGTGCAACGTCCTGCGTCTCCAGCAGTGCCAGCACGTCCTCGCAGGTGGCTGCCGCCCGCCAGTCGACCGCGTTGCCACGACTCGCGCCGGCCAGGAGCAGATCGTTGCCCACGCAGGCGAGTTGCACCGGCTGCGGAGGGATTTGCGCGCCACCGCCCCACAGCCACACCGCGTTCAGGGGTGTCCGACCCATAGCCAGTCGCGCCTCGTTACCCTCCACTGCGTGCAGCACCATCTGGGCATCGTTGAAGAGGGTGCGCCACGCGCGGCCTGGCGCCTCGCGCGAGACGAACGGCGTGATGGAGCGCCCGTCCACCCACGCCGGCCCATAGGGGCTGGTGGCACCAAGGTGCGGGCCCCGGACGTACCAGCGTTCGGGCGCCCGGCCGCTGCGCCAGACGCCTTCGGGGAGCTGGCTGTTCAAGGCCTGGAGGCAGGCCGCCGCTTCATCGGGCGAGATCTCACCGGGCTGCGGCGACAGCAACAGCACCAGGCGGGGATCGGCACGCAGGTGGACGGGGTCGGCGCGATACCAACCGTCTTCCAGCGCAGGCAGCGCCAGATCGTGGCAGGCACAGAGCTTGGCGACGGGCAACGGCAGGCCCGTGCCGTAGCCGAGTTGCGCCAGGAGTGCCTGGGCCAAGGTGTGATCAGCGGGTGCCCAGTCGGCGCGGGCCAGCAGGCGGGAGAACGCCGTGGGCAGCGGCGCTGCGGGGGCGACGCGCTGCAGGCCCGGCAGGTACAGGCTGAGCCGCGACATCCGGTGGCTCAAGCCATCACATGCGGTCGAGGATCGCGCGCTTCACCGCGTCAGTGTCGGCCGGGACGCGAATGACGCCGCCCTGGCTTTGCTTGATGGCGGTATCGGGATCCTTCAAACCGTGGCCAGTCAGGGTGCAGGTGACGGTGCTGCCCGGCTTGACCTTGCCGTTGCGGATGTCACGCAGCAGGCCGCCGACGGCAATGGCGGACGCCGGCTCGCAGAACACGCCTTCGCGTTCGGCAAGGAGCTGCTGGGCGCCGAGGATGTCCTCATCCGACAGTGCGTCCACCCAGCCACCGGATTCATGCACCGCCGCCCAGGCGAGATCCCAGGACTGCGGGTTGCCGATGCGGATGGCGGTCGCGATGGTTTCCGGGTTCGCCACCGGACCGCCGCGCACGAAAGGCGCGGCGCCAGCGGCCTGGTAGCCCACCATCACCGGACGGCTGTTGGTCACCGCCGGATGCGGATAGGCACAGGTGTCGGTGCAGAAACCACAGGCCGCGGTCCGCGGCGAGACGGCGGCGTATTCGGAGAAACCCACCCAGTAGGCGCTGATGTTGCCGGCGTTGCCCACCGGGATGTAGTGGTAGTCCGGTGCCCGACCCAGTTCGTCGACGATTTCGAACGCCGCCGTCTTCTGGCCTTGCAGGCGGTAAGGATTGATGGAGTTCACGATCGCGATGGGCGCGGCGTCGGCCATTGCCTTGACGATGCGCATGCCGTCGTCGAAGTTGCCTTCAATCTGCACCACGACCGCGCCCTGGATCATCGCCTGCGCGAGCTTGCCGAGCGCGATCTTGCCTTCCGGGATGAGCACGAAGGCCTTGATCCCTGCGCGCGCGGCGTAGGCCGCCGCGGCCGCCGAGGTGTTACCGGTGGACGCGCAGATGACGGCCTGGGTGCCTGCATGGACGGCCTGCGACACGGCCATGGTCATGCCGCGATCCTTGAAGGAACCGGTGGGGTTCAGGCCTTCGAACTTCGCCAGGATCGTCACGTCGTGGCCGGCTTCACGCGAGAGGTTTTCCAGCGGGATGAGCGGTGTGTTGCCTTCGCACAGCGAGATGATGCGCATGCCCGGCGTGACCGGCAGGCGATCGCGATAGCGGTCGAGGAGGCCCAGGTAGCGGCGGGGGCGAGGGGTCATGCGAGCGTCTCCACGCGGATGCGGTTGAGCGGCGCGCGAATCGAAGGCAGGGCTTCGATGCGGGCAATGGCAGCATTCATGGCCTTTTCCTGCACGCGGTGGGTGAGGATGACCACCGGAACGTCCGTGATGTCGTCCTCTGCTTCCAGCTGCATGATGGCCTCGATGCTGATGCGGCTGTCGGCCAGGATGCGCGTCACGTCGGCCAGCACGCCGGGTTCATCTGAAGCGAGCAGGCGCAGGTAGTAGGCGGTTTCCACTTCGCCGATGTCCAGCGTCGGCAGATCTTCCATGGTGTCGGGCTGGAAGGCGAGGTGCGGAACGCGGTTCTCGGAGTCGGTCGTCAGCGCCCGCACCACGTCCACCAGATCCGCCACCACGGACGACGCGGTGGGACCGGCGCCGGCACCGGCCCCGAACAGCACCACGGATCCCGCGGCGTCGCCGTTCACCATCACCGCGTTCATCACGCCGTTGACGTTGGCCAGCGGCGCACGCGCCGGCACGAGGGTGGGATGCACGCGAAGCTCGATGCCGTTCGGCTGCTGGCGCGCGATGCCGAGGTGCTTGATGCGATAGCCGAGGCGCTCGGCGTTGGTGACGTCGTCGCGCGTGATGTGGCGGATGCCTTCCACGTGTACGCGATCAAACTGCAGGGGGATGCCAAAGGCGAGCGAGGCCAGGATGGTGAGCTTGTGCGCGGCGTCGATGCCGTCGATGTCGAAGGACGGATCCGCTTCGGCATAACCGAGGCGCTGCGCCTCTGCCAGCACGTCGCCCAATTCACGTCCGTCGTCGCACATCGCGGACAGCATGAAATTGCAGGTGCCGTTGATGATGCCGGCCAGCCACTGGATGTCGTTGCCGGCCAGCGCTTCGCGCATCACCTTGATGACCGGGATGCCGCCCGCAACGGCGGCTTCGAAAGCCACCACCAGGCCGCGGCTGCGCGCGGCTTCGAAAATCTCGTTGCCATGGAGCGCAATGAGCGCCTTGTTGGCAGTGACCACGTGCTTGCCGTTGGCCAGCGCGCGCAGCACCAGTTCGCGCGCGGGTTCGATGCCGCCGATGAGTTCCACCAGCACTTCGATGCGCGGATCGTCCACCACTGCCCGTGGGTCGGCGTGGAGATCGATGCCGGTGGTGTCGCAGCTGCGGGCCCTGGAGAGATCGCGTGCACTGGCGCAGACGACTTCGATGCGACGTCCCGCGCGCGCTGCGATGAGGGCCGCGTTGCGCTTGAGCACGTCGAGCGTGCCGCCGCCGACGGTGCCGAGGCCGAGCAGGCCGATTCTGACTGGAGGGAGCGTGGACATCGTGGGGTTCCGGCTTGCGCCCCGCGGGATCAGCCCGCGACGGCTGGTTGGGCTTCTGCGTTCTTGAGCATGTCCTTGATGCCGCGCACCGCCTGCCGGATGCGGTGGGGATTTTCGATCAAGGCAAAGCGCACGTATTCATCGCCATAGTCGCCGAAGCCGATGCCGGGCGACACCGCGACCCTGGCTTCGAGCAGCATCTTCTTGGAGAACTCGAGCGAACCCATGGCGCGCATCGGTTCCGGGATGCGCGCCCACACGAACATGGTGCCGCGCGGGCGTTCCACCGGCCAACCGGCGGCCGTGAGGCCGTCGCACAGGACGTCGCGGCGCTGCTGGTACATCTCGCGGATTTCGCGCACGCAGTCCTGCGGACCTTCCAGCGCGGCGATGGCGGCCACCTGCACGGGCGTGAACATGCCGTAGTCGAGGTAACTCTTGATCCGGCCGAGGGCATAGACCAGATCGCGGTTGCCCACCATGAAGCCGATGCGCCAGCCCGGCATGTTGTAGCTCTTGGACAAGGTGAAGAATTCAACCGCGATGTCCTTCGCGCCCGGCACCTGCATGATCGAAGGCGCCACGTAACCGTCGAACACGAGATCGGCATAGGCCAGATCGTGGATGACGTAGATGTTGTGCTCGCGGGCGATTGCCACCACCTTCTCGAAGAAATCCGGCTCCACGCACTGCGTGGTGGGGTTGCTCGGGAAGTTGAGCAACAGCATCTTGGGTTTGGGCCAGGAGTTGCGGATGGCGTTGGTGAGTTCGGCGAAGAAATCGATGCCCGGGCCGATGGGCACGTGACGGATGTCGGCGCCCGCGATCACGAAGCCGTAGGGGTGGATGGGGTAGGACGGATTGGGCACCATCACCACGTCGCCATGATCGACGGTGGCGAGCGCAAGATGGGCGATGCCTTCCTTGGAGCCGATGGTGACGATGGCTTCGAGGTCGGGATCGAGATCAACGTCGTAACGGGTCTTGTACCAGTTGCAGATGGCCTTGCGCAGCCGCGGGATGCCTTTGGAGACGGAGTAGCGATGCGTGTCGCCGCGCTGTACGGCTTCCACCAGTTTGTCGACGATGTGCTGCGGCGTGGGCTGGTCGGGATTGCCCATGCTGAGATCGATGATGTCCTCGCCGCGCCGGCGGGCAGCCATCTTGAGTTCCCCCACCACGTTGAACACATAGGGCGGAAGACGTTGAATGCGTGGGAATTCTTTGGCCAAGGCTTTACACTTCGTGGACGTGGAAGAGGCTGCGACGACGGGCGAAAGTAACGGCGTGGCGGACGACTGTCAAACCACGGCAGCCCATTGGAGCCCCCCGCATGACCCCTCATCCAGCGATCGCTGACTCAAGCCTTTCCCTGCTCGAAACCACCGGTCTCGAACTCCCTGCGCTCGAACAGGTGCTGCACACCCTGGGCGGTCCGGGGGTCGATCTGGCGGATCTCTATTTCGAAAGCTCGCGCACCGAGTCCTGGAGCCTCGAGGACGGCATCGTGCGTGAAGGCGGCTTCGGCATCGAACAGGGCGTGGGCCTGCGCGCCGTCAGCGGCGAGAAGACCGGTTTCGCCTATGCCGATGAATTCTCGCTCGACGCCCTCCAGGAGGCCGCCCGCGCGGCGCGCGCCATCACCCGCCAGGGCCAGTCGCAAGCGGTGCATCTCGTCCGCAGCCAGGCGCTGCCACCCCGCTACACCCCGGACGACCCGTTGGCGTCCCTGTCCACGGCAGCAAAACTCGATCTCCTCCGCAGCCTCGACCAGCGTATACGCCGGGCCGACCGAAGGGTGAAGCAGGTGATGGTGGGCCTGGTGGGCCGCCATACCCGCATCCTCATTGCCGCCTCCGACGGCACCCTGCGGGGCGACGTCCGTCCGTTGGTCCGCCTCAACGTGAACGTGATCGTCGAGCACGAAGGCCGGCGCGAGTCCGCCTCGAACGGCGGCGGTGGACGGGTCGGTTACCAGCACTTCTTTGACGCAGGTCGCGCCGAACAGATTGCCGACGAGGCGCTGCGCCAGGCGCTGGTCAACCTGGAAGCCCGCCCTGCCCCGGCGGGCGAAATGGTCGTGGTGCTGGGCGCCGGCTGGCCCGGGATCCTGCTGCACGAAGCCATCGGCCATGGCCTTGAAGGCGACTTCAACCGCAAGGGCACGTCCGCGTTCGCCGGCCGCATCGGCGAGCGGGTAGCCGCCAAAGGCTGCACCGTCGTGGACGACGCGACCCCGCCCCATCGCCGCGGCTCCCTGGCCGTGGATGACGAAGGCACCCCGGGCGGCTGCACCGTGCTCATCGAGGACGGCATCCTCAAGGGCTACCTGCAGGACAAGCAGAACGCGAAGCTGATGGGCGTGGCGCCCACTGGCAACGGCCGCCGCCAGTCCTACGCCCACCGCCCTATGCCGCGCATGACCAACACCTATCTGCGCAATGGCGATCGTGACCCGCAAGAAATCATCCAGTCCGTCGAGCGCGGCTTGTACGCCGTGTCCTTTGGCGGCGGCCAGGTGGACATCACCAACGGCAAGTTCGTGTTCAGCGCGAGCGAGGCCTACCTCATCGAGAACGGCCGCATCACCACGCCGGTGAAGGGCGCCACCCTCGTCGGCAACGGCCCGGACGTGCTCACCCGCGTCACCCTGATTGGCAACGACATGGCGCTCGACGGCGGCGTCGGCACCTGCGGCAAGCAGGGCCAGTCGGTGCCCGTGGGCGTGGGGCAGCCGACGATTCGGATTGATGGGCTGACGGTGGGGGGAACGGCGACGGGCTGAGGGTGCCGGCCCCGCTGAGGTCACCGAGGCCCGGGCCGTTGCAGTTCCAGATCGTGGCCAGGGAAGCTTTGTCCAAAACGATGCACAGAGACGCCTGTGATGCCGCCACGACGGCATCTACGCAACCCATTTACCACCGCAGCGTGAGATCGATTGAATCGACCACCCCACGGCAGGCCAATCAGGCGCCTTCCACCACCCGCAAATCGCGGGTCACGCCGTCGCCCAGCGCCACGAGTGCGGCCTGGTAGCCGGGGCTGTCGTGGCAGGCGGTCGCCGCATCGAGCGAATCGAATTCAATGATGACGGTGCGCTGGAGGAGGCCTGCTTCGTAGGCCTTGGCCGCGACGCCGCGCGCCAGGAATTTACCGCCACCTTCGATGATCGCCGGGGCGGCGAGCTTGGCATAAGCCGCCAGTTTGTCGTTGTCGTGGACTGCGTGGTACGCGCTGACCCAATAGGCCTTGGCCATGGTGGACTCCTCTGGATTAAGTTTTAGCCTGGCTGTGGTGGGCGGATCAGGCGCTGGCGCGCCGACGCTCCCACCACGCCTTGTACGTTTCGTCCGGTACCAGCACCCGCGAGGTCGCGACGCCTATCGGGCCGCCCGCGGCACTGGTGATCGTGACGCTGAATTCAGCCAGATCGCCGCGCACGCGGGTGAGTTCGATGACCACCACCACTTCATCGCCAGGGCAGACCGGCCGGCGCATGCGCTCGGGTGAGAACACCAGGCCGAGGCTGCCGTCGCCGGGGAACTCGGTGCCGAAGATGCCGGTGACCGTAATCTGGATCAGCCCACCGGGCACGATGATGTCGGTAACCCCGGGGAAGCGCAGTTGGGCGGCTTCCAGGTCCGAGTGGATGGCATTGTGATCGCCTGCCAGCGCGCAGTATCGGTCCACGTCCTCGCGTGAAAAGCACAGACGGGTTTCGTGGCGTTGGCCGATATGGAGTTGCGCCGCCGTGAGGCAGTTCGTCTTGGCGTTCAGGGTAAGAACTCCCGGTAGAGAGGTTGAAGGAAGTCGAAGGATAAACGCACGGGGATCGGCCGGCCAAGCCCGGCAGTGGATAGCAGGGCAGAATTTGGCATCGGATGGACAGACTCCCACGCCCTTGCCCTGATTCCAACATCCTTCCCCGCCGCGCACGTAGTTTCAAGCAAGCGTTCCCGACCAAGCCGTCATTCCCGCGAACGCGGGAACCCAGTGGGGATTCACGGGGGTGACGAGCGCGAGAAGAAGTGCCGCGCTTGGTGAGGAAATCCAGGCCCGCAGCGGGCCCGCCCACGCCGCCCCTAGAACCGCTCCAGCTCCGGATGCGGAAGTTTCCCGCCATGCACGTGCATGGCCCCGAATTCGGCGCAGCGCGCGAGCGTGGGCACCGCGCGTCCGGGGTTCAGCAGGCCTTGCGGATCGAAGGCGGCCTTCAGGCGATGGAAGGCTTCGAGTTCCGGCGCTGCGAACTGCACGCACATTGCGTCCAGCTTCTCCACGCCCACGCCGTGCTCGCCCGTCACGGTGCCGCCCACTTCGATGCAGAGTTCGAGGATCCTGGTGCCCACCAGCTCCGCGGTACGCAGTTGCGCGTCGTCATTGGCGTCGTAGGCAATGAGCGGATGCAGGTTGCCGTCGCCGGCGTGGAAGACGTTCGCGATCGGCAGGCCGTGTTCAGACGAAAGCTCGGCAATGCGCGTCAGCACGCGACCGAGTTCGCGGCGGGGAATGGTGCCGTCCATGCAGTAGTAATCGGGCGCAATGCGACCCATCGCGGGGAACGCGCTCTTGCGGCCTTTCCAGATGCGCAGGCGTTCGGCCTCGTCGTGCGAGCGGCGCACGCTGCTGGCGCCAAGGCGATGGAACAGGGCTTCGACCAGCGCGCATTGTTCAGCCACTTCGCCGGCAGTCCCGTCGAGCTCGCACAGCAGTACCGCTTCGCAGTCGAGCGGATAGCCCGCGTGGGCGAACTCCTCGGCGCAGCGTGCGGCGAGCTTGTCCATCATTTCGAGGCCCGCCGGCGTGATACCGGCCTCGATGACGGCGGCCACGGCGTCACCCGCGCCGGCCACGCTGGCGAATGCCGCCAGCAGCACCTGCGCGACCGGCGGGCGGGGCAATAGCTTCACCGTCACTTCCACCACCAGGCCCAACAGGCCTTCGGAGCCATGCATCACGGCCAGCAGATCGAGCCCCGGGGCGTCGAGCGCCTTCCCGCCCAGTTCCAGCAGTTCGCCGTCGGCCAGCAGCACCTTCAGGCCCAGCACGTTGTGCACCGTTAGCCCGTACTTGAGGCAATGCACCCCGCCGGAGTTCTCGGCCACGTTGCCACCAATGGAGCAGGCAATCTGCGAGGACGGATCGGGCGCGTAGTAGAGATCGTAAGCCGCGGCGGCTTCGGAGATGGCGAGGTTGCGGACACCAGGCTCCACCACCGCCACGCGGTTGGCGGGGTCAATTTCAAGGATGCGGTTCAATCGAGCCAGCGACAGCACGCAGCCTTCGGCCAACGGCAGCGCGCCACCGGAAAGGCCGGTGCCCGCCCCGCGCGGCACGATGGGGATCTGGTGTTCGCGGCAGACTCGCAGCACTTCCCGCACCTGTTCGTAGGTTTCCGGCAGGCACACCACGCGTGGCATGGCGCAGTAGGCGGAGAGGCCGTCGCACTCGAACGGGCGCTTGGCTTCGGCGTCGAGCAGTAACGCTTCGCGCGGCAGGATGCCGGCCAATGCGGTTTCGAAACTCATCGGGGATTAACGGGAACGCGGAAAACGGGGCGCTTTTCCATGGGCCTGTTACCTGTCAGTCGTCGAAAGTGAAATCGGAGGGGATCACAATGACACCGGTGGGCGTCATGTGGAAACGTTCGGCGTCCTTCTTGGGATCGAGGCCGATTTCTTCCCAGGCGGGAATGGCCACATTGCGATCGCAGATGACGCGCCGGACCCTGGCGCCTTCACCCACGGTGGCGCCCGTGAAGAGGATGGAATCCTCCACCGTCGCACCGTCGGAAATGTACACGCGGTTGCCGAGCACGCTGTGACTCACGCCGCCTCCGGCAATTACGGTGCCGCCGGCCACGATGGAGTTCACGCAGATGCCTTCGTTGCAGGAGCGCCCTGGCACGGTGCGGGCGGGAGGCCGCTGCATCTGGTAGGTGCGAATCGGCCAGTCGTCCTGGTAGATGTCGAGCGGCGGCTCCATCTTCAGCAGGTCCATGTTGGCGTCGTAGTAGTCGTCCAGGTTGCGCAAGGTCCGCCAGTAGCGGTCCTGGGTCACGCGGCCATACTTGCCGCCGAAGCGATAGGCCAGGATGTTGGCCGTGCCCACCATCCGCTCCCGGATGAGGTCCATCACGCTGCGATTCCTGGTGCCTTCGGCGCCGGCGGCCTTGAGCACGTCCACCAGGCACCGGCGGTTGAACACGAAGACTTCCATCGGCCCCACCGCATCGCTGTCCGCTGCGAGCGGCCGGGGCGTCGGGTGGGCGGTGAGGTTGCGGATGCGGTCGCCATCGAGGTCGAGGTGGGTCGAGAACTCCACCCCGTCGGCGGTTTCACGGTCGATGGTCACCACCGTGACGTCAGCGTTGTTTTCCGCATGGATCTGCAGGGCGGCGGCGTAATCCATGCGGTAAATCTGCTCGCCCGACACCACGATGACGGTGTTTTCGGTCGAGCCGCCCAGGAAATAGAGGTTCTGGAACAAGGCGTTGGCCTGCCCGGCGTAGGTGGAGCGCTCTTCGGTAACGGGCGGTGAGACGGGGGTAACGAACTCACCGAGGTCGGTGTTGAAAATCGACCAGCCGTCGCGCAGGTGGTTCTGCAGGGACAGCGAATTGAACTGGGTGAACACCGTGATGCGCCGCAGCCCGGAATGCATGCAGTTGGTCAGGGCGAAGTCGATGACGCGGTAATTTCCGGCATAGGTCAACGCCGCCGGGGTGCGCCGGGCGGTAAGGGGTGCGAGGGCCTTGCCATCACCGATGGCAAGGACGACCACCAGGGTCTCGTTGAGGTTGTGTAATAGCATGGCGGAAGGCGTCGCATTATACGCACCCGACCCCGGTCGGGAAGCGTGGCGTTGGGGGGAGTCCGGCCGGCGACGGTAGTCGCTGCGGATTGAATTGGTTATCGTGGCCCACCCGCCCGCTGCCAGCGGCACGATCCGAGCATGTCCGAAGAAATCCTAGTCAACGTCACGCCCCGGGAAACCCGCGTCGCCTTCATCGAGAATGGCGTTTTGCAGGAGGTCCTGATTGAGCGTAGCCGCAAGCTGGGCATTCTCAACAATGTCTATGTCGGGCGTGTGACGCGGGTGCTCCCCGGCATGGGCGCGGCCTTCGTTGACGTGGGCCTGGCCCGCGCCGCCTTCCTCCACGTCTCGGACATCGTCAGCGCCGAACTCAAGCGCGTCGCCACCGGACAGGAAGTGACCATCGAACAGGCCGTCCACGAAGGCCAGAAGATCCTTGTCCAGGTCACCAAAGAGCCCCTCGGCTCCAAGGGCGCCCGCCTCACCACCTACCTCAGCATTCCCTCGCGCTACGTCGTGTTCATGCCCAACAGCAACGCGCTGGGCATTTCGCAACGCATCGAAAGCGAGCAGGAGCGGCGGCGGCTGCGCGAAATCGTCCTCCACTCCCGGCCCGACCTCGCCCCCCTGTGCGACGACATGGACGAGCGCAAGGTGGCCGCGGCGCCCGTGCCGGGTGGTGGTTTCATCGTGCGCACTGCTGCGGAAGGGGTCAGCACCGCGGAGCTTGAAGCCGACATCGACTTCCTGGTCCGGCTCTGGGCGTCGCTGGAAGAACGCATCGAACAGAGCCGCCCGACGACCCTCATCTATGCAGACCTGCCGCTGGTGCTGCGGGTGGTGCGCGATCTCTCCGCTGCCAACGTCGAAAAAATCCGCATCGACTCGCGCGAAACTTTCGGCAAGGTGAAAGCCTTTGTCGAGGAGTTCGTGCCCGCCCTGGTGCCGCACATCGAGCACTACCCGGGCGAGCGCCCCATCCTCGATCTGTACTCCACCGAGGATGAAATCCAGAAGGCCCTGCAGCGCAAGGTGGCTCTGAAGTCCGGCGGGCACCTGGTCATCGACCAGACCGAGGCCATGACCACGGTGGACGTCAACACCGGCGGTTTCGTCGGCCACCGCAACCTCGAGGAAACCATCTTCAAGACCAACCTCGAAGCCGCGCAGTCCATCGCCCGCCAGCTCCGGCTGCGGAACCTCGGCGGGATCATCATTGTCGACTTCATCGACATGGTCGAAGACGACCACCGCAAGCAAGTACTGCGCGCGCTCGAGAAGTACGTCGAGCGCGATCACTCCAGGATCTCCATCAGCGACGTCACCTCGCTCGGTCTCGTGCAGATCACCCGCAAGCGCACCCGCGAAAGCCTCGAACACATCCTGTGCGAGCCCTGTCCCACCTGCAGCGGCCGCGGCTCGCTCAAGAGCGCGGAAACCGTCTGCTACGAAATCTTCCGTGAAATCCTGCGCGAACAGCGCCAGTACAACGCGCAGAAGCTGCTGGTCGTGGCGTCGAGCGGCGTGGTCGACCTGCTGCTGGACGAGGAATCGACCAGCATCGCCGAGCTCGCGGAGTTCATCGGCATCCCGATCCGGTTCCAGGTCGAGACGAATTACTCTCAGGAACAGTACGACGTCGTCCTGCTGTAAGGCCGCCCATGCGTCTCTTCCTACATGGCGCGCTGCGACTGTCCTGGCGAATGATCGCAGTGGCGCTGCTGGTGCTCGCGGTAGCCACCGCCGGCATGCGCCTCGCGCTGCCGGGTTTGAAGCACCAGCGTGCGGCAATCGAAAGCGCCGTGGCGCGGATCACCGGCACGCAAATCAGCATTGGTGAACTGGGCGCGAGCTGGCGGGGCGCCGCGCCGCGCCTCGTCCTGAGCGATCTCCGCATCGCCCCCAACGGGGACGGCGCGGCGCTGCGGATTGCGCGCCTCGAAGTCTCGGTCGGCCTGCTTGACTCCCTACGCTCACGCGACGTCGTACTCGGCAACCTCCACATGGACGGCGTGACCCTGGGCGTTCTCCGCACCCCTGACGGGCACTTCCAGCTGGCGGGACTGCCCCCTACCCGCACACCGCTCCTGGCATGGTTGCTCCGACAGCGCGAGATCGACGTCGAACACGCCAGCTTGCGCTTCGAGGATCAGCTGCGTGGCACGCCACCCCAGCCCTTCGAGGACGTCACGATCCGCCTGCGCCAAACACCGGAAGGCGCCGTGGTGCGGGGCCGCGTCGCGGCGCCGGGGATCCTGGGTGAAACGCCTGATGTCGAATTGCACCTCGGCCACGACGAGACCCTGGAACTCCGTCTCGCGGTCAAGGCGCTGCCACTGCCCACCTTGGCCACCCTGCTCGGCGAGCCCACGCTCGGCGAACAGTTCACGACGCTGGACGGCAATGTCTGGGTGCGCGGGCACCACGGCCAGTTGACGCGGGTGGCCGCAGATCTCCATGCAAGGCTTGCCAATCCGGCATCCGGCGCAGAGAAGCTCGTGCTGCGCGGGGTCGCGGTCTTCAATGAAGACCTCTGGCGCATCCATCTCGCGCAGCTGGAACCTGGCCCGAGCGTGCGCGACGCGCCCTCCCCGCCGCTGCTCGCGGAACTGCTGCGCGAAGGTGACACCACGCACCTTCGCGTCACCACGGCCGCACTGCCGCTCGATCTCCTGCGCCTGCTGCCGGGCGCCGATCTGCCCCAGCTTGCCGAACTCGCGCCCACTGGCGAACTCCGCGACGTGCGCCTCGGCTTCACTCACACCCCGGCGCAGCCGCCTGCTTTTTACCTTGCCGGCAAGCTGCAGCGCTTGAGCCTGGAGCCTCGTGGCAACACCCCGGGGCTGTCGGGCCTGGATGCGCGATTTGCCCTCAACCGCAGCGGCGGCGCGCTGGTGCTGGAAGACACCGACCTCACGTTCACCCAGCCCGAGCGCTTCATCGAACCGCTGCGGCTCACGACGACGCGTGGCCTTATCCGTTGGCAGCAGATAGCGAACGGCTGGCGAGTGCAGACCCCAGCGCTCACCGCGCAACTGCAAACCTTGCCGCTGCGCCTCGACGCCAGCGTGGATTTCCGTCGCGAAGGCAAGCCGCGCGTCGCGCTCAATCTCGACCTCGGCCCCGGCCCCATGGATAAAGTCCCGTCGCTGCTGCCCAGCGGCTTGCTCCATCCCCGCGGCGAAGCGTGGTTCCACCAGGCTTTCAACGGCGGGACCCTGGAAGGCGTGAATGTGCGCCTCGATGGCGAACTCGCGCAGTTCCCCTTCGACCAGGGCGAAGGCGTGTTCACCGCGGAGTTCGCGGTAAGCGACTGCGACTTGAGCTACTCGCCCAAATGGCCCGTGTTGCCCAACGGGGCTGGACACGGTGCGCTAGCCGGGCGCCATCTGGCAGTGACCCTGTCCCGCGCGAAGTTCGTGGACTCCCCTGCCGACGACATCCACCTGTTCGTCGCGGATCTGATGAGCCACGACCCCTTCCTCAAGATCGACGGCACCGTCCACGCCACCTTGCCGGACGCGCGCGAAATCCTCGGCGCGAGCCCCTTGCAGCCGCTGGCCCAGCGCCTCGGCGCGGTGGAAGTGGACGCGCGCTTCGACGTGAGCCTCGCGCTCAATATCGGGCTCCGCCATGGTTCGCCCAGCACGGCCACCGGGAATATTGATTTCGCCGGCAACCGCCTGCATTCCACCCACGACGGCCTGACCCTCGACGACGTGAAAGGCCGCATCCACTTCGCCGACCACCTCTGGCATGGCGAGCAACTGAGCGCCCTGCTGGACCACCATCCGGTGACGTTGTCCGCGCATGGCGGCCAGGGCGAGCAGCGCGAAGCGACGCAACTCACCCTCACCGGCAAGGCCGATACAGATCTCATCGCCTTCTACCTCAAGAAATACACGCCCACCGTGCATCGCTGGCTGGAGGCCAGCGACCGGCTCAAGGACTTGAGCGGCACAGCGCCATGGCAAGCCGTGCTGACTTTGCCGCAGGCCGAACCCGACGCCCCGCCGCCGCCGCGGCAGTTGCGCATTGAATCGAGCCTCTTCGGCCTGCACGTGGGCCTGCCGTGGCCCTTCGCCAAAGCGGCCACGGAAACGCTGCCGTTCAGCCTCGAAACGAGCCTTGGAGATCCGGCCATCCACCTCACCACGCTGGCCTTTGGCGAGGGCATTCGCCTCGGCGTGAAGCACAGCGGGCTCGGCGCGGACACCCACCTGCACGGGATAGAAATCGCGCTGGGCGCTCGCGAAGCCCTGCACGGCGGCGAGGGGATCCGGCTCCACGGCAAGGCGCCCGTCTTGAACCTCGGCGCGTGGAGCAGCCTCGCCAGCAACGCAGGGAGTCTCGGCACGGGCGCGGAACTGCCGCTGGCCTTCGCGGCGGAAGTGGCCGTGCTGGAAACCTTCGGCCAGCGGTTTCCCAACGTGAAGTTAAGTGGCCAGCGCGCTCCGGGCACGTGGGATGTCGGCGTCGACAGCGAACGCGTCGCAGGCACGCTCAGCATGCCGCGGGTCAGTGGCAGCGGCGCGCTGCAACTGGGCCTGAAGCGCCTGTGGTTGAAGCCGGTCGAAGCGGGAGGAGACCAGCCCTTGGTGGACCCGCGCGCGCTGCCCACGCTGGAACTCGACTGCGAGTCCTTCCGGTACGGCGAGATAGATTTCGGCAAGACTTCGCTCCGCACCACCCGCGTCGCCGACGGCCAGCATCTGGAGTCGCTGGCCTTCACGAACGACGCCTTCCAGCTCAAGGCCACCGGCGATTGGTCGCTGCGTGAAGGCGCGCACCGATCTGCGTTCAACATCGGGCTCGATGCCGGCGCGCTCGGCCCCCTGCTCGCGGCTTTCGGCTATGAAGTGGCCGCGATAGAAAAAGGCAGCACGCGCTTCGACATCGCCGCAGCCTGGGACGGCATGCCGTCGGCCTTCACCCTGGCCAAGCTCACCGGCAAGCTTTCGCTCAAGGTGAAGGAAGGACGCTTCCTCGATATTGATCCGGGCAGCGGCCGCATCTTCGGCCTGCTGTCGGTACAAACCCTGCCGCGGCGGCTGTCGCTCGATTTCTCCGATTTGTTCGAGAAAGGCTTTGCCTTCGATCGCATCGACGGCGACTTTGATCTCGAAGAAGGCAACGCCTACACCAGCCGTCTGCTGATGGAAGGTCCGGCGGCGCGGGTGGAAGTCTCGGGTCGCACCGGGCTCGCCGCCCACGACTACGACCAACGCGCCACCGTCACCCCTGCACTGTCCTCCAGCCTGCCCTTGGCCGGCGCGCTGTTTGGCCCGGCCGGCCTTGGCGTGGCGGCGGCGCTGTACCTCGGCCAGCAGGTCTTTACCCAAATCCCCGAGCAGGTCGACAGCCTGCTCAGCCGCGAGTACCGCATCACCGGCTCGTGGCAGGATCCGAAAATCGAAAAACAGTGAGCACCGCCATGCCCAGCACCGAACTCTTCAAACCCAACACGGTGGTGGCCGCCGTGGTCGAACGCGACGGGCGCTTCCTGTTCGTGGAAGAAGAAGCCGACGGCCGCGCGGTGTTCAACCAGCCGGCCGGCCACCTCGATGCAGGCGAGACGCTGCTCGACGCGGTGCGCCGCGAAACTTTGGAAGAATCCGCCTGGCACATCGAGCCCACCGGGCTCATTGGCGTGTACCTCATGCAGCCTCCCGAGAGCCCCATCACTTACCTGCGCTTCTGCTTCCGCGCCACGGCCATCCGTCACGAACCAGGGCGCACCCTGGACAAGGAAATCATCCGCGCCGTGTGGTTCACACCTGAAGAACTCCGCGCAGAGCAGGCGCGCCATCGCAGCCCGCTGGTGCTTCGCTGCGTGGAAGACGCCCTCGCAAGCCGCGAGGACGTGCCGCTGTCGTTCATCCGCGACGTGCGCTTCCCGGGCGCACGCTGAGCCGACCGTGCGCGCCCCCGCCGACACCCACGTGGTGGTTGCCCTCTCCGGCGGGGTGGATTCGTCCGTGACTGCGCTGGAACTGGTGCGCGCCGGCTACCGCGTCTCGGCGCTCTTCATGAAAAACTGGAACGAACCGGCGGACGACGGCCGCTGTCGCTGGGAAGACGACGTGGCGGATGCGCTGGAGGTTTGCGAGACCCTCGACATCCCGCTCAACACGGTGGACTTGTCCGCCGCCTACTGGGATGGCGTGTTTGCCGAGTTCCTCGAGGAGTACGCCCGTGGCCGTACGCCCAACCCGGACGTGCTCTGCAACCGCGAAGTGAAGTTCAAGGCTTTTCTCGATGCCGTGCACGCCATTGGCGGCGAAGTGGTGGCCACCGGCCACTACGCACGATTGCGCGACGGCCCGCAGGGTCGGGAGTTGTTGAAGGGCCTCGACGGCAACAAGGACCAGAGCTACTTCCTGCACGCGCTGGCCCAAGCCCAGCTGGCCCAAGCCTGGTTTCCGGTGGGCGAACTGCCCAAGCCCGAAGTGCGCGCCCGCGCCCGCGCCGCCGGCCTGCCCACCCACGATAAGAAAGACAGCACCGGCATCTGCTTCATCGGCGAGCAGCGCTTCCG
>JAYTTZ010000215.1:0-1507 GCA_043744805.1 Gammaproteobacteria bacterium
CCTTGTTCGAGCAGGAGCTGGCCGCGTTCCCGGTCAAGGTCGTCGCGCTGGCGCCGCAGGGACTGCAACTCCATGTACAGCCGCTTGCTTTCGTAGCGCACCATCACCAGATCGATGGCGATCCCGAAGGTGACGACCGACAGCACGAGGGTGGCGATCATCGTCCTCATGCCACGCGTTCCAGCACGCGCAGCCGCGCGCTGCGTGCACGCGGGTTGCCCGCGGATTCTGCGTCCGAGGGATAGACGGGTTTGCGGGTCACCAGCTGGTAACGCCGGGTCTCGCTGCTGCCGTGTTCGGGCGGACGCGCCGAATCACGGAAGTAGCGTTTGACGATGCGGTCTTCCAGCGAGTGGAAGGAAATCGCGCAGAGCCGACCGGCAGGTGCGAGCGCGGCCTTCAAGCGGGGCAAGCCGCGTTCGAGCTCACCGA
Organism: Gammaproteobacteria bacterium; assembly: GCA_043744805.1. Classification (GTDB taxonomy): domain Bacteria; phylum Pseudomonadota; class Gammaproteobacteria. The sequence goes on from JAYTTZ010000215.1 coordinate 433, forward strand.
GTTCGTCATTGATCTGGATACGCAGCGCCTGGAAGGTGCGCGTCGCCGGGTGGATGCGGTCACCGCTGCGTGGCACCGCGCCGATCACCAGTTTGGCGAGTTGGCTGGTGGTCGTGATGGGTTCCCGCTCGCGCTCGGCGCAGATGCGGCGCGCGATCCGCCGCGAATGGCGTTCCTCGCCGAACTCAAACAGGCAGCGGGCGATTTCCACCTGGTCGACGCGCGCAAGCCAGGCCGATACGGGTTCACCGCTGCTGGTGTCCATGCGCATGTCGAGCGGGCCGTCGGTCTGGAAGCTGAAGCCTCGCGTGGGGGTGTCGATCTGCGGAGAGGACACCCCCAGGTCGAGTAGCACGCCGTCCAGGCCACCGCCGCGCTCGGCAGGCGCGAGCAGGGAATCGATAGTCGAGAAGCGCGCATGGAGCAGCGTAAAGCGGGGGTCGGCCCGGAGATCCGCGCCGGCCGCAAGGGCTTCCTCGTCCCGGTCCATGGCCAGTAGCCGGCCGTTGGGGCCGAGCCGGCGCAGAATTTCCCGTGCGTGGCCGCCACGGCCGAAAGTGCAGTCGAGATAGGTGCCATCGGCGCGCAGCGCGAGGTGTTCCAGCGATTCTGCCAGCAGCACGGGAGAGTGGGCGGCAGGTTCCACGCGCTTACAGGGACAGCGTCTTGAGGAGTTCGGAGGTGGGTGTGGTGCCGGCGGCGACTTCCTGCAGGTACTCGGTGCGCTGCGTCTTCCAGGTGGCTTCGTCCCAGAGCTCAAGCTTGTTGCCCTGGCCCATGACGACGATTCGGCGGTCGATGCCAACGAGTTCCTGGAGTTCGTGAGGCATCAGGATTCGGCCCTGGCCGTCCAGCGGACAGTCCGTGGCGTGGCCAAGCACCACGCGCTTGGTCATCCGGGCCACGGTGTCGGCGGATGGCAGCGCCTGGAGCTGGCTGTCGAGCGACTCCCACTCAGGCAAGGGGTAGAGCCAGATGCAGCGGTCCCAGGGGCTGATGGTCATGACCAGGGTGCCCACACCGGCAGCGCCCAGCAGCTCGCGGAAGCGTGCCGGCACTGCCAGCCGCCCCTTCG
>JAYTTZ010000216.1:0-1500 GCA_043744805.1 Gammaproteobacteria bacterium
CACCATGGTGGTACCGCGCAACCTGATGCGCGCCAGCGACGGGATGGTGTCGTCTGCACCATCGCAAATGGCGGTGTTGCCGTTTTCCTGGGAAGAACAGCGGCGGATGAAGTAAATGACGGTCTCGAGTTGGTAGGTCGCGGCTTCGGGTGACTCCGCGAAGATGTCGGTTTTGGTGAGGTCTGCCGGGATGAGGTCGCCGGGCAGGGAGGACTTGTTCTTGCCCTGGAAAATGATCCCGCGCCGGCCAATCGCGCTCCTCACGTACATATCCGCGTCGACAATCGATCCGCTGGCCACCCGCTGGGGTTCCGCATAGCGGAGGACGAGGACGTCGGTATCGGGCTGGTAATCAGTAGCGGGAAGGCAGGCGATGGGTGATGCGTTCGCCCCTTCGAAGCCTCGCACGCCAACTGTGTCGATGGACTTTGCACTGCCACCGCAATCATTGACGATGGCGTCCGAACCGGCGAGTTGATCAAGGTCGCTTGCCTCGACGCCACCCCAGTGATCGGCCATCCGCAGGTCGTAGTGCATCTGGCTCACCGCGAAGCGTGCATTTTCGTTGACGACGTTGCTGCCTTCCTGGATGCGGTAAGCCTGCTTGTTGCTCACGAACAGCTGGATGATACCGGCCATCAGGATGAGCCCGATCACCAAAGCCACCATCATTTCCACCAGGGTAATCCCGGCTTGCGCCAGGCGCCGGGCCCGCAGCGGATTGTTCATTGCTGGACCACCCTCATGACCATGCGTTGCAGGTAGGTGCCGCGGTCTGCCGCGGCGGCATTGACACCTTCACCCTTGGTGTCGTTCTGGTTCACGTTGCGCTCGCGCCAGGTCACCTTCACGGCATAGACGATGCCGATGTTGTCGCAAGCCCAACTGCCGGGTGAGCCATCGTCTGGCGTCGAATCAAGGCACACCATGCCGTCTCCTTCCGGCAGGACGGCATTGTTGGCCTCGCGTGGGTCGCTCACGGCTGCGGTCCTGGTGTTCCAGGTGGCGAGGTCGAAGGTGGCGAGTTTCTGCGGGTTGCAACTGGCCGCGCCGCAGTCGACCGCGAAGCTGCCAGGCATGGTGCCGAGGATGTTGTAATTGCCGTTGCGTACGCCCACCCGGTTGGCGCGCATTCGATCGGCGATGCTCTCGGCCTGCATCGCAGCAACGGATCTCAGCTGCGACCCGTGGGTGAAGCGCATGCCGGCAACCTGCAGGCCGGCCACGCCCAGCAGCCCGATGGCAAAGACCACCACGGCGACGAGCACTTCGATGAGGGTGAAGCCGGCAGCGTTGTGGGTGCGACGGTGGTTCATCAGTTGCAGCTCAGGCCAGCGCCGGAAGGCGTCTTGTCGAGGATGGAAGTGCGCCCGGTGGCGGAAATCGCGAGGGCGCGCGCCTTGGCGCCGCCCCGGGTATCACACAGCGTGAAGTAGGTATCGGCAGTCACGCACGACTCCGGTGAGCCATCGGCGTTGGTATCGCAAATGGCGGTACCGG
>JAYTTZ010000217.1:0-22073 GCA_043744805.1 Gammaproteobacteria bacterium
GGGGGGAGGATGGGTGATCGGTCTCTGCGCGTGGTGTTGCTGGACGACGGCGAGACCAGACACAACGCATTTTTCGACAGTAGGTTTACACCATGAAAGTTCGATAATGCGGGCCGCAGCACCAAAGTTTTTGTATGAGGAAGTGGCCGCGTAGCCTGTTGGGCGAATTCAACCCGGTGGCGGGTTCACCCCACGCCCTGGATCGCCACCGCCCCCAAGCCACCCGTCACGAACGACACCACGAGTTTTGCCATCTGCGCGTAATCGAGCGTCCCGTCGTCGCGGAACCACGTGAACATCCAGTTGATCATGCCGAAGATGAGCATGGTCAGCGGCTTCTCCAGCTGGGCCTTCGCGAGCATGGGATGCGTGTCTGCGATGGCTTCGGCGAACGCGACCACCACCTTGCGTTCCTTCGAATGGATCCGGCGCTGATCCTTCTCGTGGAGGTACTTCAAGTCCTGCACCAGCACCTGGTGGTGGCAGCGCGCGTTGGCATATTCCTCGACGATGCGTCGGATGAGTTCGGGCAGGCGTGCGGCCGCCGGCACGTCCTGCGCCGCCACCTCGTCCACCAATATCTTGAGCCTGTCGATATGGCCTTCGGCGATCGCCACCAGGAGCTGGTACTTGTCTTCGTAGTAATGGTAGAGCAGCGCCTTCGAAACACCCGCGGCACGCGCGAGTTCGAGCATTGACGTACCCTGGAAGCCTTGCTCGGCGAACAATTGTGCCGCGTGCTGCAGGATGCTGTCCTGCTGGTCTGCATAGTTGGCGGCGCGACCGCGGGGCATCAGCGTTCGTCGAAACTGATGACCACGCGCTCACTGGTAGGATGCGCCTGGCAACTCAGGATGAAACCGGCATCGAGGTCAGACTGCATCAGCGCAAAGTTGCGCGTCATCTTCACCGTGCCTTCCTTCAAGCGCGCGCGGCAGGTGGAGCACACGCCGGCTTTGCACGAAAACGGGAGATCGAGGCCCGCCGCGCGCGCAGCGTCGAGGATGGCCGGGCCTTCCGGGGAGATGCGCAGTGCGCGCGTCACGCCGTCAGCGATCACGGTGACGAACGACGCGTTGCCGCTGGCTTCCGCCACGCGCGTAGCGGTGGGCACCACGTCCGCGCCGAAGCGCTCGACGTGGATCCGTGACGGCGCGAGTCCTGCTTCGGCCAGGGTTGCCGTCAGTTCGTCGAGCATCGCGTAGGGCCCACAGAGGTAAGCTTCATCGATGCCTTCCACCGGAATGAGGCCAGCGAGGAAATCGCGGAGCTTTGCGCCATCGAGCCGGCCGTTGTGGAGCGCCACTTCCTGCGTTTCGCGCGAGAAGAGGTAGTGCACCGAGAACCGGCGCAGGTATTGGTTCTTCAGGTCTTCCAGGGCTTCGCGGAACATTACTGAGCCGAGGCGCCGGTTGCCGTACAGCAGGGTCACCTGGCTGCCGGGTTCGCGCGCCAGCACGGAGCGCGCGATCGACAGCAGCGGCGTGATGCCACTGCCTGCGGCGATCAGCAGGAAGTGGCGCGACTGCGCGGCGTCCAGCGCGGGCGTGAAGCCCCCGTCCGGCGCCATGCACTCCAAGACGTCGCCCGCCCGCAGCGTCTGGTTGGCCCAGGTGGAAAACGTGCCGCCCGGGACTTCGCGGATGCCGATGCGCCATTCGCCGTCGTCCACGCCGGCGCACAGCGAATAGCTCCGCCGCTGCTCCTCGCCATTGATCTCGCGCTTGAGCGTGAGGTGCTGGCCAGGCCGAAAGGCAAACGCCTCTTCGAGCGCCGTCGGCACGGCCAGGCGGACCGAGACGGCGTCGTCCGCTTCGGAGCGGACTTCAGCCACGGGAATGCGATGGAAATGTAGGGCCATGGATTCTAGATAGGTTTGAAGTATTCGAAGGGTTCGCGACATTCGAGGCAACGGTGCAGCGCCTTGCAGGCAGTGGCGCCAAAGGCCGACAGCTGTTCGGTCCGGGGGCTGTTGCAGCGGGGGCAGCGAATGCGCGGATGGAAATGCAGCGTATGCGAACCATCGGCATGGGCGCCGGGCGGAACGATGCCGTAGGCCAGCAGCTTGGCGCGGGCCGCATCGCTCAGCCAGTCGGTGGTCCACGCCGGCGACAGCTGCGTGTTGACTTCAACCCCGGTGGCGCCGAGCGCCCTCACCGCAGCCTCGATGTCTTCGCGGATCACATCCGTCGCCGGACAGCCGGCGTAGGTGGGCGTGACCGTCACGCGCACGGTGTCGTGCTCGCAGGTCACGGCGCGGACGATGCCAAGCTCGACGATGGAAATCGCCGGGATTTCCGGATCGGGCACGCCCTCCAGGGCCGCCCAGACACGGTCGACCGCCAGGTTCACCACTGCGCGCCCGGATGCGCCCGCGCCAGGGACTGCATTTCCGCCAGCACGAAGCCAAGCGCCTCGGTGTGGCGGCCTTGCCGCCCCGTGGAAATGAACTTGATAGCGGCAGGCACTGTCAGCGTCGCTGCGGCGAGGGTCACCGCGATCTGCGCTTCCCACGTTGCCTTCAGCGCACTGGCCAAGGGCCCGATGCCGGCGGTGTTCGCCGCGCAATCGGTGTCGTCATCGATGAACAGCTCGGCCGTGTACGGCAGCAGGTAGTCGAGCGCCTTCTGCATGCGGCGGCTCGACTCCACGGTGCCGTCGCCGAGCCGCACCACCCAGCCACCGAGGTGTTCGCAGTGGTAACGGGTTTCCTTGCGACTCTTCTCCGCAATGGCGGCAAGGGCCTGGTCGCTGGATTGGACCAGCGACGCCCACAACGCCGACTGCCAGGTGGCATAGAGCCAGGCGCGCAGGCAGATGAAGGCAAAGTCGTCGTTGGGCAATTCGCACAGCGAAGGATTGAGGAAGTCGGGCTCGTTGCGCCAGTAGGCCAGCGCATCTTCATCGCGGCCCCGGCCTTCGATCCCGCCGGCATGCGAGAGCAGCAGGCGCGCCTGCCCCAGCAGGTCGAGCGCGATGTTGGTGAGCGCGATGTCGGGCTCCAGTGCAGGGCCGTGGCCACAGCATTCGCTGAGGCGTTGGGCGAGCACCAGCGAGCCGTCGGCGAGGCGTAACACATAGCGGAAGTGGTGATCGTGGTGGGCGGCTTGCGGCACGGTCATCCCCGTCATTACAGGTGGTTCACTTCATCCGGCAGTGCGTAGAACGTCGGATGGCGATAGATCTTGTCTTCCATCGGGTCGAAATAGGCCGGCTTCTCGCCCGGGTCCGAGGCGATGATCTGGTCGGCCCGCACTACCCAGATGGACACCCCTTCCTGGCGCCGCGTGTAGACGTCGCGCGCCATCTGCACGGCCATCGCGCCATCGGCCGCGTGGAGGCTGCCGCAGTGTTTGTGATCGAGGCCGTTGCGGCTGCGCAGGAAGACTTCCCACAGCGGCCATTCGTTGCGTCCACTCATTGCATTCCTCCTCAGGCGGCCGCTGCTTCACGCGCCGCGTGTTTTGCGTGGTGGGCCATGGCCGCGTCGCGCACCCAGGCGCCGTCGTCCCAGGCATCGACCCGGGCCTTCAGGCGTTCGCGGTTGCAGGGACCGTTGCCGTTCACCACGTTCCAGAACTCGCTCCAGTCGATGGGCCCGAAGTCGTGGTGCCCGCGTGCTTCGTTGTAGCGGAGTCCAGGATCCGGGAAGGTGACGCCAAGCAACCCACCCTGCTTTACCGTGGCATCGACAAACTGCTGGCGAAGATCGTCGTTGGAGATGCGCTTGATGCCCCACTTCGTGGACAGCTCGGAATTCTGCGAGTCCTGGTCGTGGGGCCCAAACATCATCAGCACCGGCCACCACCAGCGGTTGACCGCGTCCTGCACCAGCGCGCGCTGCGCGTCGGTGCCTTTCATCATGGCGAGCAGGAGATCGAAGCCCTGGCGCTGGTGGAAGGATTCTTCCTTGCAGATGCGCACCATGGCCCGCGCGTAGGGACCATACGAGCAGCGGCACAGCGGCACCTGGTTCATGATGGCCGCGCCGTCCACCAGCCAGCCGATGACGCCGATATCCGCCCAGGTGGGCGTGGGGTAGTTGAAGATCGACGAATACTTGGCCTTGCCGGCGTGCAGGGCGTCGATCATCTCGTCACGCGATACGCCAAGCGTTTCCGCCGCCGCGTAGAGGTACAGCCCGTGGCCGCCTTCATCCTGGATCTTGGCGAGCAGGATGGTCTTGCGCTTCAGGCTCGGCGCGCGCGTCACCCAGTTGCCTTCGGGCAGCATGCCCACCACTTCGGAATGCGCGTGCTGGCTGATCTGGCGGATGAGCGTCTTGCGATAGGCCTCGGGCATCCAGTCCTTGGCTTCGATGATGTCGCCGCGGCCGGTGCGTTCGTTGAAGTCATGTTCGCGCGCCTGTTCGTTCGCGGCGGTGACGGCGGTGGGGCCGTCGGCATTCGGGATATCCATGGCTTGCGTGTACATCGTGCCTCCTCGGCGTCGCGCTTGGCGCCAGCATCAAAAGCCGTGGCGGTGATCGACGACGCGTCGCGCCTTGCCCACATCCACTCGTGGCAATGTAAAGGGATCGCGCACGGCGACGGTAGCCGAAATGCCGATCAGTGACTTCGCCTGGTGTGCCACCTGGTGGGCCAGCGCGTCGCGCCGGACGGCCGCCTCGAGGTCGCGCAGCTCTACTTCGATGGTGATGCGATCAAGGTGGTTGTCCTTCTCGAGGTGGATCAGATAGTGCGGTGAGAGCCCTTCAATGCCGCACACGATTTCCTCGATCTGCGAGGGAAAGACGTTCACGCCGCGGATGATCAGCATGTCGTCCGAGCGGCCAGTGATCTTGGCGATGCGCCGCATATTGCGCGAAGTGGGCGGCAGCAAGGTGGTGAGATCGCGCGTGCGATAGCGGATGAGTGGCAGCGCTTCCTTGGTCAGGGTGGTGATCACCAGCTCCCCGTGCGCGCCCTCGGGCAGCACGTCGCCGGTGTCGGGATCGATGATTTCCGGATAGAAGTGGTCTTCCCACAGCACCGGGCCGTCCTTGCTTTCGAGACATTCGCAGGCCACCCCCGGCCCCATCACTTCGGAGAGTCCGAAGATATCCACCGCATCCATGCCGGTGCGCGCTTCGATTTCCGCGCGCATGGCTTCGGTCCACGGCTCCGCGCCGAAGATGCCGAGCTTGAGCGAAGTGCCGCGCGGATCGATGCCGGCCGCCGCCAGGGCTTCGATCAGGGTGAGCATGTAGGACGGGGTGACGAGGATGAGGTCGGGCTTGAAGTCGGTGATGAGCTGGATTTGCTTGTCGGTCTGGCCACCGGACATCGGCACCACCGAACAGCCGAGGCGCTCGGCGCCGTAGTGCGCTCCGAGACCGCCGGTGAAGAGGCCATAGCCATAGGCGACGTGCGCGATGTCGCCTTGCCGCGCGCCTGCCGCGTGCAGCGAGCGGGCCATCAGGGTGGCCCAGGTGTCGATGTCCTGGCGGGTGTAACCCACCACCGTCGGCTTGCCCGTGGTGCCGGACGACGCATGGATGCGCACCACCTGTTCGCGCGGCACCGCAAACATGCCAAAGGGATAGTGCGCGCGGAGGTCGGCCTTGCCGGTAAAGGGGAAGCGGACGAGGTCGGCGAGGTCGCGCAGGTGGTCCGGATGGACGCCGGTTTCGTCAAAGGCCCGCCGGTAGTGCGGCACGTGCTCGTAAACCTGCGTGAGCGTGGCCTTCAGTCGGCGCAATTGCAGCGCGCGGATTTCGTCCGTGCTGGCGACTTCGATGGCGTCGCGCGGCCCGTGGCGGTTCGCACTCACGCCCATGCGCGTCGCCCGGCGGGGTTCACGGCGCCACCGCCTTGCCCTTGACCGTGTAGGAGCGGCCGCGCATCAGCGCCACCTGCTGCCCGTGCAGGTTGCGCACCACCACGTCGTAGAGCCCGAGGCGGCCGGCGCGGGAAAGTTCGACGGCGTCGGCCTTCAGCTGGTCGCCGGTCTGCGCGGCCTTGAGGAAGGTGATGTCGAGGCCGGCGGCCACCGTCATTTCGTTGTGCGAGTTGCAGGCGTAGGCAAACACGGTGTCGGCAAGGGTGGTGATGAATCCGCCGTGGCACATGCCAAAGCCGTTCACCATGTCGGGCCGCACGGTCATGGTGCCGGTGGCCGTGCCGGGGCCAATGGCCGTGATGGCGATGCCCAGCGCTTGCCCGGCCGCGTCATTGGCATACATGGCGTCGCGGGCGCGCTCGGCGAGCCTCTGCGGGGTCACGTCGGAAGTGGACATCTTGCCTTCATTACTATTGACCAAACGGTCAGGGATTATCGTCCGCGCCTGCGACGTCCCGCAAGCACCCGCTGCCGGGCTGTCGCAGGCGGAGATGTCATCGAACTGACCCCAAGGTGTCGCGGGAGTTTCAAGGGGCGATCACCTTGGTGGGTTCAACTCGCGAGGCCGGATGCCTGGATTCGCCGCCGGACGCATTCCAAGGCGGGCCCGGCAGGCACCGGACCAACCCTACTCCTCGTGACCCCGTCTGGCGTTGCCGGCCTGACCTTCCAGGACGAAGCCGCGACGGTGAATGCTCTGATCCCCGTGCTGCAGGCCAAGGGCGTGAAGTCGATCGTCGTGCTGGTACATCAGGGCGGCGCGCAGGGTACCGCGGCCCCGAACTTCATCAGCGACTGCTCGGCAGCATTGCAGAACCCGATCGCCTCGCCGCTCAAGGCCATCGTGAGCCAGCTCGACAACGCCGTTGATCTCGTCGTATCCGGCCCTTCGCACCAGGGCTACCTGTGCCAATTGCCGAACAAGTTGGGGCGCAACATCCCGGTGACCCAGGCGAGCTCGAATGGCCGCGTGCTGACTACCATCGACCTGACGAGCAACAACGCCACCGGCGATGTGATCGGCTCGACGATGGCCAACACGACGGTCGACCGCACCGGCTTCACACCGGCCGCCGCCGCCGTGCAGACCCTGGTGACGACCGACACCGACAAGATCAAGTCGATCCGTGGCATCGTCGCGGGCTACTCGGCCCTGGTCTCGCCGCTCGCCAACCAGATCATCGGCACCATCACCGCCGCGATGTCGAACGTGGCTAACGCCGCGGGCGAAATGGCAGCCGGTGACCTCATCGCCGATGCCCAGCTTGCCTCGACCCAGGGCCCGCTGCAGCAGGCCGTCATCGCGTTCCAGAACGCGGGCGGCGTGCGCAACCCGGGCTTCAACGTGGCCGGTGCCGTGTACCCCTACAACCTGACCTACCAGAACTCATTCACTGTGCAGCCTTTTGGCAACAGCATGGTGACCCTGACCGTGAACGGCCAGCAGTTGAAGGACGTGTTGGAACAGCAGTTCGTCGGTGGTGGCTGCCTGTTGCCCAGCGGCCTGGCGAACAACCAGAGCAACTTCAACAAGGTGATGCAGATCTCGGCCGGCTTCAGCTTTACCTGGGACAGCGCCGCTGCGCCCTGCACCAAGGTGAAGGCGGTGATCCTGAACGGGATGGTGCTCGTGCAGAACGGCACGGTGCTGAACCCCGGCGCCACCTACCGCGTGACGGTGAATAACTTCATGTCCACCGGGGGTGACAACTCCACCGTCTTCACGCAGGGCAGCAACTCCGTGGGCGGCGCGCAGGACATCGATGCGCTCATCGCCTACATGGCCGTTTTCAAGGCGCCGAACGCGCCCTACAACCCGGCCAACCCCGCCCTGCAGAAGCCGCGCGTGATCCGACTGAACTAAGTCACGTAGCGCCCACGCGGGCGCGTCGGCCGCGCAACGAACCGCCGGGCGCAATGCCCGGCGGTTTTTTTATGGGGGAGAACAACCCTGGCCTTGCGCCGACCGACTGGATTCCCGCCTGCGCAGGAACGATGGTCGGGTTCGACGCCACCATTCACTGTCTTCATCGTGAAAGCGGAGACCCAGACAGCCCCCATGCGCGGTCCGCGTGTCCTGCTCCTGGCGTGCGTCCATCCCGCGCGCCGCCATTGCCCCTGCCTACTCCACCGCAGCACCGACCAGCACCACGGCGGGTAGCAGCTTGCCGTAAAGCTCCTCAACACCCACCGGGAGGTTTGCTTCGCTGGCACCGTCACCGACGCCCGGTTGGCCCGTGAGCTCAAGCAGGCGCGTCACCGGAACGGCCGTGTTGGCCGTGACGCCTTGCGCCGCGTCCGGACCGTCCACGCGAGCCCGCGCGATGCCAATGAGCTTCCCGGCCGGGTTGAAGACCGGGGCGCCACCGCTGTCGGATCCCAGCCGCGCCGTCAGGTGCAAGGTGTCATGCGTGGCGTCGCGGGTGATGTTGCGGACCACGATCCCCGAGGTCAGGGCCGGCAGCGGACGCTCTGCAAACACTGCCGAGCTGTAGCCGAACACCACGCAGAACTGCGCGGTCTTGCCTGCCTCCACGCGGATCGCGGATCGCAACCGTCGCCTTGCAAACCCGGCCAAGGCCGTCGCGCAACCACACGCGGGCTGTGCCCTCCGCCACCGCATCGCTGGTCGTGACCACCTGCTTGCCGCCATCGATGATGAAGCCGTTGCCGCGCGGACCGGACTGCGGTGCCAGAGGCCCCGCTGCGGGTGCGAAGGTCGAGCACCATGGTTCCGTCGTGCGGAGCACGAGGGTGGCCGACGGCAGGCTTGCGTCCCCGGTCACGCGGCGGAGACGGGCCACGAGGCGCGCAAGCCCGGGGTCGTCGGGATGATGGCCCTGCCAACGCCTGAAAAGCTGCAGCGCCTGATCCGGGGCGTAGCGGTCGAGGAGGATTTCCATCTGCGCGGCGGTGATCGAGACATCGTCCCCATGCCGTGCCGCGGACAGCCGGGCGAGCGCCTGCTCGATGTGCCCGAGGCGATCTTCGAGGAACGCCTGCGCCGCAAGCCCTGGCAGGTAGCCGGCGTGATCGCCCGCCGCCATCGTGGCCCAGGAAATCGCCTCCCGAACCCGTCCCAGCTGGAAGTTTGCACGCACCTTGCCCACTTCGGCCTCTGGGGAATCGCCGAGCAGGCTGACGGCGGGCGCGTGCGCCAGTGCGGCCACGGTGCAGGACGCCAGCAAGACACAGGCGCTCACGCAACGCAGGAGAGAGGAGCCGGGGATCGGAAGGGGCAAGGACAGGCGCATCGGGACGCTCCGCAAAGCGCCGCCGGTTGCGCCGCGGGACTCGCACTTTGAGGCCTGAAGATGTCAGCTTTCCGCCTCGCGGGGCGAGGCAGGCAACCTTCCGTTAGCGGGCACGCAGCTGGGGCGACCACTGGATTCCCGCCATGCGCGGGCAGGGCGATTGAGTGCAATGTCCCCAGCCACTGGGTCATCCCCATGAAAACGGGGACCCAGGCGACCGGCCCACACGGCGTCGGGCGATCAGCTGTGGATGTACTGCTCCAGTTGCTCGATGACGAACTGCTGGTCGGCGATGATGGCTTTCACCAGATCGCCCTGTGAAACGATGCCGGCAAGCTGGCCATCGTCGACGATGGGCAAGTGCCGGATGCGCCGCGAACTCATGATGTGCATGGCTTCACGGATGCTGAGCGAGGAGCGCCCGGTGATGACCGGTGCGCTCATGATCTCGTGCACCTGGGTGTCGCGGGAGTTCCGCCCGTTGAGCACGATTTTCCGCGCGTAGTCGCGCTCGGAAACCATCCCGCAGATCTGCTCGCCCTCCTGCACCAGCAGGGCGCCGAGACCGTGTTCGGCCATCATCGCGATGGCGTCGAAGACCAGGGTTTCCGGGGTGATCGTATGCACATGGCGGCCTTTGGACATGAGCAGTTGATGCACTGTGGTCATGGCAATTCCTTGTACGTGGCAACGGTTAAGGAGGGAGGCGTGCCTAGCCAGTATAGACAAGGGTTGGCGTTGCCGCCCGGCAGGAACCAGCGCCGCGCCGGACCGGCCATGCCAACTCGATCGACCACCGGCGCTCAGACGTGCAGCGGCAGCTCGTCCATGGCCGCAAGCTGTTCGCGCAAGGTGAGGATGTGGTCCTGCCAGTAGCGCTGGCCGTTGAACCACGGGAAATGCATGGGAAAGGCCGGGTCCGACCAGCGCCGCGCCAGCCACGCGGCGTAATGCAGGATGCGCAAGGTGCGCAGCGCCTCGATCAAGGAGAGTTCGTGGCGTTCGAGCTCGCGGAAGTCCTCGTAACCCTCCAGCAGCAGGGACAACTGGCGGGTGGTGTCTGCGCGATCACCGGACAACAGCATCCACAGATCCTGGATGGCGGGACCCTGCATGCAGTCGTCGAGATCCACGAAATGCGGGCCGGCGTCGGTCCACAGGATATTGCCGTGGTGGCAGTCCCCGTGCAGGCGAATGCCGTGCAGGGGTCCCACCGCCTCGAAAGTGGCCTGCGCCTGGGCCACGGCGGCTGTGGCGACAGCCTCGTAGGCGGGACGGAGATCGCCGGGCAGGAAGGTGCTGCCCAGCAGGAACTGCACGGACTCCTCGCCCAGCCGTGCCACCGTCAGCGCCGGGCGGTGCTTGAACGGCGTCACCGCGCCGCGGCCGTGGATGCGCCCCAGGAAGCGCCCAATCCAGCGCAGCGTCTCCGCGTCATCCAGTTCCGGCGCACGACCGGGACGGTTGGGAAACACCGCATAGCGGAGGTCGTCCACCTCATGCAGCGTTTCACTGCCCAGCACCAGCGGCGGCACTACCGGGAGTTCGGCCTCGGCAAGCTCAAGCCCGTAGGCGTGCTCCTCGCGGATGCACGCGCTGGTCCAGCGTTTGGCACGGTAGAACTTGGCGATCAGCGAGCCGCCGTCATCGAGGCCAACACGATAGACGCGGTTCTCGTAGCTGTTGAGCGCCAGCAGGCGGCCGTTGCTGGCGAAGCCGAGCGCCTCGACGCTGTCGAGCACGCGTTCCGGGGTGAGCGTGGCGAATGGCGTTTCGCCGGGCGGCGGCGGGGGCGGCTCGGGCGGTGGCGCGACGTTGCCCGAACGCGGGCGGGCGTGGTTCATCGGGGCCCCGCGCTCAGCGGAACTTGCGCCGACGCGGCGCGTATTCGGGCTTGCGCCAGGCAAGATCCTGGCGCCACAGGCCGGCTCGCCAGAGCGCGACGACCCAGGCGACCATCCACGCGCTGAGCAAGCCCGTGGCAAAGCGTTCGTACTGGCCCCGCTGCGCTTCCTGCGTCACCAGCATCACGACCGTCACGATGCTCCACGTCCCGCAGCCGAAACTCACTGTCGAAAACCAGCGCAGCGCCGCGTAGCGATTGACCACCACCCCCCAGGCGAAAGCCGTGAGGATGAGCACGCCGTAGCTCACGCGAAGCGCGACGAAATGCATCTCCTGCGTGGAAGACTGGTCGTAGGGCAGACAGCCCGCGTCGCAGGGATAGATGCCTGCGCCGAGGCGCGCGATGCCGCCGATGACGAGCAGGAGGCAGGCAAACACGGCGGTGTGGTCGGCGCGCAAGCGATACGTCACGTAGCCGCCGCAAATCGCGTACAGGAGGCCGGAAATCCCGAAGCCCACGACGCGCATCGCGAGCGCACTGCCCGTGTCCCCGACAGCGAGTTCGCTGATGAGGTTGCGAACGTGGCTGTAGTCGTCGACCGACAGCGCGGTGATGGCGATCATCGCGCCCCAGAGGAGGGGTCCGAGTACGCCACAAGCCAGGCAGAAGCGCCCGAAGTTCTGCATGGCCGCCTGTTCGACGCTCAGGGTGATCGGCGCTGCGGCGCGGGTTGTGGGTTTTGCCATGCAAGGCTGTCCTGCTGCGGCGTGGCGCAGGGTGCGCACGCGGGGGCTCACCATGCACGGCGCCGCGCGCCCTCGCAAGGGATGGCAGGCTGGAGTCAAATGCGGCCAAAGGAAGTAAGGCCAAGGCGTCCACCCTGCCCGGGCACCGGTGCGCAGGCGCCCGACGGGGGATTACTCGAAGTGGTCGGTACGCCTCGGGTGGCGGCTTGGTCGCGTTCGTCGCGGGGGCCCTGGTGCCCTGGTCCTGACCCGGGCTCGCCAGCCGGCTGCAATCGACGCCCCCGAAGTCGCACGGTAAAGTGCCAATCCCCTCGTGGAGATCGCTGCATGACCCGTTTCCTCCGTTCATTCCTGGCTTGCGCCCTGGGTGGCAGCCTCCTCGCCGGCTGCGTCTGCATGCCGAAACAAAACGATGATCCCAAGCTTGCCGCCTGCGAGGAAACGGTCCGCCAGTCCGGGATTGCGCCCTACGGTAGCCACGCCTTGAGCATCGACGGCAAGACTGCGGATGCGCGCCTTCCGCGCCGGGCGTTGGCAGCGATTGGGCGGGTGGTGGACGCGCCGGCACCCAATCCCCTGCATGGCGTGGCCGTGGCGCGCTGCCTGCGCGCCTCGGCACGCGGCTGACCCCCGATGTGGAATTTCGAGACTGATCCCGCCTTCCAGCAGAAGCTCGACTGGGTCGAGCGCTTCGTCCGCGAGGAAATCGAACCGCTCGACTACCTCTTCCCCAAGGACGAGACCTATAACACCGGCAACGCCGCGCTCATGCGCATCATGGCGCCGCTGAAAGCGCGGGTGCAGGCCGAAGGGCTGTGGGCCTGCCACCTGCCTCCGTCGCTGGGCGGCGGTGGCTGGGGCCAGCTGAAGCTCGCGCTGCTGAATGAAATCCTGGGCCGCTCGTTCTTCGCGCCCACCCTCTTTGGCACCGCTGCGCCGGACACCGGCAACGCGGAAATCCTCGCCCACTTCGGGACACCGGCCCAGAAGGCCCGCTACCTGAAGCCCCTGATGGACGGTGAGATCGTCTCGTGTTTTTCCATGACCGAGCCGCAGGGCGGCGCCGATCCGGGGGTCTTCACCTGCAAGGCAGTGGAAACGGCCGAGGGCTGGGTGCTGGACGGCGAGAAGTGGTTTGCCTCGAACGCCCGCTGGGCCGAATTCCTGATCGTGATGGTCGTGACCGACACCGAGGTGCCCATCCACCGCGGCGCCACCATGTTCATCGTGGCCACCGACACCCCTGGCGTGGAGTTCGTGCGCAACACGGGCATGGCCTTCGAGCATCCCGAGCACGGCGCGCATGCCTACCTTCGCTTCAACCAGGTTCGCCTCACCAGCGAGGCACTGCTGGGCAAGCCCGGCGAGGCCTTCAGGATTGCGCAGACCCGTCTGGGCGGTGGCCGCGTGCACCACGCCATGCGTACCGTAGGCCTCGCCCGCCGCGCCTTCGATGCGATCTGCGAGCGCGCGCAGTCACGCGTGACCCAGGGGTCTCGCCTGGCCGACAAGCAACTCGTGCAGGACACCATCGCGGAAGCCTGGATGCAGCTCGAGCAGTTCCGCCTGCTCGTGATCCAGACCGCGTGGAAAATTGATCGCCTGAACGACTACAAGCTGGTGCGCGGCGACATCGCGGCGGTGAAAGTGCTGAGCGAGCGGGTGATGGTGGATATCGCCGGCAAGGCCATCCACCTGCACGGGGCGCTGGGTGTCTCCAACGAAATGCTCTTCGGTGAATGGCTGCTGTGGGGCCATGCGCTCGGCCTCGCCGACGGCCCGAGCGAAGTCCACAAGCTGACCCTCGCCAAGCAGTTGCTGCGCGGTCAATCACCCACGACCTCGCTCTTCCCCAGCCAGCACGTGCCCAGCGGCGCGGTCGAGGCGGCCAGGAAATACGTCGAGGCCTTGCGCCTGCCCGGACATCGGCGCGGCTGGGTCACCGAGGCGGGTTGACGCTGATCGCTCCCGGTGGCGCGGTGCGGTCCGCGGGAGACTCGATGGGCGGTGCGTCGGCAGGGGCTGCACCAGCGCCAGGCGGATCTGGCGCTGGTGCAGGCGCCGCCCGCGGGCCTTACTTCTTGCGCGGCTTCTTCGGCTTGTCTTCGGGCACCAGAGGACTCATGTCGTAGCGGTACTTGCCGAAGCGAACGGTCTTCAGGTGCTCGAGCAATTCCTTCGGCATGCCGCCGGGCAGGTCGATGGTGCTGAAATCCTGGTAGAGGTCGATGCGACCGATGTAACGGGACTCGAGACCAGCTTCGTTAGCGATGGCGCCCACGATGTGCTTGGCCTGCACGCCCTGTTCGGTGCCCACTTCAATCCGATAGCGCACCATGTCGATTTCCGGGAATTCCTTCAGGCGCTCGGCCTTCAGCGGGATGTCGAGCCCCGGTGGCGGCGGTGGCGGCGCGAAGTACTCCGCCACTTCGCTGGCCGGCGGCAGGCCGCCGCGCGACGCGGGGCGTTCGGCCAGGACATCGTCTTCGACGTGGTCCTGTGCGACCTGCCGGCGTGGTGTCCGTTCGGGTCGTTCTTCGCGGGCCGGGCGCTCCTCCCGGACAGGCGATTCCTCGCGAGCTGGGCGTTCCGGTCGTTCGACCCGGGGGGGACGTTCGGCCTGTTGGGCGGGCGGGGTGAATTCGGAGCGGGGCGCGCGCTCGGGGCGGGCGGGGCGCTCGTCGCGCGGCGCGGGTCGCTCGTCGCGCTGGTAGCGATCGCGAGCGCCCGGATCGGCACCCGGCACGGCACCTTCGAAATTCAGCGGGCGCTCACGCTGCACCATGAACGCCAGCGCGCCTGCCAGGGTGCTCATCTCCACGCCGCGTTCATGCGCCATTTCCTCCACCAGCTGGCCGAACCAGTCGAGGTTTTCGGTGGCGAGGGTATCGAACACGGCCTTCTTGAACTGGCTGACCCGACGCGAGGCGATGGCTTCACGCGAGGGTGCGCGCATCGGCTCGATGGGCTGGCGGGTGGCGCGTTCGATGGCGCGCAGCATCCGCACTTCACGCGGCGCAACGAACAGGATGGCTTCGCCCGTGCGACCAGCGCGGCCGGTGCGGCCGATGCGGTGCACGTAGCTTTCGATGTCGTAGGGGATGTCGTAGTTGATGACGTGACTGATGCGTGGCACGTCGAGGCCGCGGGCGGCGACGTCGGTAGCGATGACCACGTCGAGATGGCCGCTTTTGAGCTGTTCGATGGTCTTTTCGCGCTGGACCTGGTTGAGATCGCCACTCATCGCGGCGCAGGCGTAGCCCCGGGCTTCCAGACGCTCGGCCAGTTCGGTGGTGGCCACCTTGGTCCGCACGAAGATGAGCACCGCGTCGAGTTCTTCGCCTTCGAGGATGCGGGTCAGCGCATCGAGCTTCTGCATCCCGGCCACCTGCCAGTAGCGCTGGCGGACGGCCTCGACCGTGGTGGTCTTGGCCTTGATGCGGATTTCGCGGGGATTCTTGAGGTGGCGCTGGGCCACCGAGCGGATAGCTTCCGGCATGGTTGCCGAGAAGAGCGCGGTCTGCCGCGAGGACGGGGTGTGCTGCAGGATGGCCTCAACGTCGTCGATGAAGCCCATGCGGAGCATTTCGTCGGCTTCGTCCAGCACCATGCCACGGATTTTCGAGAGGTTGAGGGTTTCGCGCCGCAGGTGATCCATGATCCGGCCCGGCGTACCCACCACGACGTGGGCGCCGCGCCGCAACTGGTGCAGCTGCTGGCTCATGCTCTGGCCACCGTAGATGGGCAGCACGTGGAATCCCGGCATGCCGTGGGCGTAACGCTGAAAGGCTTCCGCGACCTGGATGGCCAGTTCGCGCGTCGGCGTCAGCACCAGGACCTGCGGGTCACGTTCGCTCATATCGATGCGGGCAAGGAACGGCAGCGCAAACGCCGCGGTCTTGCCGGTGCCCGTCTGCGCCTGGCCGATGATGTCCTCGCCTGCAAGCAGGGTGGGGATGGCGGCAGCCTGGATCGGCGACGGCGTCTCATAGCCGATGGCATCGAGTGCCGACAGCAGATTGGCGGGGAGGCCAAGGTCGGAAAAACGCGGTGAGCTGTCAGCAAGATCAGACATGGGCGGGGAGCCTGCGGGCGGAGGGGGGGCGCGCAGTGTAAACCACCAGCCCGCCGCTGGCCTCCCCGTTTAGAGATAAAGGTGCCGCGTTGCCGCAAATTGCGGCCTGCCGGCAGCCACCGCGCCGCGATTCGCTGTCCTGACGGCCCTGGAATGCGCATCGGCCACCTTGCGAGGGACGGCCGGCCGGTTCAGGGCGCCTTTGGCAGGCTTGGCACGCCAGGCTCAGCCCAGCCAGCGCTTGCGTTCACTGTTCAGGGTGTCACGCCAGACCTGGCGCGGCGGTCGCAGCTTGATGCCCAGCTCCCGCGCCGCCTTTGCACCGCTGTACTGCATGTCGAGATAAGCCGAGCGGGCGAGTTCTTTGCTGAACAGCACAGGCAGCCTCAAGACGCGCTGGACGGGCTCGGCGATGGCGCAAAGCCTGAGCGCAAGCCAGCGCGGCAACCACCACCAGACCCGGTTCGCCCCCCCGGGCGTGGTCTGCCAATGGTCGACCATCTCCCGGAGCGACAACGGTCCGCTCGACAGCAGGTAGGTCTGGCCGGCCTCGCCGCGCTCCACGCTGTGGGTCAACGCGGCGGCCACGTCGTCCACGTGCACGAAGCTCATCGTGCCGTCGCCGAAGAGGATGGGAGGCATCTGGTTACGTACGTAGAGCCGCGCAAACGCACCCAGGCTCGACTTGTCGCCGGGCCCTGCCACCGCCACGGGGCAAAAAATCAGGATTGGCGCCCCGGCACGCTGCAGTTCCACGGCCAACGCGTGGGCTTGCGCCTTGGTCGCTTCGAAGTGCGACCGGGGCGGCGAGTGCCGGACCCAGTCCTCGTCGCGCAGGTTCCCATCGGTCTCACCCAACGCGAACGCGCTGGAGACATAGAGGATGCGTGGGATTTTCAGTTCGTACGCGAGGCCGAGCGTATTGGCGGTGCCGTTGACGTTGATTTCGGTCATCCGCCGGGTGTCGGCGCGGGAGAGACCGAGCTTGTTGATCCCGGCGTTGTGGATGACCACCTCGGCCCCGGCCATCGCGGCTCGGAGCGAGGCGCGATCGGTCACGTCGCCGGGCGCCACCTCCACGCCGTTGCGGCCGAGCATCCTCGCTTGTGCGCTGTCCGCCTGGCGGACCAGCACCGTGATCCGGTGGCCTCGTACCAGCAGCGCGTTGACCAGCGCACGACCGATGAAGCCGGTCCCCCCCGTGACGAAAATCTTCACGCAACACGCTCGCCCACGGTTCGCTCCAGATCCGTCCGTGGCGCTTAATGGTTGCCCTTGTGCTGCACGCCGTCGACCGGGAGCAATGCACCGGACACCCAGCTCGCGCGCTTCGAGGCGAGGAACACCACCGCGTTGGCCACTTCCTCGGGCCGGCCCATGCGACCGAACGGAATGGTGGACAGCACCATGTCGTAGAACGCCGGCTGGCCCTGGTGGACGTTGTCCCAGAAGCCGTCCGGAAAATCGATCGAGCCCGGTGCCACGCAGTTCACGCGGATGCCCTTGGATGCGAGCTCCATGGCCATGCTCTTGGAGTGACTGATGAGCGCCGCCTTGGCGGCGGCATAGGCCGCGACCCCCGGCAGGCTGGCTTCAAGGCCTGAAATGGAACTGATGTGGATCACCGCACCACCCCCCTGCGTTTCAAGCCACGGCGTGACCTGCCAGGTGGCGCGAACTGCGGCCATGAGGTCCACGTCCATGCTGGCCTTCCAGCCTTCCTCGGTGTCGGTCACGCCGAAGCCCGACGGGTTGTTGACGAGGACATCGACCCGACCAAGCGCCGCATGGGCGCCGTCGAGGAACCCTGCGAGGGAAGCGGCATCCCCCACGTCGCAGGCGGCGGCAAAGACCTTAACGCCCAGCGCCGCGAGATCGGCTTGTGTGGCTTCCAGCGCCTCGGCACCGCGCGCGCAGATCGCCACGTTGGCGCCTTCGCGTGCAAACTCCAGCGCGATGGCACGGCCAATGCCCTTGCTTGCGCCCGTAATGATGACGCCCTTGCCTTTTAATTCGAGATCCATCGGCGCTCCCTTGCGGTGTATCGCGTTGACGTTGTTATGGGTTCATTGCGTGGCGGTCGGTGGCGTGTCGGTGGTCGCGGCTTCCACCTTGAGGATAGTGCCGTCCACGCCGACGACCTCCACCGCCGTGCCGGCCGCGAGGTCGGCACCGCTGATTTTCCATTGGGTGTCGTCGACCCGGAGCTTGCCGAGACCATCGACGATGGGATCCTCCAGCGTGAAATGCCGGCCGACGTAGGCACGTCCCCGCTGGTTGAGCACCGGATGATCGCTGCGATCCGGGTGCCGCTGGCGGTAGCGTCGCCAGGCCAGCACGCTCGCCACGGACACCACGGCGAAGATGACCCACTGTCCCTGCCACGCCAGCGTCGGGAGGATCAGGAGCAGCGCGCCCACGACGGCGGCGCCGAGGCCCATCCAGACGAGGAAGGAGCCCGGGGCCAGCAGTTCGCCGATGAACAGCGCCACCGCGAACAGCATCCAGTGCCACGGACCCATGGCCTGCACGAGCCCGCTCACCGCTGGGTGCCGCCCGGCTTCGCGAGAGCTTCCTTGGCGAGTTCGGCGATGCCCGCCACGGTACTGATGAGGCCGGCGGTGTCCAATGGCATGAACATGATCTTCTGGTTGGGCGCGCTGCCGATGGCCTGCAGGGCTTCGACGTACTTCTGGGCAATGAAGTAATTGACCGCCTGGACGCTGCCGCCGGCAATGGCGTCGGACACCACGCGGGTCGCGTTGGCCTCGGCCTCGGCCAGGCGCTCACGGGCTTCGGCGGAGCGGAAGGCGGCTTCCCGCATCCCTTCGGCTTCCAGCACGGTGGCCTGCTTTGCGCCTTCGGCTTTCAGGATGGCGGCCTGGCGGAGGCCCTCGGCCTCGAGGATCGCGGCGCGTTTCTCGCGCTCGGCCTTCATCTGCCGGCCCATGGATTCGATCAGATCCTTGGGCGGCGTGATGTCCTTGATTTCGATCCGGGTGACCTTGAGCCCCCAGGGGTGGGTGGCTTCGTCCACCACCGACAGCAGCCGGGAGTTGATGACGTCGCGCTTGGAGAGCGACTCGTCGAGATCCATCGAGCCCAGGACGGTGCGGATGTTGGTCATGGTCAGGTTCAGCACCGCGTATTCGAGCTGGTTTACTTCATAGGCCGCGCGCACCGGATCGAGGACCTGGAAGAACACCACGCCGTCCACCTTGATGACGGCGTTGTCGCGGGTAATGACTTCCTGCGAGGGCACGTCCATCACCTGCTCCATCATGTTGATGCGGCGCCCGATGCTGTCGATGTAGGGGACGATGAGGCCAAGGCCTGGCCGCAAGGTGGCGTGGTAGCGCCCAAAGCGTTCGATGGTCCATTCATAGCCCTGGGGTACCACCTTGGCACCTTTGTAGAGCGTGATGATGACCAGGGCCACGAACCCGAGGGTGAGTATCCCGCTTAGTTCCATGTGCTTCTCCAGTGGTTGTTCTGCGCGGCGCGCGTCGACCGTATTCTAGCCATCGTGTCGCAACCCGCGTGCGAAAGTTTCAGCCAAGGTGGCGGGCGACCAGGGCTTCGGCCGCGCTCGCCTGCCCCGCCAGCGCGCCGGCGGCCGCCAACTGGTTCCGCGCACGGGCGAGGTTGTGGTCGCCACGGCTGGCAAAGCGCTCGGGCGCCCAGCCGAAATAGGCCTCCGCCAGCGCGTCGGCGGCGAAGCGGGCGGCGAGTTCGAGGTAGACAGTTTCAGTGCCCGCCACCACGGACAGGCGCTCCTCGAGCGTGAGGTGCTCGCGCATCTGCACCGCGTAGCCCGCCAGCGCGGCGTCCAGCAGGGGCAGGGAAAACCCGGCTTTCCGCGCATCTTCCGGCCCGGGGTTGCACCAGGAGCGGAATGCATCCCCCAACTCAGGCACCAGCGGACCGCGCGCCAGGGTGTCGAGATCGACCATGCACAGGCCGCGACCGTCAGCGTCGAACAAGAGATTGGAAATTTTGGGGTCGCCGTGCACCAGGCGCACAGGGGTGGTCGGCCAAGCCGGCAACTGCCCGATGCGCTTGAAAAGGTGCTCCGCCAGGCGTGCCACTTCGGCATGGAGCCGGTGTGCCGGGTGTGTGCGCAGGGCCTCCACCAGGAGGGCCAGGTGGCGGGCGGGTTCGTGGACCCCGGCGCGGGTATGGGGCAGCGGTACGGTCCACTCGGCCAGCGTCGCATGGAAGCGCCCCAGGAGTTCGCCGGCCGCCCGGGCCTGTGCCGGGTCATGGAGTTGCGCCACGCTCGCGCCAGGCACGTGGCTCAACAGGCGCCACACCTCGCCTTCGTGGATGACGGCGAGGTCGTTCCCACGGGTGCGGATCAAGCGCGGGGTCAGCTCGCCACGCGCGTGGAGGGCCCGGGCGACGAGCTCCAGGTTCTCGTTGACCGTAATGTCGAACACCGGGTGAAGGCGCTGGAGGACGTAAGCGTTGCCGTTGTCGGCACCGACCTTGAGACTGAGGTTGATGAGGCCTCCGGTGAGCGCCTCGAGATGCCGGGGACGTAGCCCGTAGTGCGCGAGGACGGCGGTGGCCGCCTCGGTGGTCGCCAACGGCAGCGCCGCCATGGATCCGTCCTCGATGGAAGTGCGGCGATTGTACACTCGGGTTCGTTCCTGCCCCGCGAGGTGGTTGTGCGGAAACATCCCGTCCTGTGCCTGCTGCTGGTCCCGCTGCTGCTGGGGGGCTGCGCCGCGACCACGCCGCGGGCACCCCTGCCGGCCGCTGCGGACTGCCTTGCCGTGTCGCGCGCGCTGGACGCACGGGTGGCAGCGGCAAGGGTGGGCGATGGCGAGGCCGCGCGCATCGAAGGCTTTCCCTTCCTGCGGGTCGATCGAATGCTCGCGAGCTTCCGCACGGATCTCGACTCCCCCGCGACGCTGCACGCCTGGCTCACGCGGCTGGCGGCGCTGGATGCCTCGGGGCGGGCGGTGGAAGCGGCGGCACTTGGGGCCAGCGCGGCGGACGCAGCGCGGCTCGCCACCTGCCGGGCGCAAGCCGTCGAGGCCGTGCTGGGCAACCCGGCCGCCCAGCAGCAACTGCGCGAACGAGCCCGGGTTCCGGACGATTACCGGCTACTGGCCCGCGTGCTCGGGGGGTATCCGCTGGCCGCCGAATTTGCGCGCAGCGGCGTGGTCCGACTCCAGGACCGCGAGCGGCCGCACGCCGGCGTGGTGGTGGGCCCGGGCACACGCGCCTACGCCAGTGTGACCGGTGACCCGGTGCCGCCGGCAGCCAGGCTCGCCACCCTGCCCCGCGACGCACTGGGCTTTCCGCTGCCGTCTGCCTCGGATCTCGACGTGCTCTTCCGGCAGCACGCGCCCCTCTGGCTGGTGGAGACAGCCAGCCCGGACGACTCGCCCGGCACCGTGCAGCTGGGCGCCGAGGGCCGGCCGCTGGTGGCCGGCGACCCCACCGAGTATCGCTATGTCTCGCACACTCGCTTCGACGGGCAGGTGCTGCTGCAGCTCAATTACATGGTGTGGTTCCCGGCCCGCAGCCCCACCCGCCGACTTGATCTGCTGGCCGGGGATTTCGATGCGGTGATCTGGCGGGTCACCCTGGACGTGGACGGCCTGCCGCTGCTCCACGACAGCGTGCACGCCTGCGGCTGCTATCAGATCTGGTGGCCGGGTCCGCGCCTGAGGCGGCTCCCCGGCACCGACACTACCGAGCCGCCGTGGATTGCGCCCGTCCCGGACACGACCGGAAAGCTCGCGGTACAGCTTGATGCCAGGACGCACTACGTGCGCGGCGTCGGTCCGGCGCCGGCAGCCACGACGATCGGGCTCAAGCTTGCTGGTTACGACACCCTGCGCCGGCTGCCCGCCCCACAAGGCGGGACGCGCAGCCTGTTCGCCCCCGATGGCCTGCTGCACGAATCCGCCCGACCCGAGCGCTTCGTCCTGTGGCCGCTGGGCGTGCCCTCGGCGGGTACCCTGCGCCAGCGCGGCCGCCAGGCCACGGCCTTCGTGGGCCGGCGACATTTCGACGATGCGTTCGGGGTAGCACGGTATTTCGAGCGGGTCAGGGGGAGGTGGGGGCGGATAGACGGTCAATAGGGTGGGTGTCCTGGATTACCACGGCCATGGCCACCACCACGGCCCGGCTCTGGCTACGCAGTTCGGCGCCCAATGTGTACTTGTGGTAGCGGGAAAATCCCGCTACCACGCGTTCAAAATGCACCGCCACGTCCAGAGCCTGCTTGTAAATGGGCAAATGCTCATAGCGCGCCATCCCGGCAACTCCAGCTGGGGAGCATGCAGGGGGAAGCC
>JAYTTZ010000218.1:0-5714 GCA_043744805.1 Gammaproteobacteria bacterium
CAACAGCGTCACCCGGGTGTCCTGGGCGGCGACGGCCGATCCGATCCGCAACTATTACCCGCTCGACGAAATCCACGAGGGTGATGTCTTCCTCTATAACGACATCCATGAATCGAGCGGCACCATCGGCCACCTGCCGGATTTCTGCGTAGTGGTGCCGATCTTCTCCGAGGGTCGGCTGATTGGCTTTTCGCAGGTCTTCGGCCACTGCAACGACGTAGGAGGCAAGGTGGCCGGAAGCTGGCCACTGACCGCCACCACGGTGTTCGAGGAAGGCATCCAGGTCCCGCCCATCAAAATGTATGCGCGTGGCGTGCGCAACGAGGATGCGTGGAAGATCATCCTGCGCAACAGCCGTTTTCCGGATGACTTGCGTGGCGACATCGACGCGTTCGTCGGTGCGACCCGGATCATCCAGCGTCGGGTGGAGGAACTCTGTCGGCGCTATGGTACGGACACGGTCGAAGCCGCGTTCTACCGGATCATGGATCGCTGCGAGGAAATCGTCCGCGAGGAAGCCCTGCCGCACATTCCCGACGGCGAATACATCGGCGAGGACTTCCTCGAGACCGACGGCATCGACCTCGAGCGACCCATCAAGATCATGCTCACCATTCGCAAGGATCCGGAGAAGCTCATCGTTGATTTTGCCGGCACCGATCCGCAGGTGCCTGGCCCGGTGAACTGGGTCATGGACGGGCGCCATTACTCGAAATGGCTCGGCGGCTTCGTCAAGGCACAGGTCCCGGGGATGATCGTCAACGAAGGCCTGACTCGCGTCTTCAAGGCCTACCTGCCGCCGCGCACGGTGCTGTCGGCGGAATATCCCGCTGCCGGCGCCGACCGCATGGACTGCATGCTCCGCATGATCGGTGCCTACATGGCCGCCATGGCCAAGGCCACGAACGGGCAGATGGTCGGCGACTCGCAATGCATCCAGCTCTATGGTTTCTACGGCAAGGATTTCGACCACAAGGATTTCCTCTACCGCGAGATCTTCGGTGCGGGCTCGGGCGGTCGGCCCTTCGCCGACGGCACGGATACGGTGGATCTCGTGCCGGACTCCAAGAATCTGCCGACCGAATTCATCGAACAGCGTTTCCCGGTCATCGTGCATCGGGTCGGCATGTTCCCGGACTCCGGGGGGCCGGGTGCCTATCGCGGCGGCCTCGGTTACCTGAAGGACGTCGAGATCCTGGTCGATGGCCACTTCCTCACGGTTTCCTATCGCACGATCTTCTCCTGCTTCGGGGTCAACGGTGGGATGGCCGGGCGCTCCGGCGGCGCGCTGGTGAACCCCGATACGCCGGTGGAACAACACATTCTCTACAAGCGTGAAGCGGTGCCCGTGAAGGCTGGTGACATCGTGCGCATCCTCACGCCGGGCGGTGGAGGTTGGGGAGATCCGCTGGCGCGGGTACCGGAGTGGGTCCGCACCGACGTGCAACGTGGCCTGGTCTCCCTGCACAGTGCGCGCGAGGACTATGGCGTGGTGCTGTCGAAGGTGGACGACCTTGTCCGTGCTTACGAAGTGGACGCCTTGGCAACTACGGTGTTGCGCGCGGCGATGCGCGCCACGCGGCCGCCGCTCAAGATGATCAATCGCGGCGCGCACGCGGAGAAACTCATTCGCGAAGGCCGGATCTCGGTCAGCGACTTCGACTATCCAGCGGCATTCGACGAAGCCGCCTACCTTGCCGCTGTCGCTGTTTGAGCCCGCGGTGCCACGCCGCGCACCGGCCTGTCGCGACCGGCGCGAATGGCGGCCCTGGGTGTAGCGGACGCCCGCCTGCACGTTTCCCGTTTCCCCTGGAGGTTCATCCAGGCCCATCGCCAGACTCGAACAGATCCTGCAAGCGCCCCGCGATGACTGCTGGGCCTGGCTCGCCGATTTCGGCGCGCTGGACAAGCTGCATCCTCCCGGCAACCTCACTGAATTCAGCTGCGAAGGCAGCCATATCGGCGCGCGGCGCTGCGCTCGCTTCAAGCCCGGGATGGGCGTGGCGGGGCAGATCGTCGAACGCCTCGACGCCGCCGTGCCGCAGCAGGTGATTGTCTACTCCATCGTGGAGAACTATCCCCTGCCGATGCTCGACTACGTGGCCGTGGTGCCTTTCGCCGACGCCGGCAACGGCATGACGACGATGACCTGGGAAGGGCACTACACCGAGGGCGCACTGCCGTACTGGCTGCTTGGCCGCGTGGGCCCAGGGTTCGGGCAGACCGACGCAGCCTGGCCTTGAAGAATAGGCGTGGGGGATGGCGGGCTGCGGACAAGCCCTGCATCGCCCGCCGGGCCTGCCCGCCGCGCGGCCCCGGTTATCCGAGGATTTCCCGCGCCTGCGCCCGCAGTTCCACCTTGCGGATCTTGCCGGAGGAGGTCATCGGATAAGCCTCGGTGAAGATCACGTGCCGCGGGATCTTGTAGCTGGCGATCTTGCCCTTCATCCGGCCCAGCAGGTCTTCTTCGCTGGCCTGCTGCCCAGGTTTCAGGATGACGAAGGCCACCGGGACTTCCGCCATGCGTGGATCCGGGTAGGCGACGACCGAGGCATCCATCACTTCCGGCATCTTGCGCAGGTAGGCTTCCACCTCGGCGGGCGAGACGTTCTCGCCGCCCACTTTCAGCATGTCCTTGTAGCGACCCATGAACACGAAGTGGCCGTCGGCACGCCTCAAAGCCATGTCGCCCGTGTGCAGCCAGCCGTCCTGGTCGATGGTGTCGTACGTGGCTTCGGGCTTGTCCCAGTAGCCTTTCATCACGGCGTAGCCGCGCACCAGCAGTTCGCCTGGCGCGTCGATGGGCTGGTCCCTGCCGGTTTCGAGATGCACCACGCGGAACTCGTAGTCGTTCATCGGGTAACCCGACGCATGGACGCGCTGCTCGCGCGTGTGCAGCGGATTGTTGACCGAGACATAGGCCCAGGTTTCGCTCATGCCGAAGCCGGAAATGGTGGGGCAGAAGGTGTCCTGCACGCGTTCGGCGATCGGGATGGTGCTTTCCACGCCGGAGGGCAGGGTGCCGATGCGGAGGTTCAACTGCCGCGGCTTGCGCTCCTGGGCGGTGAGCAGGTCCAGCCAGTGCGCTTCGAAGCCGTGCAGCACGTTCGCGCCTTCGGCCTCGGCGAGATCGAGCGCCCGTTCGGCGTCGAACACATCCATCATCACGTGCCGGAATCCGAACAGCACCCCCATCATCACGATTTCGCTGAATGCGTAGATGTGGAAGAGCGGCAGGTAGTTCATGTGCACGTCGTGGCAGGTGTAGCCCATGATCTGCCCGCGTTCATGCGTGTTGCGGATGGGCACGTGGCTGTGCATGACGCCCTTTGGGTTGCCGGTGGTGCCCGAGGTGTAGGCCAGCATCATGAGGCCGTCCGGATCCACGGAGGCCGCGCGCTCGGCCAGGGCTTCGTCGCTGACGGCATCACCCAGCGCCAGCATGGATTCCCAGGGCATGGCGTGCGGCAGGCGGGTCTCGCCCACGATCACGACGCGGCGGAGATCAGGGAATTGGCTGATTGCAAGGCCATCCGCCGTGGCTTTGATGTCGGGCATCGATTCCATCAGCATGGACTGGTAGTCGACTGGACCCGATTGGTCGAGGCTGATCAGCGTACGGCTGCGCGACTGCGTGACGGTGTAGGCCACGTCGTCAGTGCGATAGCGGGTGTTGAGCGGCACGATGCACCCCCCCACGCGAGCGATCGCGAACATCAGGAACAGCCACTCTGGGCGGTTGGTCATCCACAGCGCCACGTGCTCCCCGTGCTCCACGCCGAGCGCCATCAGCCCCTTGGCGACGCGGTTGGTTTCCGCGTCGAATTCCGCGAAGGTCCAGCGCTCGCCGTTGCAGGAAAACGCCTCGCGCGGGCCCCAGCGCCGTGCCGCATCGCCGAGGAGGCTGCCGAGGGTTCGTTTGCGATACCAGTCCATGGGGCTTGCTCTCCGAATAACCGTGCTTGTTGTCTTGTTGGATAGGTAAGCGCCTAGCGGCGCGTCGGCTCGCGCATCGTCACGAATTCCTCTGCTGCGGAGGGATGGATGCCGATGGTGCTGTCGAAGACTTCCTTGGTGGCGCCCGCGCGCATCGCGACAGCGAAGCCCTGCACGATTTCGCCGGCATCCTCGCCACAGACGTGCAGCCCCACCACGCGGCGGGTGGCCTGGTCCACGATGAGTTTCATGAAGGCCTTTTCCTTTACCGGGGAAATGGTGAAGCGGAGCGGCGTGAAGCTCGAGGTGTAGACCTCGATGTCGTCGAATTTTTCGCGGGCCTCTTCTTCGCCAAACCCGACCGTGCCGATGGGCGGCTGGCTGAAGATGGCGGTGGGGATGAAGTCGTAGTCCACCGCTTGCGTCCGCTGGCCGAACAAGCGGCGCGCCAGCGACATGCCTTCGGCCAGCGCGACGGGGGTGAGGTTGACGCGATTGGTGACGTCGCCGACGGCGTAAATTGAGGGCACGTTGGTGCGGTATTCGGCGTCGACCTTGATCGCGCCAACGGCATCGCGTTCGACCCCGCAGGCTTCGAGTCCGAGGTTCGCCGTGAGCGGGACGCGGCCGGTCGCGAAGAGTACCCCGTCAGCGTCGAGTGGACTGCCGTCATTAAGGGTGAGCACGAGGCCCAGATCGGTCTTGTCGATGCGGGTGACGTCCGTGTTGAACCGCAGGTCCACGCCCTTGTGCCGCATCTGCTCGGCCAGGAAGCCACGCGTTTCGTCGTCGAAACCGCGCAGGAACAGCGGCCCGCGATACAGCTGGGTCACCTCGCAGCCCAGCCCGCGCAGGATGCCCGCGAACTCCACCGCGATGTAGCCGCCACCCACCACGACCATGCGACGGGGCAGGTTCGGCAGGTGGAAGATTTCGTTGGAGGTGATGGCGTGTTCGCGGCCAGGGAGGTCGGGGACCTGCGGCCAGCCGCCGGTGGCGACCAGGATGTGACTGGCGGTGATGCGCCTGCCGTCGACTTCCACGGTGTGTGGGTCCATCAGGGTGGCGCGGGCCGCCATCACTTCACAGCCTGCGTTGCGGAGCAGGCGCTCGTAGATGCCGTTAAGGCGGTTGATTTCGGTGTCCTTGTTGCGCAGCAGGGTCGGCCAGTCGAACGTGGCCGGCGCGGACGTCCAGCCATAGCCGGCCGCCACGGCCTGATCCTCCGGAAAACGCGAGGCATAGACGAAAAGCTTCTTGGGGATGCAGCCCACGTTGACACAGGTACCGCCGAAATACCGTTCCTCGGCCACCGCAACCCGGGCACCGAAGCCGGCTGCCATGCGGGCCGCGCGGACCCCGCCAGACCCGCCGCCGATGACGAAGAAATCGAAGTCGTGCTGGGCCATGGCAGTTCCATCCAGTGAGCGAAGCGAACGGCAGCATACTGGAAGGTGCGGGGTCGAGGCAGGTAGGGAAGAGTCCACCCTGCCGCTCAAATGGGGGAAGCGGGCAGGGTGGTAAGTACAATGTTGTGCGATCACGCTAAATCACCCGAGGTGACAGGCGCATGACCTCGTCGCTTCGCTCCGTCCCTGCGGACTAAAATGCCGCCACAACCAACGGTAAGGATCGAGACACCACCATGCAGGACATCTTCGAACTCGTGGAAGTCGGGCCCCGCGACGGCCTGCAGAGCCAGCCGACGCTGGTGGATACCGCGACCAAGCTTGAATTCATCCGTCGCCTGGTCGACGCCGGCCACACGCGCATCGAAG
>JAYTTZ010000219.1:0-5701 GCA_043744805.1 Gammaproteobacteria bacterium
GCCCCATAGCCGGGCTATGGGCCTGCAAATCCGGCACCAACTGTCCTGGCTGGGGCCGATTCTCGCTATCGACGCCCCAAGTCCGACAGGCTGCTAGGGCGGGGACAGCTCCTCCAGCGACCAGCGCGGCCGCACCCCGAACGCCTTGGGGCTGCTGGAGCCCGCAGACAGCCGCAGGCATCCCGCGTAGGCCACCATCGCCCCGTTATCCGTGCAGAACTCGAGGGCGGGATAGCGCACGCTTACCTCCATCTCTCGGCCCAGCGCGGCGAGCGCGGCCCGCAGTGCTCGATTGGCGCTCACCCCACCGGCCACCAAAAGGCACGTGCGGCTGGTCTGGCGCAAGGCCCGCCGGCACTTGATGACAAAGGTATCGACGACGGCATCCGAGAACGCGCGTGCAATGTCGGGGGCGGCGGAAGGGTCGGCGGCATGTGCGCGCACGGTGGTGGCGGTAAAAGTCTTCAAGCCGCTGAAGCTGAAATCGAGTCCAGGACGGTCGGTCATCGGTCGTGGGAAGCGAAACCGCGCCGGATTACCCGAGTGCGCCAGTTTCTCCACGGCCGGACCGCCCGGGTAACCCAGGCCCAATAGCTTGGCGGTTTTGTCGAAGGCCTCCCCGGCGGCGTCGTCCAGCGACTCGCCAAGGACCTCGTAGCGCCCAAGGCCGGCCACGTCGACCAGCATCGTATGACCTCCCGAAACCAGCAGCGCGAGGAAGGGGAACCCGGGGGGATCGGGTTCCAGCATCGGGGCAAGTAGATGGGCTTCCATGTGATGTATGCCAAGCGCGGGAATACCAAGGGCGTAAGCAAGCGCTTGCGCCACGCCAGCCCCGACCAACAGGGCGCCGATGAGACCGGGGCCTGCGGTGTAGGCGATGCCGTCGAGATCAGGCAAGGTCAGATCAGCCTTGGCGAGCACGGCACGGATCAGGGGCACCACGCGGCGCACGTGATCACGCGAGGCAAGCTCGGGCACCACGCCCCCGTAAACCGCGTGCATGTCGACCTGGCTGAAGAGTTCGTGGGCCAGCAGGCCGGCGTCCCGGTCGTAGAGGGCAACCCCTGTTTCGTCACAGGAAGTCTCGATGCCCAGCACCAGTCTGGGCGTTGGATGGGAATTTGCGGTGGACATTCGGAAATTGGCTCGCTAGCATTCGGCCCCTCTAGAAATAGCCTAAAGCCCAACTCCCGAGAAGCCGCCCGTTATGCCATCAGTCCGAATCCGCGAGAACGAACCTTTTGACGTGGCCATGCGCCGCTTCAAGCGCTCCTGTGAAAAAGCCGGTGTCCTGGCCGAAGTCCACAAGCGTGAGTTCTATGAAAAACCCACGCAGGAACGCAAACGCAAGGCCGCCGCTGCGGTAAAGCGCTGGCAGAAGAAGGCCGCCCGCCAGAACGCCCGCCGCATCCGCCTCTACTAAGCCCCGGCTCCCGGGGTTTCCCCACATGGCATCCGAAACCCGCGAGCGCCTCAACGCCGAGATCAAGACGGCGATGAAGGCCGGCGAGAAAATTCGCCTGGTGACACTCCGCTTCATCAGCGCCGCGCTGAAGCAGCAGGAAATCGACACCCGCACGGACCCCGACGAGGCCACGGTCGTCGGCATCATCACCAAGCTCGCAAGCCAGCGACGGGATTCCATCTCGCAGTTCGATGCCGCCGGTCGCCAGGATCTTGTCAGCAAGGAACGCGGCGAACTGGTGATCGTGGAAGAATTCCTGCCGACGCCGCTGACCGCCAGGGAAATCGAAAGCCTGGTGAACGACGCCATTGCCCGGCTGGGTGCGTCCAGCATCAAGGACATGGGCAAGGTCATGAACGACCTCCGCCCCGCCCTCATGGGTCGCGCCGACATGGCGGCGGTCGGTATCAGCATCAAGCAGCGCCTCGGCGGCTAGTCCGCCGGGCCAGGGACGGCACGAGGCCGTCCTACATCCCTCCTGACTCAGTAGAATCCAGCCCTGCGGCGCCCCAGTCGCGACAGAGGTTCACGTGGCCGGCCGGATTCTCCAGTCCTTCATCGAAGACTTGCTCACGCGCGTCGACATCGTCGAAATCGTGGGACGGACGGTCACGCTGAAAAAGGCCGGCCGCGACTTCCAGGGCCTGTGCCCGTTCCATAACGAAAAGACCCCTTCCTTCACGGTGAGCCCCGAAAAGCAGTTCTACCACTGCTTCGGCTGCGGCGCCCACGGCTCGGCCATCAGCTTCCTCATGAACCACGAAGGCTTGGGCTATGTGGAAGCCGTGGAGGAGCTCGCTGGCCACCTCCATCTGCAAATCCAGTACGAGACCGACGGCGCGGCGCCTTCCGCCCCCAACAATCGCGCTCTATACGAACTGATGGACGAGGCGCTTCAGGTCTATGCCCGCGCGCTGCGCGAACATCCCGATCGCGAGAAGGCGGTGGACTACCTGAAGGGACGGGGCCTCACCGGCGTCGTCGCCAAGACCTTCAGCCTGGGCTACGCCCCACCTGGCTGGGACATGCTGACCGCGCAGCTAGGAATCGACGCCACCCGCCGCCAGCAGTTGGTCGAGGTGGGACTCACCGTGCAGAAGGACAGTGGCAGCTTTTACGACCGCTTTCGGGATCGGGTGATATTTCCAATCCTCGACCGGCGTGGCCGCTGCGTAGGCTTTGGCGGCCGGGTGATCGATCACGGCGAACCTAAATACCTCAATTCGCCGGAAACCCCCATCTTCCACAAGCGGCGCGAGCTCTACGGCCTCAACCATGTACTCCGGCAAGGCGGTCGGCCGCAGCGGATCCTGGTGGTGGAGGGCTATATGGACGTTGTCGCCCTGGCCCAGCATGGCGTGAACAATGCTGTGGCGACCCTCGGGACGGCCACCACCCCGGAACACCTCGAACAGGTCTTCAGGCAAGTCGGCGAAGTGGTGTTCTGCTTCGACGGCGACGCTGCGGGACGTCGCGCCGCCTGGAAAGCGCTGGAAACCGTGCTGCCGCTGCTCAGCGAAGGGCGCAAGGGAGGCTTTTTGTTCCTGCCGCAGGGTGAGGACCCGGACAGCCTGGTGCGCAAGGAGGGCAAGACGCGCTTCGAGGCACCGGAACACATCACGCCCCTGTCCCTGTTCCTGTTCGACGAACTCTCCTCCCGGGCGGACACCAGCAGCATGGACGGTCGCGCCCAGCTGGTCGCCCTCGCCCGCCCGCTGATTAACAAAGTGCCAGCCGGGCCCTTTCGCCAGCTGCTAGGCCAGCATCTGCAGAAACTGGCCCAGACCAGCGTGCGACTTGCCCCGGCACAGCCCGGCGCCGCGCAAAGCCCCCAATTCCAGGGCCGCCGCACCAATAGCCAGAACGCCAGCAACGTCCTTTCACTGCTGCGGCGGGCGATTGGCTTCGTTGCCCGGCAACCGGGACTCGCGGCGCTGGCGCGCGACCTACCGGCGGTGGACGTGTCCTCGGACCCGGAATCTGCGCTGCTGGTGACCCTGC
Source organism: Gammaproteobacteria bacterium (assembly GCA_043744805.1). Classification (GTDB taxonomy): domain Bacteria; phylum Pseudomonadota; class Gammaproteobacteria. Next base: position 3,470 of record JAYTTZ010000219.1, read on the forward strand.
TGGAGCGTCTCGAACGTAATCCCACGCAAAGTACCGGCCAGTTGGTGGAAGGCTTTCGCGATACCGCGCAAGGCACCCTGCTCGACGAAATCCTCCACCAACCGGTACTGCTGGCCGAAGAATACTGGTCGACGGAGTTCAGTGGGGCCATCGAGCAACTGCTGAAGCGACGACAACGCCAGCGCTTCAGTCGGCTGATCAAGGAACGGGCGAGCGAGCAGGTGCCACCGCGCGACGGAACTGATGAGCAGTGAAGGTCGACAAAAAGAGGCTGCGCATGTCGCCTGAGTCGGCTAGACTTCCCGGTTCAGTTGCCACATCTGGCAATCACTCGATCTTGAACTAGACTCAAAGCCTGTCCCGGGGCGAAAGCTCGGTCGGCCCGGGCTTTCTTCGTTTTAAAACCGAACAAAGGCGAACTCCCGAACATGGGCAAACTCCCGAACACGGAAACTCCGGAAGATGTCGAATCCACTGACGGGCAGTCGCAGCTCAAGCGACTGATCGCCAAGGGTAAGGAGCAAGGCTTCCTGACCTACCACGAGGTCAACGACCACTTGCCCGATGACATCGTCGATCCTGAGCAGATCGAAGACATCATCAACATGATCAACGACATGGGGATCACGGTGCATGAAGTTGCACCGGACGTTGACACCCTGTTGCTGAACGAGACGAACGTCGACGAAGAAGCCGCCGAAGAAGCAGCGGCAGCGATTGCGGCCGTCGACACCGAATTTGGTCGCACCACCGATCCGGTCCGCATGTACATGCGCGAGATGGGCACTGTGGACCTGCTGACCCGCGAAGGCGAAATCAAAATTGCCAAGCGCATCGAGGAAGGCCTGAACCAGGTGCTTTCCGCGCTGGCCGACTTCCCGGCCGTGTCGGTGCAGTTCCTGACGGACTACGACCGCGCCGATCGCGCCGAAATCAAGATCACCGAGATCATCAGCGGGTTCATCAATCCGGATGAAGAGCCGGTACCCGAGACCCGCCAAGATCTCGAAGTCGCACTGGCCGAACCCGAAGTGGTTGCTCCGGGTACCGAGGAAGAAGCCGAGGACGCTGAAGAAGCCGATCCGTTGGCCAACCAGCTCGACCCCGAGGAAGTGAAAGCCCGCTTCGAGGACTACCGCACGCTCTTCAAGAAAGTTCAGGCTGCCACCGCCAAGCACGGCCGCAGCCACGCCAAGGCCGAAGAAGCCCGCAAGGAGCTGCAGGCGAAGTTCCTCGGGTTCAAGTTGCTGCCCCGCGTGTCCGAGGCCCTGGGTAGCATCGTGCGCAAGGTGGTGGATGAAATCCGCCAGCTGGAAAAGGCCATCCTCGAAATCTGCGTCAAGCACTGCAAGATGCCACGCAAGGACTTCCTCGCGGTGTTCGTCGACGCCGAGACCGATCCAAACTGGCTCAAGACCCTGGTTCGCCAGAAAAAGCCGCATGCCGCGGCGCTGAAGGAACGCCAGGCCGAAATCGCCGAAGGCCAGCTGAAGCTCGCCGCAATCGAGCAGGCGGCCGGCGTGACGATCAGCGAAATCAAGGAAATCAACCGCCGCATGTCGATTGGCGAAGCCAAGGCACGTCGCGCGAAGAAGGAAATGGTGGAAGCCAACCTTCGCCTGGTGATCTCCATCGCCAAGAAGTACACCAACCGCGGCCTCCTGTTCCTCGACCTCATCCAGGAAGGCAACATCGGCCTGATGAAGGCGGTGGACAAGTTCGAATACCGTCGCGGCTACAAGTTCTCCACCTATGCCACGTGGTGGATTCGCCAGGCGATCACCCGCTCGATCGCCGACCAGGCCCGCACCATCCGCATCCCGGTGCACATGATCGAGACCATCAACAAGATGAACCGCATCTCGCGCCAGATCCTGCAGGAAACGGGCTCGGAGCCCGATCCGGCGACCCTGGCGTTGAAGATGGACATGCCCGAGGAGAAGATCCGCAAGATCCTCAAGATCTCCAAGGAGCCGATCTCCATGGAGACGCCGATCGGCGACGACGACGATTCGCACCTGGGCGACTTCATCGAAGACCAGAACACCATGGCGCCGGCCGATGCTGCGACCTACGCCAGCCTGCGCGACGTGACCAAGGAGGTGCTAGACACGCTCACGCCGCGCGAGGCGAAAGTGCTGCGCATGCGCTTCGGTATCGAGATGAGCACCGACCACACGCTGGAGGAGGTCGGCAAGCAGTTCGACGTCACGCGCGAGCGAATACGGCAGA
>JAYTTZ010000220.1:0-5699 GCA_043744805.1 Gammaproteobacteria bacterium
CCAATCGGGTCGAAACCTTCCGTGGCGTTTTTGTCGTCACCCGGGTAGGCGTAGTAGATGCCCTGCAGGGTGAAGTCGAGACCCATCTGGCTGAAGCGGTACCCGCCGTAGAAGTCCACTTCGAAGTTGGCATCCGAAAACTCGGTATTCGACGCCCACGCACCCGCGAAGAAGCCGCTGTAGGTGTAATCAAAGCTGCCCTGCACCGCCGGGCCATCGGCGTTGGAGATGCCGCGGAACATGTAGTTGGTCGTGAAGGCCAGTGTGCTGCTGAAGTTCTTGCCGGCAAGCGCACCGGTCTCCTCGGCGGCGGCGTCCTGCGCGATCGCAGGTGTGGTGGCGGCGCAACTCAAAAGAAGGGACGAGATGAGTAAAGAGTGCTTCATGAGTTAAATCTCCGGATACAGGTTCATTGGATGCTTGGGTCCGACTTGGGAATCGAAATCAACGCTGCTGGGAATTCTAGCAGCGGGTTTTCTGTTTGTCGTGCACAAAATTATAAAATTCATGCATCTACGTTCTATTTATAAGAAACTTTCGCAGCAGATTGGTGCGTTGCGTGCATTCCCGTTCACAGCCTCTATCGGTGCAATGGGCTGCGGCTTACCGCTGCCTGGAACTGTGCATGATCTATGCCGACCACTAAAAGTCTGATTAACAAGGCTCGTTTTGCAGTGACCTGTACAAGTGGCGCGTTTGACGCACCTAAAAAGGACATTGCTCGGGCAGTTCGCACCTTTTTCCAACAGCTTTGCTGCCAGGGAGGAAATATTGTTGTGTGCGAGCTACATGCTTCGTGGTCGCAAGGTGCAGCGTTGGCCGTAGAGCCCTCACGAGAGCTCAAATCAGCGCAAGTGCTCGCACCAGAACCCGCAGGGAAGCCGCATTGAAGGCGGGCAGGAAATGGTCGATGTGCGGCAGGGCGGCCTTCATGCCGGCTGCCCGCACCTGGAAAGTGCTGGCGCCGTACATCGGATTGATCCACACCACTTTGGACACTTGGCGCTTGAGTGCCTGCATTTCGGTGCTGATGCGTTCCACCGAGCCGTTGTCGTAGCCGTCACTGATGATGAGCGCAACGGTGGTACTGGCCCGACCTTCGCGAATGACGCCGCGATTCAGCTTGGCGAGTGCGGCGCCAATGTCCGTGCCGCCCGACCAGTGCCTGACGACCTCCGACACTTCGCGCAGCGTCGTGCTGACCGATCGGCGCCTCAAGGCTGCGGTGATCTCCGTGACGTGCGTGCTGAAGACCAGGGTGCGTGAATCACGGAGCGCCTGCTGCAGGCCAAACATGAGTTGCAGCAGGAAGGGATTGAAAGCGTCCATCGAGCCGGATACATCGCACAGCATGACGAGGCGGGTCCGGCGCTGCTTGCGGCGGGCGCGGGCAAGATCGACCAGATCAAAGCCATGCCGGGCGTTGCGCCGCACCGTGCGGCGGAGATCGATGCGTTCACCGCGGCGTCCAGCCTGGTAGCGGCGACTGGGGCGGGTCGCTAGTTGGCGGGCAAGCGCCCGGATGATGCGATCGAGCGGCGGGGCCTCCGGGTCCCAGCGGTTGTTGAGGTCCACCGCCTGCCCGTCATCGGTGGCGCCGTAGGCCTCCGGCGGTGTGTCCACTTCCTGGTCCAGCGTCTTGAAGTGGTGTCCGAGTTGGCCGCGCATGGACTCGCCGCGAATGCCGCCCGGGCGCTGGCGTGGATCGCCGCGACGGTGGAAGAAGCGCCGGTAGGTCTGTTCGAAACGCACTTCCTCCTCGCGGCTGCTGGCGAGGTTGATCCGTAGCGCCAGGTGGAAGTCTTCCTCCCGGGAGCAGTCGACGTAGGCCAGCGCCTTGAGGGCGTCCAGCACGCGGGCGGGCGTGACGGGCAAGCCTTCCTCGCGCAACTCGCGGCAGAACGCGAGCGTCCTGTCACTGATGGGCTCGCTGTCTTTCATCCTGCGCGCAGCGCCCGCGGGCTCAACTGCCCGCGGCACCCAGCAATTCCGCCAGGTCCATCTGGTGCAGGCGTTCGACGTCTTCCCGGTACTTGAGCACTACGCCCGCCGTGTCGTGCAGGACTTCAGCAGCGAGGGATTCAACGCCCATTCCGAGCAGTGCGCGGCTCCAGTCGAGTGATTCGGCGATGCCCGGCCGCTTGTGGAAATCGACACTGCGCATGACTTGCATGGCGTGGGTGACGGCGGCGACCAGGCGCTCGCTGATCCCGGGGAGGCGCTGGCGGATGATGTCGCGCTCCTTCGCGGCATCCGGGTAGTCCACCCAGAGGTACAGGCAACGTCGCTTCAGCGCGTCGTTCAGTTCGCGGGTGCGGTTGGAGGTGAGGATGACGTAGGGCGGGTGCTGGGCCTTGAAGCTGCCGATCTCGGGCACCGTGATCTGGTAGTCCGACAGGACTTCGAGCAGGAAGGCCTCGAATTCTTCGTCCGCCCGATCAACTTCGTCGATCAGCAGCACCGCAGGACGCGGGCCGGGATGGCGGATTGCGGCAAGCAGCGGACGGTTCAACAGGAAGCGATCGTCGAAGATGGTGGACTCCAGCGCAGCCCGCGCCGACGCGTCGTGCTCCGCCATGCGGATGTGCAGGATCTGTCGTGCGTAGTTCCACTCGTAGAGCGCGGTGCTGGCGTCGAGCCCTTCGTAGCACTGCAGGCGGATGAGTGGCGTATCGAGGCTGCGCGCGAGCACCTTGGCGACCTCGGTCTTGCCGACGCCGGCTTCGCCTTCGAGCAGGACGGGCTTCTGGAGATCGGCCGCGAGCTTCACGGTCAGCGCCAACGCACGGTCGGCGATGTAGCCGTCGGCGGCAAAGAGTGCCTGCACGTCTGCGATGCTGGCGAAAGGGGAGGCATTGCCGGACATCAATTCAAATCCTCAGCGGGTGACCCGGGCATTCTACGAAGCAGCCCGCGCCGGTGCGAGCCTGGCGCCTCGCCTCCCCACGATGACGTCCAGGAGCAAAGGCGGCACACTGCCGGCCGTTCAACCAACAAGCCGAAGAAGGGGGATTTATGGCCGTGATCGATCTCATGCGTTCCACCAATGCCTGTCGCTACTACAAGCCGGATCCGGTGGCGTCGACGCTGATTGCGCAGGTGGTGGACGCCGCGCGCTGGGCGCCTTCAGGCGGCAATCGCCAGCCCTTGCGCGTGATCGTGGTCAGGAGTCCCGAAAAGAAGATGGCGCTGCGCGACCTCTACCTGCCCGGCTGGAACGGCTACGTGGCTGGCATTCGCGCGGGCTCGGTCCAGCTTGGCGCAGCGCAAAAAATCCTCGAAGCCGCCGATCATTTCGCCCGGCACATGCACGAAATCCCCGTGATGCTGGTGGTCTGTGCCCGGCTGGCGGACGTCCATCCCACCGATAACCAGCTGGGCCGACTCAGCATCGTGGGGGGCGCGTCGGTCTATCCGGCCGTACAGAACATGATTATCGCCGCCCGCGAGGCGGGGCTGGGCTCCGCGCTCACGACGCTCCACTGCGCCGTGGAGCCGGCGCTTAAGCCGCTCCTGGGTATCCCGGAAGACGTCTCCGTGGCCGCCGTGGTTACCCTCGGCTGGCCGGTAAAGCCATTCCCCACCAAGCTCACGCGCCGGCCGCTGGTGGAAATGACGTTCGACGAAACCTTCGGCACGCCCTTCGCGGCAGCGGCCGAGGTGGTTTGAGGCGAGCCGGCGCGTTCACCTTGAGCCCGGGGCGGCGACCATAGCCGGAGTACCCACCTGCCTTGGGCGTCCGTGAGCCAGCTTGCAAGGGCGCCGGGGGCCTTGCCCCTGCGTGCTCAGCACCGGCCGGTCAAGGCTTGCGCCCGGGCTCGCGTCCGACATGCCGGGGCAAATCGTCGCCCAGCGTGTCCCAGGCCGCCTTGTCCGCCACGAAGATATGCCCTGCAACGTGCAGCATTGAATCGTCGTCCAGCGATCCCGCGCGCAGCCTGAGCAGGCTCGCCCCGTCCACTTCGCTGTAAATCGGTGCCCCGCAGCGTGCGCAGAACCAGCGCTGTTTGTGCGGCGAAGAGCGGTAACTGCGCAAATGGTCCTGGCCTGCGGTCACCACGAAGGCCGCGCGCGGCACGGGCGTGCTGGCGGCAAAAGCGCTGCCCTGTGCTTTGCGGCATTGCTGGCAATGGCAGAGCCAGACTTCGCTGGGCGCGACGTCCACCGTGTACCTGACCATGCCGCAGAGGCAGCCACCGGTAGCCGTCACGCAGGTTTCTCCGCCACGAAGCGCAAGCGCACATAGTCGAGTTGCCACACGCCGTCGGGGTCCAGCAGGGTTGGCTGCAGGGTTTCGCGCACTTCATCCACCAATTGCTTCCGGGCCATTCCGGCCGGGAGGACGCCGAGGAAAGGCACGGCCATCAGGCTCAGCCAGTCGCCGACATCCCGTGCAAACGGCGTGGGGCGCTTGAAATACTGGAGCTGTCGTACCGAGAACCCGGCACCCTCCAGCAGCCCTGCGTGCTGGGCCGGCGTCGGGAAGTACCAGGGATTGAGCGGGGCAGGGTTGATGTCGCGTCGACGCAATGCGGCTTCAAGTGCAGCGACGATGCTGGCCACGTTCCCGGCGCCGCCCATCTCGGCCACCAGGCGCCCACCGGGTTTCAGGCTGCGGAAGATCCCGCGTGCGACAACATCGGCGTCCAGCATCCAGTGCAGGGCTGCGTTGCTGAAGACTGCCTCGAACTGCGCCTCGAACGGTAGTTTCCCGGCGTCCATCACGAGCGCGTCCAGGCCACGCCCCACGGCAATCCCGATTTGCTCTGGACTGCTGTCGATGCCGAGCACCCGGGCGCCGGCGGCCGCGAGGAGTGCCGTCAGTGCGCCGTCGCCGCAACCGAGGTCGAGGATCCGCTCGCCGGCGCGTGGGGCGAGCACGTCGATTAAATCGCGGGCCATGGCGGGCACGAAACCGGCCTCGCTGACGTAGCGCTGGGCATCCCACTGCATTGAGTTTTCCATGGCCTGAGTATAGGCGGCGAAGCGCGGGCGCTGCCCGTACAATGCGGCTCGAATCGCCATCCAGAAGATCAACGCACACTAGAGGAGAACCGCGTGAGCAACGAATTTCGCGCCATCGTGGCTGAAGCACGGGACGGCAAGACCGTCGGCGTCCTGAAGACCCTGAGCACCGCCGACCTGCCGGACGAAGACGTCCTCATCGACGTCGCTTATTCCACCGTCAACTACAAGGACGGCCTGGCCGTCACGGGCGCGAGCCCCATTTGCCGCCGCACCCCGCTGGTCTGCGGCATCGATCTTGCCGGCGTGGTGCGCGAATCCCGCGATCCGGCCTGGAAGCCGGGCGACCGCGTGCTCGTCAACGGCTATGGATTGTCCGAGAACCACCACGGCGGTTACGCTCAGCAGCAGCGGGTGAAAGGCAGCTTTCTGGTGCGCGTGCCCGCCGCCTTTTCGCTGGAACAGGCCATGGCCCTCGGCACTGCCGGCTACACCGCGATGCTGTGCGTGAACGCCATCCGTGACCACGGTGTGAAGCCGGAAGACGGGACGGTGGTGGTGTCCGGCGCGGGCGGTGGCGTGGGATCGGTGGCCATCATCCTGCTGGCCAAGCTGGGCTATACGGTGGCGGCGGTGACGGGTCGCCCCGCACTGGCGGACTACCTGAAGGGCCTGGGTGCCAGCGAAATCGTGGCGCGCGATGAACTCGCCAAGGACGCCAAGCCGCTGGAGAA
>JAYTTZ010000221.1:0-21850 GCA_043744805.1 Gammaproteobacteria bacterium
CCCTGCGGCCTTGCGGTACCACTTCAGCGCCTCGGCGTAGTCCTGCGGGACGCCTTGGCCGAGGGCGTACTTAGACCCAAGGGTGTTCTGGGCACTGGCGTACCCTTGCGCTGCGGCCTTGCGGTACCACTTCACAGCCTCGACGTAGTCCTGCGGGACGCCTTTGCCCTGGTTGTACATGAGCCCAAGGTTGCTCTGGGCTGAGGCAAGCCCTTGCTCTGCGGCCTTGCGGTACCACTTCAGCGCCTCGGCGTAGTCCTGCGGGACGCCTTTGCCGTTGTCGTACCTGACCCCAAGGTTGAACTGGGCTTCGGAGTTGCCTTGTTCGGCTCGTGGCCTGAATAGGCGCGCTGCGGCAGCAAAATCTCCTCGCTCGGACGCGGCCATAGCATCCTCAAAATCCCCGGCAACTGCCCCGCCAGTCAGGAGACAGAGTAAAAATAGCGCTAGGTATTTCATGCCACCACCCATTTCCTCAACGAAACAGTTTCGCCAGCACCCATGGCCAGTCCAATCACATCATCGGTAGTTGCCCCCCATAAAGCCATGCGTGCGAGGCTACTTGACCTTCGGCCAGCGCTGGGTGGAACGCCCCCTCGGGCGTGATGCCACGAATCAGCGCGGCGACGGGCTCCTGTACGTAACCGGAACGGCATTTCAGGGAAACCAGTGAACGATGGCACTCTACGCGCGTGTCCAACGGACGAGCCTCGGAGGCTGTCGTGGAAAAAATGCCTTGGCACTTGATTACCTTCTGCCTTGCGCTGTCGGTCCTTCTGGGCTCAGCAACCGCCGACGCGCGAAGTCACAGTTATGGCTACCACCCGCGCGCGTACACCTACCATCCTCGCTCGCACTGCTATGGCTGTAGCCACCGGAGTTCGGGGGCGAAGTCGGCGTTCAAGCATCTAAGACCATGCCCTTCGACAGGACGCGCATCCGGCCCATGTCCTGGCTATGTGATTGACCACATCAACCCTCTGAAGCGTGGCGGTGCGGATGCTCGATCGAACATGCAGTGGCAATCGAGGGAAGCTGCGAAGCTGAAGGACAAATGGGAATGAACGTGGCTCGCGCTTCCGCTACTCCCCCACCCCGTCGTCTGCATTTGAACCTTTCAGGCAATCAGACGGCGAACCTCACGGGCTGCAAGTTGATACCCCTGCGGCGAAGACAAAGAAAGGGTCATAAAGCGGAAACGAAAATAGTGGACAATTCGAACCGCAACGCGGGTGAGGAGAAAGCCGCAATTGGACGCTGCCTGACGTGGTGCGGCTCAACCCGGAACGTGAGATCGACTGCGGACAGCAACGAAAGGCAGCGTGAAGGGTTCACGCGACAACTACCTTGAAAATCGCCGGGGTCGTCCTCGTTGTATCCACGCCGCCAGATCTTGATCGACGAAATTTATTGGAGTAGCCAACTTGATCAGACGAATCACGATCCTTTCGCTTTCCTTCGTCCTCTCAGCGTGTAGCACAACCAATGTGGGCCTAAGTTATTCGGCGTCTCCATCACTCGCAAAGAACACGGAATCCTCTGTTGTCGTCGCCGTCGGAACATTCTTGGACCGACGAGAGGAGCCGGGCCGACGTCTGGGTGCCATCCTGGGAGGGTATGGCAATCCCTTAAAAACCCTTGAATCTGACCGGCCTATTCCGGATTTGGTGCAATTAGCAATTTCCGATGGCCTGAAAACAAGGGGCTTTAGAGTCTCTGACGAGGGCAAGGCAAAGATCACAGGAACCGTGACCAAGCTCGACTGCAGCCAATACGTAAGGCGAGAAGCTAACGTCGAGATCGAAATTGAGGTTCTGGACCAGTCAAATCAGAAAAAATTTGGAAGCACATACTCAGCTTCCAATCTGGAAGGTTCCCTAATTACTTTGGACGCGGGAATTTTCGCGTCCGTGGACGACTTGCGCGCGGTGCTGGAAAAGACTTTGAAACAGGCAATCGACAAGGCACTGGATGACCACGCACTGCGAGCGGCTTTGGAATAGCGCCGACGAAGCCTCGGGACAGGCATCGATGGCTGCGACCACAGCCCGGCCCCAGCACCAAACGCATACCATCCAAATCCCACCCATTCGAGCGCACGACATGGCCATCACCACGATCTTCCACGTGGCTGGCTTTGGCTCTAGCCTAGCCTCGGATCGTGCTTGTTGTCGCGTCGTTAGCGGGCATGCACCAGCCAGCTGGACCGTCCGCGCGTCCTTGGCCAGTTTGCGGGCCTCGGCAAGGCTGACGGTGTGGAGCGGGCCTAAGCCCATTTCGCGTCGCTGGCCGTGAATGTCATACCGGAAGACCCAGTTGCGGGTTCCCGCCTTGGTGACCTACAACCAGAGATTCCCGCCGTCGGCGTGATGCCCGGGGGGGGCAGCGTCTTGAGACCAGTGGCAGCTAGCTTTCCGATTTCTCGCTTCATCGTCTACCCACCTTACTACCCACCTATGATTTTGGGACGTTAAGGGAATCCAGGACAGGTAGCGAGAACTCTAGAGACAAAAAAGGCCAATATGTAGCTCAATTCTGATGATTTCAGAGGGCTGGGGGAGCTTGCAGAAAGGAGATCTTGGCGGAAGAGGTAGGAGTCGAACCCACCGAACCTGCCAACGCAGGTTCCACCGGATTTGAAGTCCGGGCACCCCACCGGGAGATGTCGCTCTTCCGCCGACGATGGTAGCCAAGAACGGGCGGGGCGTCGCGACGAGTTTTCAGGGGGTGGGGAGGCCTACCACTTCGAGCACTGCTCGACGCAGGCGTCGCGCGCGGTCGATGCGCTGGGTGAGCCCCACGCGGTCGAAGTATTCCAGCACTTCAATGGTGGCGTTGCGCCCGATGCCGCTGTGGTCGCGGTATTCGGCAGCGGTGAACGTGCCTCCGGGCAAGCCCGCCGCGAGTGCTTCGGCGGCAAGGGCCAGGGCGTGGACGGAGGCGGGCGGGAAATAGCGGTGCTTGCTCACCTTGATGAGATGGCCGAGTTGCGCCATGCGGTCCATGAAGGGACGGAGCGCTTCCACCGTCATGGCTAGCGGCTCCAGCAGGTCGTGCAGGGCCGGCGCCTGGTGCCCGGCCTTCATGAGCACGTGGGTGACTTTGATCAGCAGCGCTTCATCGGCGGGCGGCAGGACGGCCTGATGTCCTGTCACGCAGAGCTGTCCGGCTTTCCTTTGCACTTCACCTTCGCGCACGAGCGCGTCCAGTGCGGCGCGGAGCACCCTGGCGAATGGGCGCTCCGGCAAGACCTGCGTGAGCAGCACGGGAGTGAGGCCAATCTGCGCGGGTTCGGCCCGGTGGTGGGCGGTGAGTGCGCCGAGCAGGCTCGTGCGCAACGCGCTCCAACGCTCTTCGTGCACCAGCAAGCGTGTGCCATCGGCCAGCGTCACCGGGCGCAGTCGCAGGCTTGCGACGAGCGCGTCCATCACCTCGCTGCGCAGGTTCCAGCAGCGCGCAAACCAGTCCACTTCGATACCTTCGGGCGCCGCGTCGAGCGCAGCGGCCAGGGCATCTCCGGCATTGGGCCGGGCCATGGCCTCCAGCAGTGCGATCCGCCGCAGGCGAGAGAGTGATCCCGGGAAGGGCAGGGCTTCCAGCACCATGCCGCCGCCGAGGGTGCGGGTGGCGGATTGATCGCGGAGCACGAAGCGATCGCCGCGCACGGCCAGGACGGGGGCGTCGAGACTCAGTACCGCGAAGCAGTCTTCACCCGCTTGCAATGGGCCTTCTTGCAGCAGTCCGATGCGCCCACCAAAGTCGGACGCGCCGAGATGCACGTGGACCGGCGTGCGATCACGCAGGGCCCTGGCCTCGTGGGCAGACAGTCGCATTCGAACGCCGATGCGCGTCGCCGTGCTGGCGAGCGCGGGCTCCACCAGCCAGTCGCCGCGATGGAGTTCATGGCGCCGCAGTTCCGCCCCCGCCACGTTGATGCCGCAGCGCTGGCCGGCCTGCGCGACGTTGGCTTGCCGGTTCTGGCTGTGGATGGAACGCACCCGCACTGACTGGCCCTGCGGCGCCACGACCAGTGCATCGCCCACCGTGGCCGAACCTGAGTACACCGTGCCGGTGACCACCCTGCCTGCGCCTTCCAGCACGAAGCTGCGATCAATCGCGAGCCGAAAATGGCCGTCGTTCCCGCGTGCTCCCCGCATGCGCTGGGCTGCGATCAACTGCGCGCGCAGTTCGGCGACGCCAAGGCCGTCCACGGCTGAGCAGGCCACGATGGCGCTGCCTTCGAGTGCCGTGCCGTCCAGCAGCGCAGTCACTTCGGCGCGCGCAGTGGCCAGACGCGCAGCGTCCACGCGATCGCTCTTGGTCAGTGCCACCACCCCATGCGAAATGCCGAGGAGGGAGAGGATCTGCAGGTGCTCGCGCGTCTGCGGCATGGGGCCGTCGTCGGCCGCCACCACCAGCAGCGCGAAGTCGATGCCTGCCACGCCGGCCAGCATGTTGCGCACGAAGCGTTCATGCCCCGGCACGTCGATGAAGCCGATCACCATGGCAGGATCGTCCGTGCCCGCGCCGGGCAGCGGCAGGTAGGCAAAGCCGAGATCGATGGTCATGCCGCGTGCGCGCTCTTCCGGCAGGCGATCGGTATCCACGCCGGTCAGTGCGCGAATCAAGGTGGTTTTGCCATGGTCCACATGGCCGGCGGTGGCGACGATCATGTGTCGGCGTTCAGCGCGTCCAGTTGGGTGATGAAGCCTGCCTCGTCATCAAGGCAGCGGAGATCGAGCCACAGCGCGTCCTGATGGATGCGGCCAATGACCGGCATGGGGAGGACGCGGAAGCATTGGGCCAGCGCTTCCACGTTGAGCCCGGGTGTGGGTCGCAAGACCAGCGCTCGACTCGGCAGGAGATCGACCGGCAAGGCGCCACTGCCGATCTGGCTCGCACAGGCTTCGCTGCTTGCTTCGGCCTTACCGGCCAGCGCGTGCTGCACCAAAGGCAGCAGGCGGGCGGCGAGCGCTTCCATTTCGGCCAGCGGGCGCGTCAGCAGGCGCAAGGTCGGGATTTCCGTGCGTGCCCTGGTGGTATCCCCGTAAAGCCTCAACGTGGCTTCCAGCGCGGCAAGCGTGAGTTTGTCCACCCGAAGTGCGCGGGTCATGGCGTTTTTCTTGAGTCTTGTGATCAAGTCCTTGCGACCCACGATGAGTCCGGCCTGTGGTCCGCCCAGCAACTTGTCGCCGCTGAAGGCCACGAGATCCGCGCCCGCCGCCAGGATCTCCTGCACGGTGGGCTCATGCGGCAGGCCGAGGCTTGCGAAATCAAGCAAGGTGCCGCTGCCCAGATCCACCACCAGCGGGAGCTGGTGTTCACGGGCAAGGGCGCTGAGTTCACTTTCCCCCACGCTGGCCGTGAAACCTTCGATGCGGTAATTGCTGGGATGCACTTTCATCAGCAGTGCCGTGCGTGGGCCAATGGCCTCGGCGTAATCGCGCAGGTGCACGCGATTGGTGGTGCCCACTTCGCGGAGCTTCGCACCCGCAGTGGTCATGACGTCGGGAATGCGGAAGGCGCCGCCAATCTCCACCAGTTCACCGCGCGCCACGATGACTTCGCGTTGGTGGGCGAAGGTGTTCAGCAACAGCATTACCGCCGCTGCGCAGTTGTTCACCACGGTGGCGGCTTCCGCACCCGTGAGGCGGGTGAGCCAGTGTTCGACGTGGGTGTCGCGATCGCCACGCTTGCCGAGGTCAAGATCGTATTCGAGGTTGCAGGCCGTCGACGCGGCGTGCGTTAGCGCGCTCACCGCGCTCGCGGGCAAGAGGGCCCGGCCGAGGTTGGTGTGCAGCACTGTTCCCGTCAGGTTGAATACGGACACCAGGTGCGCGCGTTCGCTGGCCGCGAGGCTGCCGGTGGCGTGGCCAACCAGCGTCGCCGCCAGATCTTGCGGAGCGCTTCCGCCCGCCAGCACCACGCCGCGCCAGTAGGCCGCCGCTTCGCGCAGTGCTGCAACCACCGGGGCGTGGCCATGTGCGGCCAGCAGCGGTTGGGTGGCTACGTGTTGCAACAGGCGATCAATCGACGGAATAGCGAGGCGCGGCGTGTCCATGTTCAGGCCTTGGGACCGAGGGCGAAGTGCTTGAGGTTGCCGTCCAGGGTGGCGGGCGGTCGCACCTGCGATTTGAGGCCGTTGGGGATCTGGAACTCCACGTTACCCGAGTAATAGCCGAGCAAGTGCAGGAACCCCGGGTCGAGGCTACGCGCGGTTGCGGGCCACAGCGCGGCGTTCCAGTTGATTTGCGGCCGGATCCAGCGCTGCACGTAATAGCCGAAGAGCGCCGCACGCTGGCAGTCGAGGCTGCGATTTTCACCTGTCTGGTGCCACACGCGGCCGTCCATCACCAGCAGCGAGCCGGCTGGTGCTTCGATGGCGATGGTCTGGTGCGGGTCAGCCGGATCCGGGCCATGGCCCAAAAGGTGCGACCCCGGCACGAAGCAGGTGCCGCCGTTTTCTTCGGTAAAGTCATCCAGCAGCCAGGCCACGTTGCAGGCGAGTGGCCGTGCTGGCCAGGGCCCCGGCACGTAGCCCTGATCGGCATGGAGCTGCATGCGCTGGTTGCCCGGCGAAGTGATGTTGGCGCTGAAGTTGGAGATGAGGAAATCCTCTCCCAACTGCTGCTGCACGAAGCGCAGGGCCTCGGGGTGGCGCACGATCTCCACGAACACCGGATCGAGGTTGAAGAGATGGAAGACCCGCTGGTTCTGGCTGTCCGGATCAAAAGCATAGTTGCGGGTGGGTACGCCGTCGGCCTCGCTCACCGGGATGCCGTCCATCAGGCGCTTTCGGACATTGGCGACACCGGACGGCGACAGCACGCCGGTGAGGATGGCGGCACCGTGCTGTGCCAGATCGCGCAGGGCCTGCGTGGCATCGGCGGTGGGCGGCAGCGGGTCAGACATGCGGGGTGCTCCTCGCGCTGCGGCGCTTGGCGTGGTCGTCGTTGGATTAATCGAGGTTCCGCCCACAGCCGCCGCAGCCCTGCTGGCTGCGTTGCGCAGGCAGCAGGGCTGCCAGCAGGCCAACCTGGGCAAGCCCGCGCCGGCAGTGCGGGCAACGCAGGCCGAAGATCATCGTGAGCAGCGCGCCGCAGGTGAACACGAAGCTCGCCACCATCAGCCAGGCGGGCAGGCTCGGCACCAGCACGGTGACGACGAAAGCGCACCAGCCGACGGCGGCCACCAGCAGCCCGCTGCGCGCCCGGGCGCCGAGTTGCTCGCGGAGGGAGCCTGGCGCTTCAGCCAAGCGACACGCCGTCGCGGGTTTCCAGCTTCACCACTTCGGACAGTGGGCGGCGATACAGGCGCGCGGGCTGTTCGCCGTTCAGCGCCTTGCCGAGCACCACCAGCATGACCGGAATGGTGTTGGCGTCGAGCTTGAGGAGTGCGCTGACCTTGGCGGCATCAAAGCCGATCATCGGGCCGGTGTCCCAGCCCCGGCCCTTGGCCGCGAACATCAGTGCCAGCGCCGCCATCGATCCCGAGCGCACGGCTTCCTCGCGCTGCAGGGCGGGCTTGCCCGTGTACGCGCTGGCGATGGTGGGCAGTGCCTTGGCCCGCAGCGGTTCCGGCGCGTCGGCGTAGATCCGCTCGGCGTCTTCGTAGGCGTCGAGGCGACCGCACACGAGGATGGCCGCCGCGCAGTTTTCCACCTGGGCCTGCCCGAACGACACCGCGCGCAGGGCCTGCTTGCGGGCCTGCTCGCGCACCACCACAAACTGCCAGTGCTGGAGGTTGAAGGAACTGGGGGTCAGCAGGACGTCGCTGAACAGGGCATTGAGCTCGCCGTCGTCAATGGACAGGCCGGGCTGGTAGTGGCGCACGCTGTGGCGCGCCCGGGCAAGGTCGTGGAACGTCATTTCTGCTTCCGGGCTGCGGCAGGGTTCTGCTTGATGGTCGCCTTCTGCTTGCCGCCTGGCGCCTGCTTTGCGCCAGGGGCCGTGGCGTCGGTTTCCACGGCGCGGATTGCCTGGTCGTAGCCCTCGGTATCCCCGCTGGTCAGGCCCTCGACTTCGATTTCGATGATGCGAAGCACTTCCCCGAGGAAACCTTCGCGCCACTGGGCACGGGCGGCCGCGACCGCGGCATCCGGCTTGTAGGATTCGATGTCCGTGCGCTGCATGGCGCCCTGCTGGTCGAGCAGTCGCTCGAGGGTATCGAGCCGGTCGTGCAAGATCGCCACCTCACCGGCGAGGCCCATCACCATCGACACCACGCGGTCGACGTTCGGGTCTTCGAAGAAATACGGCCGTTCCCCTTTTGCCTTCCGCTTCAATTTGCCGGGTGCGTGCATGGGACTACTTCCGGTTGCCATAGATGAACCAGAGTCCGCCACCGCCAAAGTCCCCGCCCTGGAACTTGTTCGATCGGGTGGCCTGTGCGACCTGGAACGCGCTCGGGATGAGGTCTTCGAACTCAAGCTTGGGATCGAAGCCGCCGAGCTTGGACAGGGCCTTGAGATCGAGTTCATGCGAACGCGCCCAGAACGGCTCGTTGTTGTTGCGGGTGTCCCAGTCGAGGAGGAAGGCGTCGAAAGGATCCATGCCTTTGTAGGGCGGGGTTTCCGCGTGGATCATCATGCCGCCCCTGGCCAGCAGTCGATGGCATTCCTGCACGATGTTGTTGATGGCCGACTGCGAAGTTTCGTGCAGCAGGATGTGCGAGACGATGAGGTCGAAGGAGCCGTCGGCGAAGTCCGTGCACTCTGCGTTCTGCTGCGAGAAGTGGATCTTCACGCCCAGGTCCTCAGCGCGTGCGTGGGCATAACGAAGCATGGGCGCCGCAACGTCGATCGCATGGATTTCGGCCGCCGGGAAGGCTTCCGTGTAGGGAATGGTGCTGTGACCCACGGAGCAGCCGAGATCGAGGATGCGTTTCGGCTTGAAGCCAGGATGGTGCTGCGCCAGCCACATCACGATGCTCGCGCCCATGTCGTTGTTGTAAGGACCCATCTGGCCCATGGCATACAAATGCACGGCACGGTCGTAGACCATGCCGGCGGAGGCGTCGTCGGCCATGAACTCGGTGTGGTAGCCACCGGGCTGGCAGTGGATGTCCACTGCAGTGTGGTACTTCGGAATGGGCAGCGCGGGGTTGAGCCGCAGGCTGCCCAGGGCCTGCTTACGCTGTGGCTTGCCGATGGACTTGTTCAGGGCTTCCAGGTTGCGCGCAACCGGGATCTGGCAGGACGACCACATCATTTCCTGGCTCGTGCGGAGCAGGGTGCTGAACATCTGGTAGTGGGGCTGGCCCACCATTGCGTCCCGCACCTCGAAGCGCGACTTCGGCGCGCGCTTGTGCTTGCGCTCGAAGGCCGGCTTGACCTTCGTTTCATACACGGCGCGATTGCCGCCGTGCACGTGCTTGACCAGATATTCCTTGAAGGCGCGCACGAACTCCTGGCGCGCGAATTCGTCGTGGGTTGTCGGCGGCAGCGCGGCGTGTTCGGCTTGAGCGTGGATTTCGGCACGTGCGTTCATGGCGGTGGACTCCCTGGCTCAAATAAGGCGTGAAGAATGGGTTAAACGCAGGCGCCGGCGCCGGGCAGCGGCGCGCCGTAAGTATCGAGGAAGGCGCTTTCGGCCAGCGGCTTGCGCTTGAGGCTCTGCGGGAATGGCTTCGCCGGCCAACCGAGCATCACCACGGCGGCGGTAGCGATGTGATCGGGGATTCCGAGCAGCGTCTTGATCTGCGGCTCGGCCAGGGCAAGCAGGGTGGTCAGCGTGGTGCCGAGGCCCTCACTGCGGGCGGCCAGCATCAGGTTTTGCACCGCCGGATAGATCGACGAGCCCGGGGTCAGCACGGTGCGCCCAAGGTTGGCGTCCAGCGCGGACAGTTCCTGCCACTCCGCGCAAACCACCACGTGGACCGGGATTGCGTTGAGATGGCGGGCGAAATGATCGACGTGACCGAGGAACTTCGGCGTGAAGCCAGACTTGAACTCGCCGCTCGCGTACTTCTGCATCACCATGTCCCAGATTGGCTGGTAGAGGTCGTGCAGGGCCTGGCGCTTGGCGGCGTCGCGCACGGCAAGCAAGCTCACGGGCTGCTTGTTGCTGCCGGTCGCGGCCCAGCGCGCGGCGTTCAGGACCTTGGCGAGGAGCGCGTCATCCACCGGATCGGCGGTGTAGTAGCGGCAGGCGTTCATCGTCTGCATGGCATGCAACAGGTCCATCGATCCTCCGCTGGTCGTCGTTAGGTTAGTGGGAAGGATAAGGGCAAACTCCATCACCGGGACAGCCTCCAACCGCGCTCGATGAAGCCTTGATGACGACACGCAACGCAACATGACGACGAGGATCCCGCCCGGCGAGTCCGGGGCAGTCGAGCCCAGGCCGCCCGTCGACCGGCTCGGACTCGCGGTGCTCTGCTGCGCCTTGATGCCGCTGGCGGCGCTGCTCGGGCGCGCCGTGCCGCCAATCGATTACTGGTGGGACTTTTCCATGGCACTGGGAGCGGTGGCGACCGGCGGCCTCGCGCTGCTGCCGCTGCTCTCGGCGCGCTGGTGGGTGGGCATCCATCGCAGCGCCACCTTGCTGCGGGTGGTCCAGCGGCTGCATCGCGATCTCGCCTGGTGGCTCACGGGCTTCGCCGCGCTCCATGTCCTTGCCGTGTTGTGGCTGGAGCCGCGCACCCTCGACTACCTGCTGCCCACGGCACCCGGCTACATGCTCGCGGGATTGGTCGCGCTCCTCGTGCTCCTGGCCCTCGTGGTCACGTCGCTCGGCCGCGTGAAGCGTCGCTGGCCGCAGGCGTCGTGGCGGCGCTGGCATGCGTTCATGTCCATCACCGTGCTGGCCGGCATTGGCTGGCACCTCCTCGGTGCCGGGTACTACTTCCGGGACTGGGTGGGTGCCGGTGTCCTGGGGTGGGCCCTTGCCGTTCCCAGTGCCCTGGCGCTCCGCTGGCATTGCTCGCCGCGGCTGGCGCCTGCGGCGGGCGCGGCCCCTGCCCGCGGTCCGGTGACGCGGCCCCGTGCAGCGTTGGCCTGCGCTATCGCGCTGGCCTTGCTGGCCGCAGCCGCCTGGCTCGCCCGGCCATTCCTTGTCGACTACGCCAGCCCCAGATCCTATCCGTGTCCCGTCGGTCGCTGCTTGTAGTCCTCCTGCTGGTGCTGGGAGTGGCCGGGCTCTACCAGATCCGGACGCGCCTCGTCGTGCGCGCCCCGATGCTGGCGATCGTCTTCGACCACCAGGACCATCCGGCGGTGAAGTGCGTCACCTGCCATCACAATTTCTTCGACAAGACCGGACAGGACAACTGCTATTTCTGCCACAAGAATCGCCCGGAACTCGCGATCCGGGTGCAGGACGATTTCCATGGCCTGTGCCGGGACTGCCACGCCAGGGTGGCCGCCCAGGGCTATCGCAGCGGTCCGATCCGACGCTGCGCGGAGTGCCACGACTGGCAGTCCCAGGCCCGGCTCACGCAAGGGCCCACCTCCTGAGGCAAGTTCCCGGCCGGACGGATTGCTACACTCGCCGCATGGCCGAATTCGAACTCAGTTATCGCACCCCGCAGGGTCCCGTGACACGCCTCGTGGTGGCGCGCGACGCGGATGCCGCGGAACTCCAGGCGCCCTTCGACGCAGAAGAAATCCTCGTGCAGCCGCGCCGACGTATTGGCGCAAGCTGTCGCCCCACGCAGCCGCCCGGCTGGCCCGTTCGCCGCTAGGCCATGGGCGAGTCGACGGTCCTGCGACTCGGCGCCGCCGCCGCCCCCCGCGCACGAACGCTCGCCGGATTGCTGGCCCCGCACGGCCTCGCGCTGCGTTTCGTGCCTGCCGCGACTGAAATCCCCGGCAGCTACTGGGGCGAGAGCGAGGCCGGGCTCCGCGGCGATGAACTGCTGGTGCGTGAAGACACCCCGGTCCACTCCGCGCTCCACGAAGCCTGCCATTACCTCTGTGCGGAGGTCGGTCGGCGCAAGACCCTCGATACCGATGCGGGGGGGGACTTCCTGGAGGAATGCGCGGTCTGCTATCTCTCCATCCTGATGGCCGATCAATTACCGGCGTTCAACCGCCGCCGGATGCTCGACGACATGGATACCTGGGGGTATACCTTCAGGCTGGGGTCGGCCTGGCGGTGGTTCGAGGACGATGCCGACGATGCGCGATGCTGGCTGGTGCACCGGGGCTTGATCGACGCCACGGGGCGCTTGCAGAACCCGGTACCGCGCTGCTTGCCAGGGTGCGCACTGCCGAACGCGTAGACGCCGTGCCTCCGTCCATGACCGCCGGCGCCACGGCGGTGGGACGGACGGGGCATGGCAGGACTTTCCACGGAATTGCCATGAGTTATCGAGAGTTGCCATGAGTTATCGATTGGGCGTGGATGTGGGCGGGACGTTTACCGACGTCCTGCTCATCAACGAACGGAGCGGCGATTTCCACATGGCCAAGGTGCCCTCGACACCCGCCGATTCGTCGCTGGGGGTGCTGGCCGGCATCGAACGGGCCTGCGCGCGGGCCGGGGTCGACCTCGACGAGATCAGTCATGTCATGCACGGCACGACGGTCGCGACCAACACGGTCCTCACCGGTACCGGGGCCAAGGTCGGGCTGGTGACGACCAAAGGCTATGCCCAGGTGCTGCAGATTGCGCGGTCCTTCGTGCCCGGTGGGCTGGGAGGCTGGGTCATCTACCGCAAATCCGAGCCCATGGCGCCCCTCGAACTCACCATCGAGGCCGACGAGCGCATGGATGCTCGCGGCGAGGTGGTGCGGTCGCTGGACGAAGCAACGCTCCGCGAGGGCTTGCTCAAGCTGCGCGAGGCGAACATCGAAGCCCTGACCGTCTGTCTCATCAATTCCTTCACCAACGGCGCGCACGAAGCCCAGATCCGTGCCCTCGCCGAAGCCCTGCTGCCGGGCGTTCCGGTGTCGATTTCCTCGGAAGTCATTCCCGAGATGCAGGAATACGAACGCACCGTGACGACCGTTGCCAATTCCTACGTGCGACCGAAGGTCGAGCGCTACCTGCGCAACCTGCAGGGGGAAATCGGCCGGCGGATGCGCAATGCGCGGCTGCGGATTCTGCGCTCCGACGGCGGCCTTGCCTCGGCGGAGACCGCTGCGCGCCAGCCGGTGAAGCTGCTCATGAGCGGCCCGGCGGGCGGGGTGACCGGCGCGCTGTGGGTCGCCTCGAACGCGGGCTTCCCGAACGTCCTCACGCTCGACATGGGCGGAACCTCCACTGATGTCGCCCTCATCCAGAACGGCGCAGCGCGCCTTCGCCGCGAAACCACGGTGGGCGACGTCACGGTGCGCGCTTCGTCCATCGATGTGCGCACGGTCGGTGCCGGCGGCGGCTCCATTGCCCACGTGCCGACCTTGACCCGTGCATTGCGCGTGGGACCGCAGAGCGCAGGTGCCGAGCCCGGTCCCGCCGCCTACGGCAGGGGCGGCACCTTGCCCACCGTGACCGATGCCAACGTGGTCCTTGGCTACCTGCCCACGGTGACCCGGCTCGGGGGCGATCTCGCGCTCGATCTCGCAGCGGCCGAGGCGGCCGTCCAGCAGGTTGCCGAAGCGCTCGACCTGCCGCTCAAGGCAGCCGCCGAAGGCATCTACAAAATCGTCAACGAGAACATGTACGGCGCGCTCCGGCTGGTGTCGGTGGAGCAGGGCTTCGATCCGCGCGACTTCGCGCTCATGGCCTTCGGCGGCGCGGGACCACTCCACGCCAACGCGCTCGGGCGCCTGACCGGGTCCTGGCCGGTGATCATCCCGTGGGGGCCCGGGGTGCTCTGCGCCTACGGAGACGCGACGACCTCGGTGCGCGAGGAACGGTCACGGACTTACGTCCGGCGCTTCCCGGAAGCGACTGCGGACGAGGTATGGACTGCGCTTGCGGAGCTTGCCGCGAGCAGTGCCAGCGCCCTCGATGCCGAAGGGGTGTCCCGCTTCGAGCAGGCCGCGCGCTTCGAGGTGGACGTGCGCTACCACGGACAGGGACTCCTGCTGCCGATCGCGTTCTCGCAGGCCGATCTTGGCGATGGCTTCGCGGCACTCGCCGCCCGCTTCGACGCCCAGCACGAGCAGCTGTTCACCTTCACCCTCGACGTGCCCCATGAGTTCGTGAACCTGCGTGCCGTGGTCACGGGGGCGCCGCCGTCGATCGAGGCCCGGAGGATTGGCGCGGGCACGGCCGATCCCGCCGGCGCGAGCGTCGGCACCCAACGCGTGCACATCGACGGCATGGCCTGCGAGGCGACGGTTTACGCCCGGGAGCGCTTGCTCGCGGGGAATCGCGTGAGGGGGCCGGCCATCGTCACGCAGATGGATACCACCACCCTGGTGCTGCCTGCGCACGTCGCCGAAGTCGATGCGCACGGCAATCTCCTCATTACCCCGGAGGCCTGAGACCATGCCCGCCCGCCTCATCCAGACCAACCATCAGCCGCTCGCCCGCGTGGCGGTGGACCCCATCACCCTGGACATCGCCGAGAACGCGCTCAAGAACGCGCGCTTCGAGATGGACGCCGTGTTGTTCCGTACCGCGATGTCACCGGGCATCCGCGAGCAGCACGACGAGTTTCCGCTGATTGCCAACCGCGACGGCAAGATGATCGTCGGCCAGTTCGGCTCCTTCATCCACGGCTTCCTCGAAGCCTTCGACGGCACCATCGAGGACGGCGACATTTTCCTCACCAGCGATCCCTACGCCTGTGCCGGCGCCATCAGCCACGCCAACGACTGGCTGGTGCTCGTGCCGGTCTTCAAGGATGGGCGGCTCATCGCGTGGACGGCCATGTTCGGCCACATGACCGACATTGGCGGGAAGGTGCCGGGCAGCCTGCCGACCGACGCACGCCAGATTTACGAGGAAGGCATCGTGATCCCGCCGCTGAAGATTTTCCGGCATGGCGAACTGCAGGCCGACCTGCTGAAACTCATCCTCCACAACTGCCGCCTGCCGCACTGGAATCG
The DNA here is from genome assembly GCA_043744805.1 of Gammaproteobacteria bacterium. Classification (GTDB taxonomy): domain Bacteria; phylum Pseudomonadota; class Gammaproteobacteria. The sequence goes on from JAYTTZ010000221.1 coordinate 14,942, forward strand.
CTCCGACTTCAACGCCATCGTCGCCGCCTGCCGCACCGGCGCGCGGCGCTGCATGGAGCTTGCGGAGCGCTTTGGCGACGACGTCTTCCATTCGGCGATGGAGGACATGCTGGAACGGAACCGTCGCGCGATGGCGCAACTCATCCAGCAGTCGATCCCCGAACGCCGGCAGTCCTTCGAGGACTACCTCTGCGACGACGGCATGGGCATGGGCCCGTATCGCATCGCCTGCACCATGTGGCGTGAAGGCGACCGGGTGATTTTCGATTTCGAGGGGACGGATCCGCAGTCCGTCGGGTCCATCAATTTCTATCTCAACGAAGAGATGTTCAAGATGTTCTGCGGCGTCTTCATGATCATGGTCTTCGACCCGCAGATCACGTTCAACGACGGCTTCTATGATCTGATGGAAGTGCGGATTCCCGCAGGTTCCCTGTTGAAGCCCCGGCATCCGGCGGCGCTGTCCTGCCGCACCCACGCCCTGGGCCGGATCTTCGACGTCATCAGCGGGCTGCTTGGCCAGGGCAATCCGGATTTCCTCTGCGCGGCCGGATTCTCCGACAGCCCGCACCTCATGTATTCCGGGTACGACCGCAAGGGCGAATGGTTCCAGCTCTTCCAGATTGGCTTTGGTGGTATCCCGGGCACGCCTTTCGGCGACGGCGCCGACGGGCATTCGCTGTGGCCCAATTTCACCAATGTGCCGAACGAATACCTCGAAGCCTATTTCCCGCTGCGGATTGAAACCTACGCAACCCTTGCCGACTCCGGGGGGGCCGGCAAGCATCGCGGCGGCAACGCCTTGCGCGTCGGCTATCGTTTCCTCGAACCCGGTGAAATCTCCATCCACGACGACCGCTGGCTGACCTATCCCTGGGGCGTGAACGGCGGCACGCCTGGACAGCGCAGCCGCAAGGAACTCCGGCGCGCCGATGGCACCACCCAAATCCTTCCCGCCAAGTGCGATCGGGTCGTGGTGGCAGCCAACGACCTGCTGGTGTTCGATACCTGGGGCGGTGGCGGCTGGGGCGATCCTTACCAGCGCGCGCCTGATCTCGTGGCGCGCGACGTGGCGCGGGGGCTCGTCACCCCGGGGGGGGCGCGCCGCTTCGGGGTGGTGCTGGCCGCGAACAACGCGCTCGACGCGCCCGCCACGGCGGCACTGCGCGCCGCGCGCGGTGACTGGAAACCTGCGGTGTTCGACCGGGGCGGCGACATCGAAGCGCTAAAGGCCCGCTGTCTCGCGGAGACCGGCCTGCCGCCCCCGGCGACACCGATTGCGGGACACGCCGGCAGGGCAAGGCGCGCGTCCTGAGGGCGCGGCAAAAGGATTTCACTCAACCAGGCGCCCGGCGGGCGCAGCAAGCAGGAATCACCATGGCCAGCACCGCACAGGTCGTCACGCCCAACACCCTCGCCGAACGCATCGCGGCCGTCGTGGGCAGCGAACACTGCACGACCGACCCGCGCGAACGGAAGTTCTATTCGACGGACCTGAGCTTCCTGCCCGGGGCCGTTGCCGACCTTGTGGTGCGCCCCGGCAATACCGGGGAACTGGCGGCGGCCATAACCCTCGCTGCGGAAGCCGGCATGGCGGTAGTCGCGCGCGGCGGCGGCATGTCCTACACCTGCGGCTACCAGCCGGAGCGCACGGACTCCCTGTTGCTCGACATGCGGCGCATGGACCGCATCCTGGAAATCAACACCGAAGACATGTTCGTGCGCGTGGAAGCCGGCGTGACCTGGAAGCAGCTCTACGAAGCACTGGCCGAACACACCGTGCGCACGCCGTATTTCGGCCCGCTGTCCGGCATGTACGCCACCATCGGCGGCACGCTGTCCCAGAACAGCCTGTTCCTGGGCTCGGGCCTCTACAACACCGCCGCGGAATCCACGATTGGCCTGAAGGTAGTCCTGGCCGACGGCAGCGTGCTCCAGACCGGCTCCGCCGCCCAGCGCTACAGCAACCCTTTCTGGCGTCACTTTGGTCCGGACATGACCGGGATCTTCACGGCCGATACCGGCGCCTTCGGCATCAAGGCGGAAATCACCTTGCGCCTCATCGAAGCCCCGGCGGTGACGCTTTGCATGTCCTTTGCCTTCGAGGATCTCGCTTCGATGCTGACCGTGCAGACGGTGCTGGCGCGCAAGCGCATCTGCGCCGAGTGCTACGGTTTCGATCCGTATTACAACAAGGGTTTCGAAGGGCAGGGCTTCACGTTCAAGGAAGGCTTTTCGGTGCTGGCCGACGTGGTCCGCAGCGAAGGCGGCATCCAGGGCCTGTGGAGTTCGTTCAAGGTGGCCGCCGCCGGCAAGACCTTCCTGCGCGAGGTGAAGTACTCGCTGCACATGACCTTCGACAGCTACGACCGCGACGTGGCGCACACGGCGCTGACCGTCGCGCGCGAGGTCTGCCTGAAGCAGGGGGGTTATGAAATCGACAATACCCTGCCCACCGTGTTCCGCGCCCATCCCTTCGGCGGCGTGCGCACGGTACTGCTGGGTTCGGCCGGCGAAGTGTGGATTCCAATCCACGGCTTCATGCCGCTGTCGCGCGCGGTGACGGTGGGCAACGCCACGGAGGCGTTCTTCGCCCAGCACCGTGAACTGATGCAGAAGCACGGCATCAAGAGTTCCTACCTCACCTGCTTCTCGGGCACGGAGTTCGTGATTGAACCCTCGCTCTACTGGCACGACGAACTGGGTGACTTCCGCCTCTCGCTGATCGAGCCGGAGTTCCAGGCCAAGTGGAAGGACATCCCGGCCGACACCGCCACCCGGGCCGTCGCGCTCAAGCTCCGTGACGACCTGCGCGATCTCTACGACCAGCATGGCTGCCTGCATCTCCAGCTCGGCAAGTACTACCACTACCAGCAACTCATCGCGAACGTGCCGTTGCAGAAACTCCTGCAAGGCGTGAAGGACGTGGTGGATCCAGACCATCGCATGAACCCCGGTTCGCTGGGCTTGCGTTGAAACGGGCGATGCCATGATTCGCGACGCGAGTCACTGAGATGACGATGGGCACCCTCCGCAAGGCCTACGCCGACTGCAGCGCCGGCCAGATCCACTACCGTGACACGGTGGGTGAAGGAACGCCCCTCGTGTTCTTTCAGCAGACCGCGTCGAGCTCGAAGAGGTACGAGAAAGTCATGGCGGCCCTACCCGGGCGCAGCTGTTATGCGCTGGACACACCGGGCGGTGCCCGATGCTGCTGCTCTGCGCCAGGGATGACGTCCTCTGGCCCTACTTCGAGCGCGCGCAGGGACTGCGCCCCGCTGCCGTGGCAGTCGAGTTATGGGGAGCGAACTTCGAGCCGGATCTCGACGCGCCCGGCACCGTGGCCGCGATTGAAGGCTTCCTGGCGGGCCTCAAGCCGGGCTGAAAGCCGCGCGCGACGACCCTTGCCGCTCGCAAGGTGCCGAGCGTGCGGGGCGTTCGCCCGGGCCGCGGAACTCGGCAAGCGCCGGCAGATTTCAATCCAGCTGACGCGGCCATGGGCCGGCAGGACGCCGGATATGGTATCTATGCGGGCCTCCAGGCGGCGTGTGCTCCACGGCCGCGAGCACACGCGCCCACCCTTTGGTCCCGGCAGCCGCCGGACCCGTAGCGGCGACAGTCGGGTGGTGTGCCACTTGCCCCTGCCGAGCTCGGGTGGGGGTGGCTAATGCAGCGCGGTCTGATTGATGCTGTGCTCCTGAATCCAGCTTGAGGCGGTCCTGAATGCCCATTGTGCTTGCCCAGCCCACTCCCCATGTGGCGCTGGTCACCATCGACAACCCGGCGAAGCGCAATGCGCTGAGCCGCGCCATGCTGGCTGAACTCGCCGCGCTCTGGGACACGCTCGAAGCTTCCACGGTCCGGTGCATCGTGATCACCGGCGCGGGCGACAAGGCCTTCAGCGCGGGCGCCGACATCAGCGGCGATTTGAGCGCCAGCGAAGACACCGCGCGCATCATCAACCGCGCACTCCTCAAGACCTCGACCTACCCCAAGCCCATCGTCGCGGCGGTCAACGGCGTGTGCGCGGGCGGCGGCGTGGAGTTGCTGCTGTCCACCGACATCCGCTACAGCGTGCCGGAAGCGCGCTTCGGGCTGCCGGAGGTGAAGTGGGGGATCTATCCCTTCGGCGGTGCCACCGCCAAGCTGGTGGCGCAGGTGGGCTACGTGAACGCGATGTCGCTACTGCTGGAAGGGCACCTGATCAAGGCCGATGAAGCGCAGCGCATCGGCCTCATCAACCACATCGTGCCGAACAGCTGCCTGCTGCGTGACGCCATCGCCGCCGCCACCCGCATCGCCGCCAACAGTCCGCAGGCCGTACAAGCCGTGAAGACCCAGATCAGCGAAACCATGGCCCTCGCCACCCTGGCGCGTGAAAGTGCCGAACAAGCACGCGGAGAACGGGTTCGCGCCAGCGCCGACTTCGCCGAAGGCGTGAGCGCTTTCCGTGACAAGCGGATCCCGCACTACGAGTAGAATCCACCTTGACTAGCCCCCGCCCGCACAAGCCCACCGCCCGCACCGTGCCAGCACTGCTGGCCGAAATGACTGCACGCGCCCCGGACCATGAGTTCGTGGTCAGCGCCAACCGTCGCCTGTCGTACGCGGAGTTTTCCGGGCAGGTGGGGCTCGCCGCGCGCGCCCTGCTGGCCAGCGGCGTGCGCGCGGGTGATCGCGTGGGGATCCTGATGGGCAACCGACCCGAGTGGCTGGTCATTGATTTCGCGGCGATGGCGCTAGGTGCTATCGCGGTCGGGCTCAACACCTGGGCCACCGCACATGAACTCGCCTACCAGTTGCAGCACGCGGGCGTGAAGCTGCTGTTCATCGAAGCCAGCTTCCGCAACACCGATCTGGTGGAGCTCATCGATGAAACCTGCGCGCTGGACGAACCGCTGGAACACCTGGAAGCCGTGATCTGCGTGACCGACGTCCCGCGGTCCAAGCTGCTGGCCTTCGATGCTTTCCTCGAGCGCGGTGAAGACGTGCCGCCCGCAGCGGTCAATGCTGAAACGGAAAAGCTCACCGAAAACCACGTCGCCTGCCTGCTCTTTACCTCCGGCTCCACGGCCCGGCCCAAGGGCGTGCCGCTGAAGCACGGCGGCCTCATCGACAACATGTGGCAAATAGGCGAGCGCCAGCACCTGGTGCCCGACGATCGTCTGTGGCTGGCCGTCTCGATGTTCTGGTCGCTGGCCTGCGTGAACGGGCTCTTCGCCGTGCTGACGCATGGGGGCACCGTCGTGCTGCAAGCGTCCTTCGAGCCCGGCGAGGCGCTGCGGATCATCGAGGAAGAAGCCTGCACCGTGTTCTACGGCACGCCCAATATGGCGCTCGCGCTGTGGGAACACCCGGACCGTCGCAGCCGCAAGCTGGACACCTTGCGCACGGGCGTGACCATCGGCACGCCCACGCAGATTGCGCGGGTGGCCGAGCTTGGGGTGCACGGGATCTGCAATGTCTACGGCCTGACCGAGGCCTACGGTAATTCCGCGGTAACCGACGCCACCGAACCGCTGTCGCGTCGGGTGCAGTCGGTCGGGCGCGCGCTGGACGGCGTCGAGATCCGCATCCTCGGCGAGGACGGGCAGGCGCTGTCCGCCGACGAGGTGGGCGAGGTCGCCCTGCGTGGCAACCTCATGCCGGGCTACTGGCACGACGCCGCGCGCAACGCGGAAGTCTTCACTGCCGATGGCTTCTTCCGCACCGGCGATCTCGGCCTGCTCGATGCCAGGGGCTACCTCTATTTTCGCGGTCGACTCAAGGAAATCGTGAAGACCGGCGGCATCAACGTGGCGCCCGCAGAAGTGGAAGAAACCCTGGGTCGGCATCCGGCGGTGGAAATGGCCTTCGTCACGGGGATCCCCGATGCGCGACTCGATGAAGCCCTGGCGGCGGTCATCGTGCTGAAGCCCGGAGCGCAGGCCAGCGAGGAAGAACTCACCGCGCACTGCCGCCTCAAGCTTGCCGCCTATAAGACCCCGCGCCACGTGCGCTTCGTGGACGCCGCCGATTTACCACTGACCTCCACCGGCAAGCTGCAAAGGAACCGCCTGCCCTCGCTGTTCGACGAAGGCAGTGCGTGAAGCAGGCCGCAGCGTCCGGGTGGCCCCGCTAGGCCGCGGCAATTCCGGGTGCCGAAGTCTTCCCCCATTGGCGTTTTTGATTCCGGCATCGGCGGCTGGTCGGTGCTGCGCGAAGTCCGGCGCGAACTGCCGGGCGAAGACCTTCGCTACGTGGCTGACTCCGCTTGCGCGCCATGGGGTGATCGCAGCGAAGACTTCGTGACCGCCCGCGCGCTCCAGATCGCCGAGGCGCTGGTGGACGCGGGTGCGAAGGCGCTGGTGGTGGCCTGCAATACCGCCACCGGCGTGGCCGTGAAGGCCCTGCGTGCACGCTTCAGCCTGCCCATCGTCGGCATCGAGCCTGCCGTGAAGCCTGCGGCCCTCGGCACCCGGAGCGGGGTGGTCGGGGTGCTGGCCACGCGGCGAACGGTGGAAGCCGACAACTTCACGCGGCTTCGCGACGCCCACGGCCGCGACGTGCGGATCCTGGCGCAGGCGTGTCCGGGGCTCGTGGAATGCGTGGAGTCCGGCGCGCTCGACACCCCCAGGACCCGCGCGCTGCTCACGACCTACGTGGCGCCGCTGCTGGCAGAAGGTGCGGACACCCTCGTCCTTGCCTGCACGCACTTCCCCTGGCTTGCGGGGCCCATCCGCAGCATTGCCGGACCCGGGGTGGACATCATCGATCCCGCCCCGGCCGTGGCCCGCGAACTGCGCCGACGCCTTGCCCTGGAAAACCTCCTCGCGGCGCCCGAACGACGTGGCCGCACCACGGCCTTTACCACTGGCGAGCCCGCGCGATTCCGCCAGTTGCTGGCCGTGCTTGGTGAGTCCGCGACCG
>JAYTTZ010000222.1:0-5586 GCA_043744805.1 Gammaproteobacteria bacterium
GTGTCCTCGGCAACTCATCCGGTGGCGCATTGCACAAGAGGGCGGCAAGCCATGGGGCCGGACTCCGCAGGTCGATCATGCGTTTAACCTCCAACCAAAGAATCGTATGCTCGACGACACCCTGGCCACGCCCACTTCGATCACGAGCCCACAAGGAGCAACCCATGGAATTCCCGAGCCTCGCGTTCGTGCAGGCATTGAAGTCTTCCCTCGACCCCAACCCCGCCTTCAACGTGGCCAGCCGCTGGTCCGACGTGAAGGTGCTGCTCGTCTTTGGCAGCCAGCGCTACTGGCTGAAGCTTTACGGCGGAAAAGTGCTGGAAGTGATGGAGTATTTCCCGATGGCCAATCCGCTGGGCTGGGATTATTCGATCAGCGCGCCGCTGGAGATCTGGCAGGCGCTGGGCGACGGATCCCGCGCGCAAGGCTACTTGCTGGACACTGGCGCGATCGCGGTCGATGGCAACTTGCTGCAGGCCAATCGGCTCTACGAATCCACGCACCTGATGCTGGTGGCGATTCGCCAGCTGCTCGCGAAAGCCTGAAGGAGGCAAACACCATGGCGCATGAAATCACCGGACGCTATGCCACAGTCCAGGGCACGCGGGCTTACTACGACGAATGCGGGAGCGGCATTCCCCTCATCTGCATCCACATGGGTTGGGCCTGCTCGCTGCAGTGGCAGTACTTCATGCCCCTCATGGCCGAGGCCGGCTTCCACGTCATAGCGCCAGATCTCCCGGGCCACGCCAAGTCCTATCCCGTGGACTGGAAGCCCTTCCGCAAGATGTTCGACTACTCGGAGTGGGTGTGGAGCTTCATCCAGGCGGTTTGTCCGGGCGAGCAACCCGTGGTCTGCGGTAGCGGCATCGGCGGGGACATGACCCTGCAGCTTGCCTGCAACCATCCCGACGGCATTCGCGCAGGGATGGCCTTTGAATCAGCGGCGCGCACCGGTTCCATTTCCTTCCTCTCGGGTTATGCCGACCCGCATACCTTCCCGGGCTTCCCTGCGCTGGTGGACAACGCCTCCACTTCGGCCATGTACTTCCCCTGCGAGGAACGCAAGGTCATTGAATCCAAATGGCAGCACCGCGCCACCTACCAGGAAACCTGCGTGGCGGACATGGATGCGTGGAACGACCACGACGTGCGCGACAAATTGCACCAGATCAAATGCCCGGTCTTCCTGTTCAAGGGCGAGGCGGACTACCACATCCCGGACCAGCACGTGCTGGACACGATCGCCGCGATCCCCAACGGCCTGGCCGAAGGTGGCATCGCCAAAGGCATGGGGCACCTCATCATGATGGAAGATCCGGCAGGCCTCGCCGAGGCGTGTCTCGGCTTCCTGAGGCGGCGGAAAATCATTCCCGCCTGACCGCAAACGGGTGCCGATCAGCGGCACGGGGCGCTCCAATCTCCTCCCGACTGCCCCCGGTCGGGATCGGGGTGGCCGGCGAGCGCAGCGGCGCGCAGCGCGGAACCTGCGTTGCTTCCCGGCGGGTGCTGACGGAAGGTCCGCTCGCCAGGGCCACCCTGCCGGGACTCCGTCCCATTGATGCGCTGGAGGGTGAGATCTGCAACGCGCTGGATGACCGGCTCATCCGGGAATCGGCTCTTCAGGTGTTTGATTGGGCCAATCGACGCTTCGGTGCCGATTTCCTGCAGGACCTCCAGAGCCGCCGTGCAGACACTGTGGCGTGGCGAGCTCCGACCAGAACGGCGGCACGCCGACGACTTGCGCACCGCAGCGAAAGCTTCCCAAGGGCGCTCCGGCGATTCCGGCCCTCAGCGCCCTTTCCGAGTGACCGGCGCCAGTTCCAGGGGCAGCGAGCTTTCTTTAAGCCGGCGCAGCACGAAACTCGATTTGCTGTGGCGAATGCCCGGGATGCGGTAGAGCTTCTCGCGCAGCAGGCGCTCGTAGTCCCGTGTGTCGCGCACGGCGATGCGGATGAGGTAGTCGTAATCGCCGGAAATCAGGAAGGCTTCGATGACTTCCGGAATTGCGGCCAGCAACCGGCCGAACTCGAACAGGGTCTCCTCGCTGTGGTTGTCGAGGGTCACCTGCACCAGCACGGTTTCGGTAAACCCGACGGCCACCTGGTCGATGCGCACCGTGTAGCCCTGGATGACCCCGTCGGTCTCCATTTTCCTGATGCGGTTCCAGCAGGGTGTTGCGGACAGGCCCACTTTTGCGCTGATGTCCTGCAGGCTGGCCCGGCTGTCCTGCTGCAGGACCCCCAGGATGGCCAGATCGGTCTTGTCGAGCGCCATGGCATGCACCTTCAATCGGAAAAAGATTTTTTTATTGTGGCCAATTCGGGAGAAAAAAAGACACCTTTTCTCCCCGATCAAAAATAAGATGAGCTCGCGGTGACGGTACTCCACGAGACGTACCGCCGCTCGCGAAGGCGGCGCCAGCCACGGTACAGCCGACTGCACGCTCGCCACCAAGCCTGCCAGGACCAAACGTCGAGGCAGGATTCCAACCCCCTGCCGGGGCGCGTACCCGCGCCCCGGCAGCGAACGGCCTGCGCGCCCTGAACGGGTGTCGTAGGACCACGGAGAACGTCATGGAAAAGGTCTCGCTCGACGACAAATACGTGTCCGACTCCGGACGCGTCTACCTCACTGGCATCCAGGCGCTGGTGCGCTTGACCCTCGTGCAGCGCCGCCGCGATCTCGCTGCCGGCCTCGACACTGCCGGCTTCGTCTCCGGCTATCGCGGCTCGCCGCTGGGCGGCCTCGACCAAGCGCTGTGGCATGCGAAGCCACACCTCGCCGCGCACCACGTGGTGTTCCAGCCGGGTGTGAACGAAGAACTCGCCGCCACCGCCGTCTGGGGCAGCCAGCAACTGGAACTCACCGGGGGCTCACGCTACGACGGCGTCTTTGCGCTGTGGTACGGCAAGGGTCCAGGCGTGGACCGCTGCGGGGATGTCTTCAAGCACATGAACCACGCAGGGACCGCGAAGCACGGCGGCGTGCTGCTGGTGGCGGGCGACGACCACGGTGCGTATTCGTCCACCTTGCCGCACCAGAGCGACCACCTCTTCGCGGCCTCCATGATCCCCGTGCTCTATCCCTGCAACGTCAACGAGTACATCGAACTCGGCCTGCACGGCTTTGCGATGTCGCGCTTCTCGGGCTGCGCGGTGGGCTTCAAGGCGCTGGCCGACACGGTGGAGTCTTCCGCCTCGATCGAAGCCGATCCCCTGCGCGTACAGACCCTGGTGCCCACGGATTTCCGGATGCCCGAAGGTGGGCTCAACTGCCGGCTTTCCCTGGATCTCCTTGGCATCCAGGCGCGCAAGCAGGAAGCGCTGATGCAGGATTACAAAATCTACGCAGCGCTCGCCTACGCGCGACTCAACAAGCTCAATCGCACCACCATCGATTCGCCGAACGCGCGCCTCGGCATCATCGCCTCGGGCAAGTCCTACATGGACGTGCTGGAAGCGCTGGAAGAACTGGGCATCGACGAGGAGAACGCACCCAGGATTGGCCTCCGTATCTTCAAGGTGTCGATGCCCTGGCCGCTCGAGCCCGATGGGGTGCGTGAGTTCGCGAAAGGCCTCGAGGAAATCCTCGTGGTGGAGGAGAAGCGCCAGATCGTCGAGTACCAGTTGAAGGAACACCTGTACAACTGGCACCCGGACGTGCGCCCCCGCGTCATCGGCAAGTTCGACGAACAGGGCGAGTGGGTGCATCCGCGCGGCGAATGGCTGCTGTCGGCGAAGGTGGATTTCTCCATCGCGCAAATCGCCCGCGTCATCGCCGGACGCATCGCGCGCTTCCACCGGAGCGATCTCATCAACGCGCGGCTTGCGTTCCTCGACGCCAAGGAAGCCGTGCTGAAAAAAGCCGTGGATACGCCCATCCGCCCCGCCTACTACTGCTCGGGCTGCCCGCACAACACCTCCACCAAGGTTCCGGACGGCAGCCTCGCGCTGGCCGGCATCGGCTGCCACGTGATGGCGGCGTCGATCTATCCGGACGAGAACAAGACCATCTGCCAGATGGGTGGTGAAGGCGCGCCGTGGATCGGCCAGGCGCCGTTCTCCAAACGACCCCACGTCTTCGCCAACCTCGGCGACGGCACCTATTTCCATTCCGGCTCACTGGCACTGCGGGCGGCGGTGAGCGCGAAGGTGAACATCACCTACAAGATCCTCTACAACGACGCCGTGGCGATGACCGGCGGGCAGCCCATCGACGGCACCTTGACCGTGCCGATGCTCGCCCAGCAGGTGGCGGCGGAAGGCGTGGGGCGCATTGCGCTGGTCAGCGAAGAGATCGAACGCTACGCGGGCCGCGCCGGACTGCCCGACTCCCTCACCGTGCACGACCGCAAGGATCTCGATGCCGTCCAGCGGGCGCTGCGCGAGTACGCAGGGGTTTCCGTGCTCATCTACGACCAGACCTGCGCGGCCGAGAAGCGGCGCCGCCGCAAGCGCGGAAAATTCCCCGATCCCGACAAGCGCGTGATGATCAACCCGGCGGTATGCGAGGGCTGCGGCGACTGCGGCGTGAAGTCGAACTGCGTTTCGGTGCAGCCGCTGGAGACCGAGTTCGGCAGGAAGCGTACCATCGACCAGTCGTCCTGCAACAAGGACTTCTCCTGCGTGAAGGGCTTCTGCCCGTCCTTCGTCACCGTGCATGGCGCGAAATTGAAGAAGGGCAAGGGCGTGGCCCAGGACCAGGAGGTCATGAAGCTTCCAGAGCCTTCGCATCCGAAGCTCGGCCAGACCTACAACATCATCATCACCGGCGTCGGCGGCACCGGCATCGTCACCATCGGCGGCATTCTCGGCATGGCGGCGCATCTTGAGGGCAAGGGCGTCGGCGTCATCGACATGGCCGGCCTCGCCCAGAAAGGCGGCGCGGTCTACAGCCACATGCGGATCGCCGAGCGGCCCGAGGACATCCACGCCATTCGCGTCGCGGCCGGCGGCGCCGACCTGGTGCTCGGCGGCGATATCGTGGTGGCCGGCAACAAGAAGGTGTTGTCGGCGGTGAAACCCGGCACCGCGATGATCGTCAACACGTCGGAATTCATGCCGGGTGATTTCACCCGCAACGCCGATTTCTCGCTGCCGACCGAACGATTGAAGCGCGCCATCGCGGGCGGCGCCGGCCGCGAGCACACCCATTTCATCGACGCGTCGCGGCTTGCCACCGCGCTGTTCGGCTCGTCGCTCGGCGCCAACATCTTCATGGTCGGCTTCGCCTACCAGCTGGGCGCGCTGCCGCTGTCGGCCGATGCCATCGAGCAGGCGATCGCCTTGAACGGCGAGGCGGTGCCGATGAATCTCGCCGCGTTCCACTGGGGCCGCCGCGCGGCGCTCGACCGTGACGCGGTGGAAGCTTTGGCGACGCCCAAGGCCGAGAACCGCGATGAGAACCGCACGCTGTCGCAGTCGTTCGAGGAGACCGTGGAGCGGCGGGTCGTTTTCCTCACCGCCTATCAGAACGCGGCCTACGCTGCGCGCTACCGGGCGCTGGTCGACAAGGTGAAGGCTGCGGAATCCGCGTGTGCGCCCGTTCAGTGCGGGCTCGCCGAAGCGGTGGCGCGCTATCTGT
>JAYTTZ010000223.1:0-21580 GCA_043744805.1 Gammaproteobacteria bacterium
CAGGCCCATAGCCCGGCTATGGGGCAAAAAGACGGTGCCGAATGGACGGCTGCGGTCGGTTCGCAGCCGACGCTCCCCAAGTCCGACAGGCTGCTAGCCCTCGCTCAAGCGCTGGCCCATCACCACCGGTTGACCCGCAGCCAGTGTCGTCGCCCAGCCGGGTGCGCCTGGCGGCAGCACCAGCACCACGGTGGAACCCATGTTGAAGCGGCCAAGCTCCTCACCCCGCGCACGACGCAAGGGCGAGGGCAGGGTTTCGCGAACGGCCGCCGTGGCGCCACGTTCCAGCGTTTCCAGATCGAAATCCTTGACCGACATCGAACTCACCAGCATCGCGCCCACCAACACCTGGGCGCAGGGCCCGAAACCGCACTGGCCCGACAGCACCACGCGCTCGTTGCGCGCGTAAAGGCCGTCGACGACCCGCGACGTCCGATCGTTCACGGAATAGCGCAGCCCGGGCACGAAGCAGACCTCATCCACCGTGCAGTCCACGGCCGAGTGCACGCGGTGGTAGTCGCGCGGGGCGAGGTAGATGACTGCGAAACAACCCCCGTCCAGTTTTGCCGCCAGGGCCGTGTCCCCACCAAGCAAGGCCTCCAGGCTGAAGGTCTTTCCCTTGGCCTGGATCAGTCGGCCCTGCTCGATGCGGCCAAGCTGGCTGATTTTCCCGTCCGCCGGGCTCACGACGGCGGCGTCGGCTATCGGCCGGGCGCCGGGTTTGAGTGCGCGGGTGAAGAAGGCATTGAAGCTTGGATAGGCTTCCGGGTCGCTGACCTGAGCCTCGTCCAGCGATACCCGGTAATGCGTGCAAAAGCTGCGGATGGCGCGCGGCACGACGGCCGGCCATTCCTGCCGGGTGATCCAGCGGACGGCGTGTGATAGCGCCCGCTGGGGTAGCACGTGCTGGGGCAGCACCAGCAGCTGGTCAAGCACACTCACGGCTGCACCGGGCCGTCGGCCGTGACGGTTACCGGGAATTTGAGTGTCGCGCCCCCGCAGGAGACGAGGAACTCCACCGACTCACCCGCATGCAGCGTCGTGCTTGGACCCATGAGCATCAAGTGCAGGCCCCCTGGCGCCAGGCTCGCGACGCCTTTGGGCAGCACGTCCAAGGTGTCGAGATGGCGCATGCTGCTGCGGTCTCCCACTTGCACAGTCTCGTGCAACATCACCATCCCGAAGCGCTCGCTGCGCCAATTGCCAAGGCGGGCGGCACTTGGCCCGGTGTTGTGGATCTGCAGGTAGCCCGCAGTACCCTTGGCACCAGGCGGCGGCTCCCGGAGCCAGGCATGGGTGATTTCAAGGCCCGGGCACGCGGCGTCGGCGAAGGCGGGGCCCAGCAGCAATAGCAGGAGCAGCAGTGATTTCATGGATGGCTTGTTCCAAAGGCCGAGATGGCGCGGAAGCCTTCGGCGAGGCTGGCCGGATCGTGCGGCGGGCTGAACCTCCCCAGCACCCGCAATGCCGGGTCGACGAGGAAGATGGAAGCGGTGTGGTCGAAGGTGTAGTCGTCCTTGCCGTCAGGCACTTTCGCGCGGATCACCGACAGCGGGCCGGTGAGCGCATTGAGGGCCGCGTCCTGGCCGGTGGCCGCAAGGAAGGCCGGGTTGAAGTAGTGGACGTACTTCGCGAGTGTTTCCGGGGTATCGCGTTCTGGATCAACGGAGACGAACAGCACCTGGCCCAGGTCCCGGTACAGTGGATCGTCCTTGAGCTTGGCTGCGGCCTGTTTCAGCACGGCAAGGGTGGTGGGGCAAACGTCGGGGCAGTGCGTGAACCCGAAGAAGAGCAAGGTCCAGTGGCCCTTCAAGTTGGCTGCGGTCAGTTGGCCCCCGGCAGCGGAACCCAGGCTGAAAGCGGGCACGACGGGGGGCGCCGGCCACAGGAGCCCAGGCACCTGGGGCGCCTCGGGCGCGCGCACCACGGCAAAGATCATCCCACCACCCAGGGCGATGAAGGCCGCCAGGACGAGCAGTGCGTTGAGCTGGGAAGGTTTGGGTGTTGCGGTCATTGGCCGATTATAGCCTTAGCGCTCCTTGCGCATGGTGCGGGCCACGGGCGGCCAGCCTGCTAGACTCAAACTCCTGAGGCAGCCTTGAACCCAATCCCGAATACCACTGAACGCCGGTCCCGATGAGCGACTCCTCCATTCCCACCAAGTTGGGCAAATACGAACTGCACCGGGAAGTCGGTCGCGGCAGCATGGGTGTGGTGTACGAGGCCTTCGATCCGTACATCGGCCGGCTCGTGGCCGTGAAGGTCGCCATCGCCGACGCGCTGAAGGAACGCGACTCCGGCGAACGGTTCCGCAAGATGTTCTTCAACGAAGCGCACACCGCGGGCATGCTGCGGCATCCCAACATCCTCGACATCTTCGATGCGGGCGTGGACAAGGAAAAGTGCTACATCGTGATGGAGCTGATCGAAGGCGCCGACACCCTCAAGCCCTACTGCCGCACCGACAACCTACTGCCCTTGAACCAGGTCGCGGAAATCCTCTTCCGCTGCGCCAAGGCGCTTGATTACGCGCACCGCCAGGGCGTAATCCACCGCGACATCAAGCCGTCCAACATCCTCCTCACGCGCATGATGGACGTGAAGATCGCCGACTTCAGCATCGCCCACATCAACCGTACCGATCTGTCACAGACCATGCCACTCGGGTTCGTCGGCTCGCCGCGCTACATGTCACCCGAGCAGGTGCAGGAAGACATGATCACCAGCCAGACTGATCTGTTCTCGCTGGGCGTGGTGGCCTACGAACTGCTCACCGGTCGCCACCCTTTCGGCGCGGAGAGCTTCGCCGCGCTGATCGATCGCGTCGTCAACGAGGATCCCGTGCCCCTCACCTTGTACCGACCCGAGCTCGCGCCGATGGTGCAGCGGATCGTGATTAAGGCGCTGGAAAAGCAAACGGAACGACGCTATCGCACCGGGCTGGACCTCGCCTCCGACCTCAGCATGGCTTTCAGCCACCTGCAGCGGCCGCAGGAAGACATCCCCGCCCGCGAGAAATTCGAATACATGAAGGGGCTGGCATTCTTCCGTGGCTTCACCGACGGCGAGCTGTGGGAAATCGTGCGGGCCAGCGTGTGGATCGAAGTGGCGCAGGGGGATGCCGTGGTGCGCGAAGGGCAGATCGACGACGCGCTCTACATCATCACGGCGGGCGAGGTGACGGTGAGCAAGCAGGGCAGCGTCCTGCAGCGCCTGTCGGTGGGGGATTGCTTCGGCGAGATGGCCTACCTGCGGAACATCAAGCGCACCGCCACCGTCACGGCCGAGACACCGCTCTCGCTGATGAAGCTCAACGCCTCGCTACTGGAGCAGGTGGCCCCGGCCTGCCAGCTCCGCTTCTACAAGGTCTTCACGTCGGTCCTCATCGACCGCCTCATCACCACCAGCGAACTCCTGACCCAGCAGCGCTAACCGTCGCGCACGGCGAGGTAACGCTCCAGCAGGCTGCGGGTGGAGGCGTCGTGGGCCTCGCTCACGCGGCCGTCGGCGATTTCCCCAAGCAAGATCGCCGCCAGCTGCTTACCCAGCTCCACGCCCCACTGGTCGAAGGAGTTGATGTTCCACAGCACGCCCTGCACGAAGGTCTTGTGCTCGTAGAGCGCCAGCAGCGCGCCCAAGGTGCCTGGGGTCAGGGCCTCGAAGGCGATCACGCTGCTGGGCTGGTTGCCAAGCTCTTCGCGATGCAGGGCGAGCATCGCGTCGGGGTTTTCCGCGAGCAGCGCCTCGCGGCTGCGACCGATCATGAGGGCCTCGGCCTGCGCGACGCAGTTGGCCACCAGCATGTCGTGGTGGGCCCGGGGTGATCGCGGATGGGTCAGCGGCAGCAGGAAGTCCACGGGGATTCGCCGCGTGCCCTGGTGCAGCAGCTGGAAGAACGCATGCTGCACGTTGGTGCCGACGCCTCCCCACACGACCGGGGCCGTGTGGCCGGCCACGGGCCCATTGTCGAGGGTGACATGCTTGCCGTTGCTTTCCATTTCAAGCTGCTGCAGCCAGTCCGGGAAAAGCCCCAGGCGGTCGTCGTAAGGGATTACGGCATGGGTTTCGGCGTCCAGCACGTTGGTGTTCCAGCAGCCCAGCAATGCCAGCAGTACGGGCATGCTGGCGTCGAGCGGAGCGTGGCGGAAATGCAGATCCATTTCGCGTGCGCCGGCCAGCAGGGCGCGGAAGGCAGGCATGCCGATCGCAAGCGCGATGGGCAGGCCGATGGCCGACCACAGCGAATACCGACCACCCACCCAGTCCCACATCGGCAGGATGTTGTCGGGCGCGATGCCAAAGGCTTCGGCCCGCGGCGGATTGGCGGTGATGGCAAAGAAATGCCGGGCGATGGCGTCCGGCTGGTGGGTGGCGTCCAGGATCCAGCGCTGCGCAGTGCGGGCGTTCAGCGCGGTTTCCGGCGTGGTGAAGGATTTGGAGGCCACGATGAAGAGCGTGCGCTGGGGATCGAGGTTGCGCAGGCAGCGGTCGATGTCGCCGCCATCCACGTTGGATACGAAGTGCACACGCGGCTGGCCGGTGTGCAGGTAGCGCAGCGCGTCACAGGCCAGTTGCGGCCCAAGGTGCGAACCCCCGATGCCAAGGTTGACCACGTCGGTGATGGATTGGCCGCTCGCACCAAGCCAGCGGCCGTCGGCGATGCTGGCTACCACGGCCTCCACCCGATCCAGCGTCGCCGCGACCAGCGGGCCTACTGGCACGCCGTCGACGCAGGCGCCGAGGTCCCCGGGGTTCCGCAGCGCCGTATGCAGGGCCGGGCGCTGCTCGCTTGGATTGACGATATCACCGCGGAAGAGGCCCGCGATCTTCGCCGCGAGTCCCTGTTCGGCGGCCAGCGCCAACAGTGCGGCGCGCGCGGGGCGGTCCACGCGCTGCTTGGCGTAATCGAGTTCGAGTCCGGCGGCCGCCAGGGAGAAGTCCCGCACGCGGCCGGTATCGGCCTTGAACAGGCTCGTTGTGCTGCAGGCGAGCAGGCGCCTGGCGTGGACTTGCAGGGAAGCGTAGGGGGCGCGCATCGCGATGGCCTTTCGATCCGGGACCGGCGTCCCGTGACACGGTTTGCTGGGTGGGAGTGGCGAAGTGACTTTGCTATCCTCGGGCACCTCATTCAAGGCCCCGTACCCATGAATCTTGCAGCGCCATGAGCAACGCGGAACCGCTGACCCGGCTTGGAAAGTACGAAGTCGTGCGCGAAATCGCCCACGGCAGCATGGGGAGGGTCTATCTGGGTCACGATCTCTACATCGACCGTCCCGTGGCCATCAAGGTCGCGCATTCCGACCAGCTCGACGACGCCGAGTCGGGTGACCGCTACCGCAAGATGTTCTTCAACGAGGCGCACACTGCCGGGCGCCTCACCCACCCCAATGTCGTCAGCATCTACGATGCAGGGGTCGACGGCGAGACCTGCTATATCGTGATGGAGTACGTGGAAGACGGCCAGACGCTCAAGCCCTTCTGCCGCCCCGACAACCTGCTGCCCCTGGAGCGTGTGGTCGAGATGGGTTTCAAGTGCGCGCGGGCCCTCGATTACGCCCACCGCCAAGGCGTGGTGCACCGGGATATCAAGCCTACCAACATCCTCGTCACCGATGAGCTGGACGTCAAGATCGCCGATTTCAGCATCGCCCAGCTGAGCAAGATGGACACCACCGAAACCCTGCCGATGGGCCTGGCAGGCTCACCGCGCTATATGTCGCCCGAGCAGATCTCGGAAGAAATCATCACCGGCCAGACCGACATCTTTTCCCTCGGCGTGGTGCTCTACGAACTGCTCACGGGCCGCCATCCGTTCCAGGCGGAGAACTTCTCGCGCCTGGTGCAGAAAATCCTCAACGAATCGCCGCCGAAGATGAGCGAATTCCGCGCCGAAATGCCGCAGGAACTCGAACGCATCATCATGAAGGCCCTGGCCAAGACGTGTGGCGAGCGCTACTCGATGGGTGGCGATCTGGCCGCCGACCTGGCGCGCGCCTTCGATCGCCTGCTCGAGCAGCCGCGCGAAGACCTCCAGGAAAAAGAGAAATTCCACGCCGTGAAGCAGCTTGAATTCTTCCAGGGCTTTCCGGAATCGGAAATCTGGGAAATCGTGCGCGCCGGCCAATGGCAGAACTTCACCAAAGGCGCGCACGTGATCGTCGAAGGTGAAATCGACGACTGCTTCTACATCATCGTCACCGGCGCAGTGCGGGTGGAGAAGGGCGGGCACCAGTTCCGCACCTTGTCGGCCGGTGACTGCTTCGGCGAAATGGGCTACCTGGCCAAGACCAAGCGCACCGCCACCATCCTCGCGGACGGCTCAACCTCCCTGCTGAAGCTCAACTCCACCGTGATCTCGCAGGCCTCGCTCAACTGCCAGGTGCGCTTCCTCAAGGTGTTCCTGCGCACGCTGATCCATCGCCTGTCGCAGACCACTGAACGGATGTCGCAGGAGCACTGAGGCGCCGTGTCGATTCGGCCGGCCAGCAAACCTTTCAGCGCCGTGACCGGCGGCCTCGCACTGCTGGCTGCGAGCCATGCCGTCACCGCCACCGAGCTTCCGCTCTGGCTGCTGCAAGTTCCGCCCGGATTCGAGATCTCGGTTTACGCCGATGCGGTGCCCGATGCCCGCCAGATGGCGCTGAGTCCGCGCGGCGTGCTGTACGTCGGTTCACGCCAGCGGGGTGAAGTCCGCGCCGTGGTCGACGAGGATGGCGATGGCCGGGCGGATCACGTCAAGATCATCGCCACCGATTTGGTGATGCCCACTGGCGTCGCCTATCGCGACGGCAGCCTGTGGGTGGCGGACGTCAGCCGCATCCTGCGGTTTGATGACATCGACCATCACCTCGATGCCCCACCCACGCCTGTCGTAGTGGTCAAGGATCTGCCGAGCGACCGCCACCACGGCTGGAAAGCCATCGGATTCGGCCCCGACGGCCTGCTCTACGTACCGATTGGTGCGCCCTGCAATATCTGCGATCCGGCGCTGCCCTACGCGTCGATCCTGCGCATGCGCGTGGACGGCGGTGGGCGCGAAACCGTCGCCCGCGGCGTCCGCAATTCGGTCGGCATGGCCTGGCATCCGCGCACTGGAGAACTCTGGTTCACCGACAACGGCCGAGACTGGCTGGGCGACGATCTGCCGTCCTGCGAATTGAACCACGTCACCGCGCCTGGCCAGCACTTTGGTTACCCGTATTTCCACGGGGCAGGCACGCCGGATCCGGAATTCGCGGCCAGGGCGCCGGCGCTCAAGTTCACGCCGTCGGCGCTTGAACTCGGCGGCCACGTGGCGCCGCTGGGCCTTGCCTTCTACACCGGCAAGCAATTCCCGGCCGGGTTCAAGGACACGCTCTTCATCGCCGAACACGGTTCCTGGAACCGCTCGCGGAAGAGTGGCTACCAGGTGGTGCAGGTCACTTTGGACGCGCAGGGCAAACCCGGCAAAGCCGTGCCGTTCATCACGGGTTGGCTGCAGGACGAGATGGCCTGGGGACGGCCCACCGACATCGTGCAGACGCCGGCGGGCGAGTTGCTGATCGCGGACGATCAGGCGGGGGTGGTTTACCGGGTTCGCTACACCGGCAAGCCCTGAACGCCGCGTCGGGCCCGACCGACGTGGCGCGGGCCGGGCCAGGGATTCAGGCCGATTCGATGCCCACGATGAGCCACGGCGCCGCGGGAGTGGTGGTGTCGCGGGCCAGGTGCCAGAGGTCCGTGAACGGCTCTTCCACGTTTTCCACCTTGTCGCGATACGAGCCGGTGAACTTCACGCTGAGCTCGGCCAGGTTGCCCTGCAGGTCGGCGCGGACTATTTCGGCATCCACGAACAGCACTTCGGTGTGCTGGTCGCCACCGAGCGAATCGCGCTCTGCGCGGACTTCTTCCACCAGCGCGGGCGCCAGGTACTCACCCAGCTTGGCGAAGTCATTGGCGTTCCAGGCCACCTGCACTTCGCGGTAGTGCTCCCTGGCACCCAGCAGGAAGCTGTTCTGGTTGAAGCCCGGGGGGAAATTGAACGGTACGCTGTCGGCACCAAATCCACCGCCGGTCACGAACGGCGCAGGGGAGGCAGTGCCCGTCCCATCACGGCCAATATGTGGCACGTCGAAGACGCTGCGTTCCGGCTCACCGGGCACCGGGCCGAGGTCCCGATAGGCAGCCGCTACCGGCATGGGGCCAGCGGATGCGCGCGCGCGGAGCATCCGGAAGAGGAAGTATCCGATGCCCCCGATGAGGAGGATGTCGAGGAACTGGATGCCTTCGAAGCCGTGGAAGCCACCGCCCAGCATGGCGCCGAGCAGGCCGCCGGCGAGCAGGCCGCCGAGCACACCGCCCATCATGCCGCCGCCGAAAAGACCGCGTCCGGGTTGCCCCGGGACCGCGCCGACGCCCGGCTGCTGGCGTGGCGCCGCGGGCGCCATCGAGGCGGCCGGGGCCGTGCGATAGGACTGGCCGAAGGACTTGCCGCCACCCAGGCGTTTGGCTTCCGCGATGGGGGCGTGGGCCGCAAAGGCGACGGCGAGAACAAAGGCAAAGACAAGGCTGAAGGTTTTCATGATGGGTGTGGGATGCTCAAATGACCTGCGGGTAGGGCCGCTAGGCTAGCATTAAGTTCCCGCGTTCCTGCAGCCATTTCAGCCGAGAAAAAAGCCCTGGATGAGTATTGGAATAACGGAAGCGGCGCTGGCCGCCACACCGGCCTGCGCGCTGTCAGTGACGGACTGCGAAGCCTGGGCCAAACGGGACACCTGGCAGGCGATTAGCGAAGGCCTGCCTCTGCTGCTGGGCGTGAAACCCGAGGCCTGGATCTCCTTCACCGCCGCGCCGGCAGTGGCCCATGCCGCCCAAAGTCTTGGCCTGGCGCTGGCCGTGCAACTGGGTTTGCCGCACGGCGCCGATCCCGCGTTGCCGCCACAGAAGCTCCGCGCCGCGGCCCAACACCTGGCTTGGCCCTTGCCACCCGCCCTCGACCGCCTGCTCGATTTCATCGCGCGCATCCTGCCCTCCAGTGTCGCTGGCGATCCCGACCTCGCCGAGGCCCAGGTGCTCGCCGCGCAGGCGCGCGAAACCCTGCTGGGGGCGGCCCTCCTGCTGGTCACCCGCATGCCTCGGGACTGCGTTGACGAACTCGGCTATTACGATCCCACCCGCATCGCGCGGCTCATCCGCCAGAAGGCGCTGCTGTGGTTCCCGCTGGCGCCTCCTGCGCTGGACGAGGCCGGCATCGCGGCGCTGCTGGCCAAATGGTTGCCGGGCCGGGGAACGGACTGAGGCGGTGCCGGGCTTCAGTCCTGTAAGCGCAATATCCGCGTGGCAGCGTGGCTTCGGCGGTTGCGCACGGCAGCATCCCGACGCATCCTCCAGACTTCACCATCCAGACGGGATGCAGGAGGCGTGCGCAATGACCGACGTCAGCAACCTGGATGAAAAGCGTATTGCCAAACGCAACAACGACCGGCCCGACCTCGGCATCTACTACTGCGAATGTGGCTCGGCGATGTTCCGCCTCTACGACGACGGCGCCGTGGAATGCCTGAACTGCGGCGGCCACGCCAATGGCCTGAAAGTGGTCGAACGCGAATAAGCCCAATCACCCTGCCTGCTGGAACCGCTCCATCGCGACAGCGCTGGAGCCCTGACCCTGCCTGATCCCGCGCACGACTAGCCCCCCGACAACGATAGCCTCCGCGCCTTCGCGGTGCTGTTCTACTCCCTCGACACCAGGGGCTTGCCGGGCGGCTTCGTTGGCGTCGACCAATCATCATTGGTGTGGAAGACGACCGTTCCCGTCACTTGCCGCACCCACCACATCACTCCGGCTTCGCCATGCGCGAAGCCGGCTCACTACGCGAATCACCAGCCTGCCATAGCAGGCTCAGCGATACCGCGCCGGGATCTCGAACTTGAAGATCCGCGCCGCGTTCCCGCCCAGCAGCTTGGCGCGTTCCTCGTCGCCGAGGTGGCCCATCGTCCGCTCGATGGCGGCAGCCGAATGGGGCCAGGAACCTTCGTGGTGCGGGAAGTCGTTGGCCCAGAGGAAGTTGTCGGCGAGGTCGAAGTCGCGCATCAGCGCGAGACCGGCAGCGTCTTCGCCAAAGCTGGCAAAGCCGTTGCTGCGGAAGTAGTCGCTGGGCAGGTTTTTTAGTTTGGGTCGCACCCACATGTGGTGCTTGTGGTAGGCCTCGTCCATCGCGCCCAGCATCCACGGCACCCAGCCGATGCCGGCCTCGATGCTGCCGAAGCGCAAGGTAGGGAAGCGCTCGATCACGCCTGAAGCGCAGAGGTTCACCAGCGGCTCCATCGTCGGCGCCAGCGAATGCACGGCGTAGTTGATCACCGCGCCGCCGTTGCCGCGTGCAGTGCGCGGATCGCGACCGGTCGAGACGTGGAAGGTGATGGGGAGATCGCAGGCCGTGATGGCCGCCCACAGCGGGTCGAACACCGGCAGGTTGTAGTTGATGTGCGCGTGGTCCGGTGGGCCCCACACGGGCTTGCAGGGCAGGCACAGCCCGCGGAAGCCGCGCTTCGCGGCGCGTTCCACTTCGCGCACGGCGCCGTCGATGTCGGCGCTGGCGATGCAGGCCATGGGCGACAGGCGGTCGTTGTAGGTGGCGAAGGTTTCCCAGGCCCAGTCGTTCCAGGCCCGGCACATGGTCTGGCTGAACTCGACGTCCTGCGTGGCCCATACGGTGAGGCCCTTGTTGGGGAAGAGGATTTCGCAGTCCACGCCGTCGCGGTCCAGCGCATCGAGGCGTTCCCCTGGCGTCTTGCCGGATTCGCTGCGTTCGAGATCTTCGCCTTCCAGGGTGAAGCTGCCGATCTTGATCGGGCGGAAGCCTTCGGTTTTCTGGAGTTTCGATCCATCACCGCCGAGCACGATGCCGGGCAGGCGTGCCTGGAATTTCGCGTCCATCCGCGCCGAGAGGAAATCATTCGGCTCCTGCACGTGGCAGTCGGCCGAGACGATGAAGTACTTGCGCGCGGCATCGGGACGCGGCGAACGCGGCCAGTCGCTGCTGCCAGGAGTCTGCTGGCGCCACAGGTTATTGGGATCGACCACGCTCATGTCATGTTCCTCGTCATGGGGACGGACGCCACCCGCAAGAACACGCGCGCTGTGGTGGCGAGCAGCGCGCGAAGGTTCTTCAAATCAGATCCGCTCGATGATGATCGCCGGTGCCATGCCGCCTGCCGCGCACATCGTCACCAGGCCAAACTGCTGGTCCCGGCGTTCCAGCTCGTCCAGCACCGTGCCAATGAGCATCGCGCCCGTGGCGCCGATAGGATGGCCCAGCGCGATGGCGCCGCCGTTGACATTCACTTTCTCGCGATCCAGATCCAGATCGCGCTGGTACTTCTCGGCCACCACGGCAAAGGCTTCGTTGATCTCGAAGAGATCGATGTCCTGCAACGACAGCCCCGCCTTGCGCAGTACCTTGTGGGTGGCCGGCACCGGCGCGTTCAGCATCAGGGTGGGGGAGTCACCCATATTGGCCATCGCCACCACGCGGGCGCGGGGTTGCATGCCGTGGGCCCTGGCGAAGTCGGGCGAGGCCAGCAGCAGTGCGGCGGCGCCGTCCGCCACGCCCGAGGAATTGCCCGCATGGTGGCGGTGATCAATCCGTAGGTCCGGGTACGCCTGCGCCACCAGCTGGCGATAGGTGGTGCCGGCCGCGTCCAGCGGATGATCCGCCATGGCGATGAACGCAGCCGTGAGGGCCGCGAGATCGGCCAGGGTCGTTTGCGGACGCGGCAGTTCGTCACGGTCCAGCGCCAGGGTGCCGTCCGCATGGAACACCGGCACGAGGCTGCGCGTGAAGCGGCCTTCGGCGATGGCCCGGCCGGCGCGCTGCTGGCTCAACTGGCCGAGTGCATCCAGCGCTTCCCGCGAAATGTTTTCCAGCGTGGCGATGGCATCCGCGCAGATCCCCTGGTGCGGCTGTGGGTGCAGTTCCCGCAGGTGCAGGTTGTCGCTGTCCATGAACGGCGAAGTCTTCACGCCCGGATTGCCGTAGGTGGACATCATTTCCGTGCCGCCAGCGATCACTAGATCCTCGGTGCCCGACATCACGCTGGCCGCCGCGAGGTTGACGGCGGTGATGCCGGAACCGCAGTAGCGATCGAGCGTTACGCCGCTGGCGCGCACGTCATAACCCGCGTCCAGCGCGGCCATGCGGGCGAGGTCCCCACCCTGCTGGCCGCGCTGGGCACTGGTGCCCCAGAGGATGTCGTCCACCAGGGAGGTGTCGAGCTGGTTACGTTCGGCCAGGGCCTTGAGCACGGTGGCGCCGAGGTGTTGCGGATGGAAGCTCGACAGCGCGCCTTTACTCGCCTTGCCCACGCCACGCGGCGTGCGGCAGGCATCGATGATCCAGACTTGGGGCATGGCGTGTTCCTTGTGTAGCAGTGGCTTCAGCGCGGGGCCATGCGGATGGCGCCGTCAAGGCGGACGTCTTCGCCGTTGAAATAGCCGCAGGTGATCATGGTGTGGGCAAGCTGCGCGAATTCCTCTGCCTGGCCGAGGCGTTTGGGGAAAGGCACCTGGTAGGAGAGGCTGGCGCGCACGGCTTCCGGCGCGCCTTGCAGCAGCGGGGTATCGAAGATGCCGGGCAGGATGGTGTTGCAGCGGATGGCGTCGCCCGAGAGATCGCGGGCCACCACCAGGGTCAGGCCCACCACGCCGGCCTTGGACGCCGAGTAAGCCGCCTGGCCAATCTGTCCATCTTCCGCCGCCACCGAGGCGGTGTTGACGATGGCACCGCGATCGCCGTCATCCAGCGGCGGCAGGGTGAGCATGCCGGCCGCGCTCTTGGTGATGCAGCGGAAGGTGCCGATGAGGTTGACCTGGATGATGTGTTCGAAGTTTTCCAGCGGGTATTCGCGGATATCACCCGTCTGGCGATCGCGTGACACCGTCTTGGCGGCGCCGCCACCCACGCCCGCGCAGTTGACCAGGATGCGTTCCTGACCGTTGGCGGCACGGGCCTTGGCAAAGGCCGCGTCGACTTCCCCGGTGGACGTCACGTTGACCTTGCAGAACACGCCGCCGAGTTCCGCCGCCACGGCTTCGCCGCGCTCGGCGTTGAGATCGAACAGCGCGACTTTCACGCCGTGGGCTGCCAGCAGGCGGGCGGTGGCCTCACCGAGGCCGGAGGCGCCGCCGGTGACGACGGCAGCAATGGAGGAATCTAGTTTCATCGGGTCTCCTCGGGCTCGCGCGGAGCGGCGTCGCGAGTTCAGTTCATGAAGCGGCACACGGCATGCGTGCGACGGTTGTTTCGCGCCACAGTCCGAGGCCTGTAGCGGCGTCGGTCCGTTCTCGGGGAGAAGCGGGGAGGGCGGGAACTTTCGATTCTAGCCGCAGCGCGGGGCGGGAGTCCTTCCCGCACTGCAGCTTCATCGGGCTGGTGACGGCGGACCACCGCGGCTGGACGGCCGTGCCGTCGTTCATCCTTCGAAGCGCACGAGCATGCGCGGCGCTGTGTTCGTTTACCGTAGCCACTGCGCGGGAACTCGCGTTTGGCGTCTTCACGCCTTCACGTCTTCGATGCCAACGCCGGCCGCTGCGTAGACCTCGTCGGCCGCCGCGCCGCAGGTGGGTGCGCAGGCCATGAGGCGGGTCATCGACTCATGTGCTCGAAGCCAAGCGCCAACCGGGGCAAGCCACGTCGATTGCCTGACGGATGGCCCCGCCCAGGTGATTGGTGCGCTGCGCTTATGGTCTTGTCTCGCCTGGGACGGCGACCGCCCGAGGTCGAAGTCTCATGCAATGCCCGTGCAGGGCGCAGTCATCGACGCGGTGGCTGCGTCCCGCCTTGTTTTCCCAGGAACGACCCATGTCCTCGCTTGACACCCAAGACATCGCCCGCCGCCTAACGCCTTTTATCGCCAATGATTTCGGTCCCGAAGCCCGCGTGGCCCGGCTGTCCACCATGGAGGACGGCCATGCGGGCCTGACGTTCGGCTTCGATGTCGAGGACGGTTCGGCCAGGGTGCTGAAGTCCTACGTCATCAAGCTCGCGCCGTTTGGCGTGGCCCGTCGCGGCAACACCGACGTCTACCGCCAGGCGCCGCTGCTGCGCGCCCTCCATGGCCTCGGGCTGCCAGTGCCGGACGTGCCCTGGGCGGCGCCCGATGAAGATCTGCTCGGCACGCCCTTCATCATCATGGAAAAGTTGCCCGGAAGGGTTTTCGTGCTCTGGGACACCCATGCGTCGTTCTCGCGCGAACCTGCCGCCGTGCGCGAGATCTGGCTGTCAACGGCGCGCCTGCTGGCCGAACTACACCAAGTGGATGTCGGGCTGACCCTGCCCGATTGGGAAACGCCGCGCACCCTCGCGGAAGAACTCGCCATCTGGCCCAATGTGATCAAGCACGCCCAGCAGCCGGAGTGGCTCGCCGCTGGCACGCGGCTTGGCGAACAGTTGCTGGAGCGCATGCCGGCCAATCCGCGCATCGGACTCGTGCACGGTGACTTCCAGCCCGGCAACGTGCTGTTCGACCAGGGCCGCATCGCCGGCCTCATCGACTGGGAAATTTCCAGCATCGGCCCGCAGGGCCTGGACGTGGGCTGGCTGATGCTGTTCTCCGATCCACTCGCCTGGGACTCCCGCTTCATGCCCACCATGCCGCCCTCGCAGGCCGAAGTGATCGAGGCTTACCGCGAAGCCGGCGGGCCGGCGGCAGCAGATCTCTACTGGTTCCAGGCCATGGCGCACTACCGCATGGGCTCGATCGCCTGCCTCAACGTCAAGCTGCATCGCACCGGCAAGCGCCACGACCCGCTGTGGGAAGGCTTCGCCACGTCCATTTCATCGATGTTCGCGCGCGGCAGCGACTTGCTGGCGTAAACCCGACGGATGACCGGGCCGCAGGCCCGCCAACAAGCCAACGAGGAGTCCCTGGATGATTGATTTTGAACTGCCGAATGAACTGGTCGAACTGCGCGATCGCGTCACCGGGTTCATCAAGACCAAGGTGGTGCCGCTGGAAAACGATCCGCGCCAGCACCCGCACATCGAGGAAGCCCTGCGCCAGGATCTGGTAGCGCTGGGCCGCGAGGCCGGCTTGCTGTCGCCACACGCGCCGCAGGAGTACGGCGGGCTTGGACTCGACCACCGGGGCATGGCCGTGGTGTTCGAAGCGGCGAGCTGGAGCCCGCTGGGCCATCTCGCGCTCAACATCCAGGCCCCGGACGAAGGCAACGTCAACCTGCTGATGAAAGTGGCATCACCCGAACAGAAGGCGCGCCTGCTGCCGCCGCTGGTGCGGGGCGAACTGCGCACGGTGTTCTCGATGACCGAAACGGCCACCGACGGGGCCGGTGCCGATCCGTCGCTGCTGCAGACCGTGGCCCGGCAGGACCGCGACGGTTACCTCATCACCGGGCGCAAATACATGATTTCCGGCGTGACCGGCGCCGGCATCAACATCGTCATGGCGCGCACCCTTGACGTCATGGGCCAGGATCTAGGCGCGTCGATGTTCTTCGTCGACCTGGACGCGCCCGGCTTCACCTGCGATCGCGAACTGCACACGCTCGACTCCAACACCCCCGGTGGCCACTGGGAAGTGTCCTTCGACAACGTCCGCGTGAAACCCGACCAGGTCCTCGGGGAAGTCGGCCGGGGCTTTGCCCAGGCGCAGATCCGCCTTGCCCCGGCGCGCCTCACTCACTGCATGCGCTGGCTGGGCCAGGCCGTGCGCTGCCACGAGATTGCCGTCGAGCACGCGCGCAAGCGCCACTCCTTCGGCAAGACCCTGGGCGAGCACCAGGGCGTCGGCTTCATGCTGGCCGACAACGCAATCGAACTGCATCTGTGCCGGCTCTCGATCTGGCATTGCGCCTGGCTGCTCGACCAGCACGACCAGGCGCGCAACGAGACCAGCATGGCCAAGGTGTTCTGCTCCGAGGCCCTGGGCCGCGTGGTCGATCGCTGCATGCAGATCCTCGGCGCCATCGGCATCACCAGCGATACCGTGATCGAACGCGTCTACCGCGACATCCGCTGCTTCCGGATCTACGACGGCCCGTCCGAAGTCCACCGCCACGCGCTGGCGCGGCGCCTCATGACGCCGCGGCGCTGAGGGCTTGTCCGTGACTGGTGATGCCCGACTGGCGCAGCGCCTGCGAACGCGAACGGCATGAACGCACCCACGGCCCGGCACGCGCGTTTCACGCCCACGCAGGAGCAGATCGTGCTGTGCGTGACGGCGCTGCTGGCGCTGGGTTTCGCCGCGACCCTGCCGGGTTTTGGCACCCTGGAGAACCTGCTCACGCTCACGCGGAGCGTGGCCATCCTCGGCATCCTGGGCGTGGCGATGAGCGTGGTGGTGATCGGTCGTGGCCTCGATCTCTCGCTGGTGGCGTCGATGGCGGTGAGTTCCGCCTTCGCGCTGCAACTCTTGCAGCGTGACTGGTCGACGGGTGCCGCGGTAGGGGTGTCCTTCGGGTTGGCGCTAGGCATCGGCCTCGTCAATGGTTTCATCATTGCGTTCATCGAAGTCCCGGCCTTGTTCACCACCCTGGCGACCGGCTTCCTGGTGTTCGGGCTGGGTCGCGTGTTCCTGCTGGAGGGCGTCATCAGCTACTTGCCGACCCAGGCGGAGGCGTTTGCATGGATCGGGCAGGGTCGTCTGCTCGGCGTGCCGACGCCAATCGTCGCCTTTGGCCTGACGGCCTTGCTGGTCCATCTGATGCTGTCGCGGACCGTGCTGGGGCGTTTCATCTACGCCCACGGCGACAACCCGGAAGCCGCGCGCCTGACCGGAATCGCCGTGCGGCCACTGACCATGGCGGAGTACGGGCTGGCGTCGACCATTGGCTGCGTCGCGGGACTCGTGATGGCGGCCTCCACCGCCAGCATGAACACGCAGGTCATCAACTCGACGCTCATCTTCGACGTCATCCTGGTGGTGGTGCTGGGTGGCGTCAGCCTGGTCGGTGGGCGTGGCAGCGTGGGCAGCGTGCTGGTGGGCACGGCGCTCATCGGTACCCTCCTGAACGGCATGACCATCCTCAATCTCGACACCAACGTGCAGAACATCGTGAAGGGTGCCGTGCTGCTGGCGGCCATTCTCCTCGACAACCGGTTGCATCCGCGTGACGAGGAAACCGCCCGCCAGGGCGACTGATTTGCTAACCGTTATGGAGCAATCGATGACCCACGGCCCCAACGTCAAGCGTTCGCGCCCTGCCTTGCTGGCGCTGGCCGGCCTGCTGCTCCTGGCTGGCTGCGGTCCGGCCATCGATTACGGCAACACGCCGCCAGCGCCCGTCACTGGTGGTGCTGCGTTCCTGCCACTCGATTTCAGCGGACCGGAAGGCTCCGTGAAGCTCCGCGAGCACGCCGAAGCCGCCTTGAAGGGCAAGACCATTGCCTGGGTGCCGCAAGCGCTGGGGCTGCCGCTGACCGAAATCTGGACGCGGGTGATGCGCGAAGAGGCCGAGGCGCGCGGCATGAAGTTCGAAGTGCGCGATCCCAACTGGAACGCCACCGCGGGTCTGCAGGCTGTGTCCTCGCTGATCGGCGAGCGCCCGGCGCTGATGGTGATCCACAACCCCAATGTGCAGATCTATGCCTCCGAATTGAAGCGCGCCGAGGAGGCCGGCATCCCGGTGATCACGGTCAACATGGTGTCCAACTACAAGACGGCCGCCTACGTGGGGCCCGAGTGGCACCAGGTGGGCCGCCTGCTGGGCGAGGAGATCATCCGCCAGTGCGGCAGTGGTTCGGGCAAGTCGGGCAAGGTGTCGATCATCCAGGGCGAACTCACCTCGGCGGTGTCCATCGAGCAGATGGAAGGCCTGGGCGCGGCACTCGCCACCGACCAAGCCATCCAGGTGGTGTCCACGCAGGCCGCCAACTGGGACGCGACCAAGGCGTACGACATCACCGCCACGGTGCTGCAGCAGCAGCCGGATCTCTGCGCCACGGTGGGCTTCTGGAGCACCATGACGGCCGGTGCTTTCGAAGCCATCAAGGCGGCGGGCAAGGCCGGTGAAGTGAAAATCTATTCCTCGGGTGGCGAAGGCAAGGTGGACTGCGAGCACGTCGATAGCGGACACCTCACCAAGGTGCTGAGCTACAACTCGCCGGACCAGGGTAAGGCCGTGATCCAGGTGGCCAGCGTGATCCTGCAATCGGGCGCGCCGCCGCAGGCCTTCCGCATCGCCAACTATTCCACCCTGCACTGGATGGAGAAGGGGCATTACGACCCCGCGCTCTGCTATGACTGGACGCGTTGAAATGAGGGGCAGGCGCAGAGGGCGGATTCAGCGTTGCCCCGGCCCGTTCATCCTTCGACGGGCTCAGGACGAACGGGCTTTCAAGGTGGGGACTCGACTACCGTTCGCCATGCGTAGCCGTATGTGCGACCAAGCGCAGTGCCGGCCCCTTCATCCCACACATTTACGGGCTCACGACAGGCTCCAGCATGAGTCACGACAGGCTTCGGCAAGCTCGGGACAAACGAGCCTTAAACATTCTTTTTCGAATTGCCAGACCAGATTACCGTTCGCCCTGAGCCCGTCGAAGGGCGGGTCGTGGCCCGCGACGCGACGATCAGCGCTGCGGACAACCGCACGTTTCGCCGTCGGCGTCCTGGCGGCACGCGCCGCATGAAGACCGGGGTTCGCTACAACGGGGCGCTGCTCCACGGTGGACTGCTGCGCAGGCTTTACCATCGCTGGTCCATCAAATTGTTGCTGTCGGAGTTGCTCGCCAAGCGCTGGATGGAGCCGGTGATCCCGTTCCTGCTGATGTTGGGCCTCATCGCGTACTTCGCGGCAGTGACGCCGAACTACGCGAGCCTCAGCAACGTCACGCAGCTTTCGCGGCAGTTCGCCGAGATGGGCTTCGTGGTGATGGCGATGGCACTGGTGCTGATTTCCGGCGGCATCGATCTCAGCGTGGGCTCCGTGTTCGCCTTTGCCAACCTGACGGCACTGGCCTTGTTCCAGATGGCAAACCTGCCGGTGCCGGTGGTGATCGTGGGCACCCTGGCGGCGGGCGCCAGCATTGGGCTCATCAACGGGTTCCTCATCGGTTACCTCAAGTCGCGACCATTCCTCACCACCCTGGTCACGCTCATCATCCTGCGCGCGGTGGTGGATCTGCTCGCGCAGCGCTACTCGGTGCCGCTCGCCATGGGCGCCAACCGCACCCTGGCCTGGAGCTTCCTCGGCGCCGGGCGGATCTACGGCATTCCATCCAACCTGCTGGTGCTGGGGCTGGTGGGGGGACTCGGACATTTCATGCTGAGCCGCTCACGACCGGGCTGGCACCTGACGGCGCTCGGTTCCAGCCGCAAGGCCGCGCGCCACGCTGGCATCGCGGTGGAACGCACGCTCTGCTTCACTTACGTGATGTCCGCGGTGCTCGCCTCGCTGGGTGGGCTCTTCTACGCGGCGCGGCTGTCCAGCGCAGGTTCGGACACGGGCGTGGGCTGGGAAGTGAACGCGCTCACCGCCGCAGTGC
This sequence comes from Gammaproteobacteria bacterium, assembly GCA_043744805.1. Lineage (GTDB taxonomy): Bacteria > Pseudomonadota > Gammaproteobacteria. The sequence goes on from JAYTTZ010000223.1 coordinate 19,485, forward strand.
TGGGTGGCGTGAGCCTGTCCGGCGGGCGCGGGACGATCGCCCGCGCGCTCATCGGCGCGGTGATTGTGTTCGTGCTGGTGAACGGCATGGTGCGCACCGGACTGCCGGGCGCGCTCACCTCCACCGCGCTTGGCGCCATCCTGCTGCTGGCCGTCGGCATCGACGTGAAATGGGCCAAGAACCGGCAGAAGACCCTCCAGAAGATCTACCTCAATCCCACGGTGATGGAACTGCCGCCGCCACCGTCCACCGCGCGCGACAGCGGGACGCCGTTTGCGGAGAACGATCGCCTGCTCGAGTCCGAGGAGATTGGCCTGGACCGGGTGGAAGGCCCGGAAGACGTGATCCTCGATCGGGAAGACCGGCTTTACTGCGGTACGCGCGACGGCCTGATCCTGCGTTTCTCCGGCGCGCGCTTCGAACACCGCGAAGTCTTCGCGCGCATCGGTGGGCGCCCGCTCGGCATGGCCTTCGATGCGCACGACAACCTTATCGTCTGCGTGGGCGGCATGGGGCTCTACGGCGTGACTCCCGCCGGCAAGATCTACAAGCTCACGGATGAAACCGGGCGCAGCTGGTTCAAGCTGAACGACGACGCGCGCCTGCGCCTGGCGGACGATCTCGACATCGCGCCGGATGGAAAAATCTATTTCTCCGAAGCGACCATCCGCTACGAGATGCACTCCTGGCACCTCGACGGCATGGAAGGCCGCGCCAACGGCCGGCTCATCTGCTACGACCCCAAGACCCGGCGCACGACCACCGTCATCAAGGACATCTGCTTTCCCAACGGGGTGTGCACCGCGCACGACGGCCAATCGGTGCTGTTCGCGTCCACCTGGCTCTGTTCGATTTTCCGCTACTGGATCGACGGGCCGAAGAAAGGGCAGATTGAAACCCTCATCGACAACCTGCCCGGCTACCCGGACAACATCAATCGTGCGTCCGACGGCGGCTACTGGCTGGCGATGGTCGGCATCCGCTCGCCGGCCTTCGATCTCGCCATGCGCCATCCGGGCTTCCGCCTGCGCATGGTCAAGCAGATCCCGCCGGACGAATGGATTCTCCCCGGCATCAACAATGGCTGCGTGGTCAAGTTCACCGAAGCCGGCGAGGTGGTGGAGAGCCTGTGGGATCCAGGTGGGAAGAAGCACGCCACGCTTACCTCCATGCGCGAACACAAGGGCAAGCTCTACCTCGGCGGGCTGGAGAACAACCGCATCGGCTGCATTACCCTGCCCAATGCTGATCCCAACTGGGACGGTAACGACAGCTACTGGACGAGGCCCACGCCGTGAGCGGCTGGCTTCGACACCTCGTGGGTGATCTGCGTGCGCTGTGCTTCCCGGACCGCGAAGCCGGGCAGGCGCTGCCGGTGATGGACGGGGCGTGGACACCCAATCGACGGCTCGACGATGCACGGCCGTTGGGGGAAGACCTGCCGGCTTGCGACGATCTGGTGGACGATGGCGCCGGTGGCGCCTTCGTGTCTGCAGGCAACGCCGTGTGGCACCTCTCGGGGGTGGATCTTTCAGACCGGCGCGTGTTCGCGACCATGCCCGACGAGGCCGGCGCGTTGGCGCGGGTGGGTGAAGCGCTGTACGTGGGTGTTGCCGAGGTGGGGGTAGTCCGGCTCGACGCCTCGGGGTACGAAGTGGCGCGACTGGAGACGGCCAACGGTCGTCCGCTCGGCTGCGTCACCGCCATCACGCCGCTGCCGGATGGGCGCCTCGTCGTCACCGAAGGCTCGGCCCACCACCCGCCCGCCCGCTGGTGCCACGACCTCATGGAAAAGCGCGCGTCGGGGCGCGTGCTGATCGCCGCTGCGGATCTCTCCCACACAAGCACCCTGAAGGATGGTCTTGCCTGGCCTGCTGGCGTGCTCGTGCAGCGCGACGGCGCCGAACTCTGGGTGACGGAAAGCTGGCGGCACGCCGTGCATCGACTGGCGCTGGACGGCACGGGCAAACCGCTGCTGCGCAACCTGCCGGCCTATCCGGCGCGAATTTCCAGTGACGGCGACGGCGGCGCCTGGCTCGCGCTGCTGGCCGCGCGCACCCACCTGGTGGAACTGGTCCTGCGCGAACAGGACTACC
>JAYTTZ010000224.1:0-5557 GCA_043744805.1 Gammaproteobacteria bacterium
TCGGGTGGACAACATGCCCTATGGCGGCGTGAAGGACTCCGGCCTCGGCCGCGAAGGCGTGACCTTCGCGATGGAGGACATGACGGAAATCCGCAACCTCGTGTACCGGATGCCCTGAGACGCGAGCGCGGGTGATGGCGCGCGAGCACTGTGCTCGCGCGCTTGCCCCGCTTGCGCATGCAGAAATGACCAACCCGACCCCTCTTCCGCGCGGCGAGAGGGGCGACGTGGCGTCGCTAACTGATGTGGTAGACGCCAATCCGACGGGCGGGGAGACACGCCCAGCGCGACTCACACCACCAGGAAATCGCCGGCCACCAGCGCCGCCGGATGCGTGCTCACGCCCAAGGTCGCAAACTGCACCGGATCGCTGCCAACATCGCTGCCGTCCGCGTCGTAGTACACCGCGCCCGTGCTGGTGTTGTAGATGATCCGGACATCCGCCGTGCTCGCCACGCTCGGCGTGCCGGATTCAAAGGCCGCATCGCCCAGCGCACCGACTGAGAGTGCGGTGAAAATCGCGTGGTCGAGCTGCAGCGTATCGCCCCCTCCCACGCCACCGCCTTCGAAGTCCGTGAGGGTGTCGATGTTGGTGTCGCCCAGCGCACTGGAGAAGCGGAAGACGTCCTCGCCGGCGTTGCCGGTCAAGGTGTCGTGGCCAAGCTTGCCGTCGAGCAGGTTCACCGCCGAGTCGCCGCCGAGCGTGTCGCCTGCGCTGCCGCCAATGACGTTCTCGATGCCCACCAGCACGTCCTCGGCCACGCCACCGATCAGCGCGACCACGCGGCCTTCGATGCCGGAGGAAGCGCTGGCATCCACGTTTTCGAACTCCACCAGCGAGGCATGGCCGATCGGCACGGGCGTGCTGCCCACCACGTGGTAGTTGAGGCTGCCCTCGGCACCCAGGGTCCAGGTACTCGTACCACCCCCGAGGAAAGTCTTCAGCGCCGGCGTGGGGCCGAAGCCGTTCTCATGGATGTCCACGAAATAAAGCGGAGTGGTGAAGGGATCGGCGTCCACGTTCGAGTTGCTGAAGCCGCTGCCGTAGGTCCCGCCGAAGTTGGAATCCCACACGGTGTTGTCGGTGAGATCGAGGCTGGTCGCCGCCGGCAGGGAAACCGAACTCTGGCCCTGGGAATCCACCGCGCCGAAGGTTTCCGCATTCACCTGGCCAAGCAGCGCCTTGATCTTCTCCACCACCGGCACGACGCCGATGGTGGTGATGTTCGGGACGCGGTCCGACTGGCTGGTGGTGACGAACTCTTCTGCGCCCGCCGTGCCCGATTTCGCGCCGGTGACGACCCACTGGAGGTTGGTGTTGCCGGCCCCGAACAGCGAGGTGAACAGCGGGTCGGTGGGGAAGATCCGGCTGGCCGCCGCGTTCTCGCCGGAGGCGAAGAAAGTGCTTGCGAGTACGCCCAGATCGCGCAGGTAGCCCTGGCCGGTGATGGTGTCCCACACCGTGAGGAAAAGATCGCTGCTGCCCGAGGCGGGCGACAGGATTTCGCCCGTACCGCCGGGTGCGCCAACCGGTCCGGGCCGCACCAGCTGGTCGTTCCAGCCCGTGGGCGTGATGACGACATAGTCTTCCGCGGCCGTGGTGCTGCTCGGTTCGCCGGTATCGAAGAAGCCGGGCGAAATCGAGCTGCCCGCTTCCGGTCCGTCGACCCACCGGAAGGTGCCTTCCGTGGTGGCGTCCGACAGGCCAATCCATGCGGTGTGCGGCGCGCCGCCTACCGGGTTAACGAGGTTGTCCTGGACGGCCGTGTTTTCCGCAGCGGAAGTCAGGGTGGCCAGGTGGCCGGCGACGCCCCGGAAGGTCAGTTCGCCAGCCACAGCCTGGGCCGCATCGAAAGCTTTCGTGGTGTCGGTCAAGAGGTAGGCGTTCTTCTGGTCGCCGACACCGGAGGCGCGGATGAGGTAGGTCTTGCCGCCCTCGGTGAAGAGGCCTTCCGCGAGCGGCGTGCTGGCGGACAGCTGGACGAAGACGGGCTCGCTGCGGTCGCTGTAGTCGGCGGTATCGCTGCCGCTGCCGCCGTTCAGGGTGTCGGCGCCGAGGCCCCCGTTGAGCACGTCGTCGCCGTCGTTGCCCACCAGGATGTCGTCGCCCGCAAGGCCGGCGAGGACGTTGTTGCCACCGTTGCCGTTGAGGATGTTGTTCGCCGTGTTGCCGGTGCCGTTGAGATTGTCGGTACCGGTGAGTTCGAGGTTCTCGACGTTGGCCGCCAAGGTATGGTCGACGCTGGCCTTGACGAGATCCGTGCCCTTGTCCTGCGCCTCGGTCACCACGTCGCCGGCGCTGTCGACGACGTAAGTGTCGTTGCCCGCACCGCCAATCAAGGTGTCATTGCCGGCGCCACCGTCCAGCACGTTGTTACCGCTGTTGCCCGTGATGCGGTTGCTCTGCGCGTTGCCGGTGCCATTGAGGTTGGCGGTGCCCTTGAGCAGCAGGTTTTCGAGGTAGGCGCCCAGGGTCCAGTCGATGCTCGACTGGACCGTGTCCGTGCCCTGGCCGGTGCTCTCGGTCACCACGTCGAGCGCGTTGTCGACGTGGTAGGTGTCGTTGCCCGCGCCGCCCTTCAGGGTGTCCGCGCCCGTCTTGCCGTCCAGCACGTTGTTGCCCGAGTTGCCCACCAGTACGTTGGCGAGCGTGTTGCCGTTGGCATTGAGGCTGGTGCTGCCCGTCAGGGTGAGGTTCTCGACGTTGGCCGCCAAGGTGTAGCTGACGCTGGATCTGACGAGGTCGGTGCCCTGCTTTGCTAGTTCCACCACCACGTCACCGGTGTTGTCGACGATATAGGTGTCGTTGCCGAGACCGCCCTTCAGGGTGTCCTTGCCGCCGCCGCCGTCCAGGGTGTCGTTACCGGCGAGGCCGTTCAGCAGATCGTCTCCCAGCAGGCCCAGGATGACATCGGCGGCGCTGCTGCCGTTCAGCGTGTCCTTGCGGGCGGTGCCCTTGATCGTGCTCATGCCTGCACCTCGCGGGAAACACGGTGGCGATGGGGGCCTGGCGCGCGGGCCGGGGCTGCTGGTGAAAACTGCTGACGCATTGGGCTCACTCCGTAAGGATGGGGACGCTGATGGCCGCAGCGACGAGGCACTTCTCGCGGCCAGTGTCGTGGTGTTCGAAAAGCCGGTGAACCGTCCCGGGACGGTCCTGCTGCAGTGCGTCCGGTGGTCCGGCAGGCCTGGTCTGGGGGCAGCAGGGACGCCGTTCCAGATCGGGTGCCGTGATGCCGTGCGGGGCTGTTGCAGCTTTGATACCAGGTGCTGAATTCGCCACATTCCCGCTTGAACACGGCCCCTTTTTCGCAAGGACGACGCGCCGCGCCGCGTGGGATTCCCGCAGTCCCGCCGCCCTTGCCAGCCTGATTGCAGGGGCTTCTGGCATAGCTCATTCGCTGGGCTGCCGGGGCCATCTGCTATTGCGGCGAGGGATAAAGCAGCACCGAAGGACCCACGCTCTTCAAGGTCCCCGAGATCTGCTTCGAATTCGGGTTGATGGGATTGGCGAGCACCCCTGCCGCCGTCGGTACCGCCGTCGAGGGCACGTAGGCACTGCCGTTCACCGTGTCCACGCTGGGCGTGGAAGTCAGGAAGCCGCCGCCCCAGTAGCTCGCCGGATCGCCGGAGATGAGGTTGACCTGCAGGTTCTCATCCACCGGACCGAGCAAGCCGGGATTGTTCAGGCCGCGGGCGAGCGCGCCCGCGAGATATTGGGTGCCGACCGGCCGCGTCTTGAGGTAGTTGGTGTTGTAGACCACTGAGTTCGTGCACCAGGTCGCCGGGTAGCTGCCGTTGACCACGTTGACCAGGCTTGGCGAGGCGCCGTTCACACGGATGAAGCGATAGGCGTTGGTGCGATCCGTCGGACTATTGGTGATGTTGAGATTGGGCTTTTCGGTGCTGATGAGGCCAATCGCCCAGATATTGCCGGCCTGCAGGATCTTCAGGGTGTTCTGGTTGGCACCGGTGGTGGAGCCACTGAACACGTAGGGACCGGTGGGCACGGTAGCGAGGCCAGTGGCTGAATCCCCCGCAGTGCCCGGCGCCCAGTTGAGGACGCCCTGGGTGAAATAGCCTTCCGTGGTGATCTGCGTACCTGCACCCAGATCGCGGCGCACCACGAACACCTTGCTCTGGGCCGGCGCGCTGACCCCGGCGACCTGTGTCAGCGGCAAGCCCTGAGCGCCCACGCGGAAATCGCCCCAGTCGGTAATCGCCTGGGTGTAGAGCGCGTTGATCTGGGGCGCGGTCAGCGACGGCAAGTCCGCTTCCAGTTCGGATCCGGGAATGAGTCCCTGGGCGTGCTGGAGCGCATTGCGGAGTGCCTTGGTCACCACCATGCCCGTGACGAGATCCGCGATGGGGACGACGCCGGTCACCGCGTTGACATCGCGCTTGAGCACGGTGAAGGCGGCGATGGTGCTGCCGTCGGGGTTGGTCACCGTAGCCGAGGTCCTGCCGACGAACGCCGCAGGCTCCACGTTCGACATGCACACGTCGGGGCGCCGCGATTCCACGTTGCCGGCACCCAGGGCCGCGCTGAAGGTGATCTTCTGGAAAGTGATCGTCGAGCTTGCGCCCACCGTGGTCAGGACTTTCACGCTGGCGGTCGTGCCTGCCGGCGAGATCTGGTTGGCCTTGATCCATTTGGGCGGCACGGTCCGGTTGGCGACGGACGCGGTGCACTGGATGGAACCACCGACCGAAGCCTTGTGGATGGCGACCACCGTACCGTCGGGCACGTTGCTGAGCACGCCCAGGTTCGGATCGCTCAGGCTCGCCGGCAGCGGCGAGGGTGCGTTGGAGCCGCTGCTGGTGCGGAAGACATAGAGTCGGTGGTTGCCGTCCGAAGTGATGTATTCGGTCAGCGAGGACTTGCTGGGGTCCAGATCGTCGAGCTTGGCGATGCGCGCGATGGCCTGCTCAAGCAGGCCATCCACTTCGCCACCGCCGTTGATGTAAAGCTCGTAGGTGGGGACGCTGGCCAGGGTCTCGGGGTCGGCCAAGGCCGGTGCGCTGGCGGCGGCAAGCACCACCACCGCACACGACAAGAAAATCAGGCGGGAACTCATGACGTTCGGCTCTCCATGGCAGGCGGGATCGGGGGTGTGGTTTCGGATGAGAAGTCGAGGCGGATTCTGGCGTGGGGCACTTTCACGTGGCGCTCCGTTGCTGGCCCCGGTGGCGCTGCCAGCAAGGCCCGATGGATTGGGATTTTTTCGTTATATTTGTTCATATATCCTAAAAGGAAAGCAATTGACAATTGCCGATCCCTGGGATGCGTAAATAGGCACTGGTATGCCACTTAAAAGATAATGGCTGACGGGCGCTGTGGACCGGATCCAGGCGACGGAGTGAAGCTCAATGAAGCTCAGCGGCCACCTGGATGAAGACGGCTACTTCTGGTGCCACCGACGCGGTGATGACGTCATCACGAGTTAGCAGGCTGGTGAAAAAACTACTGCGGCGGCCGTCTGCGGCGTTGCGTATCCGCCTGCGGTGCTCATTTACCCCCTTGTAAACTGCGCTCCTCGGCGGACACGCGCCTTGC
>JAYTTZ010000225.1:0-5535 GCA_043744805.1 Gammaproteobacteria bacterium
CGGCATTCTCCTTGATGAAAAGCCTGCGAGAACCCACCCTCCAGAGGACTGTGTTTTCCTGGCCCAGGGTCAAACCCATGGCTTGTTACCGTCTGCCGATCTGGGGCCGTCCAGGCCCGCCCGGGGAGGTTCCCTCCATTCACGCGTGCAAGGCTGCTGCGCCCGAGGTCTCGATATGAAATTCCGCGTCGGCTTTGAAATGGTTTACCAATTCCCGCAGCACACGCCAATGATTCTGGCGCTGAGCATCCATTACTCCCGCGCATCCGATCTGGTGCGGCCTGATCTGCTGACGACCTCACCTGCCGTGGCCGTCTCGGCGTATCGCGATCTGTTTGGCAACTGGTGTAGCCGGCTGGTCGCGCCAGCCGGTCGATTCAGCCTGGCCGCAGAGGCGCTGGTCAACGACGCCGGCAAACCGGACGTCGTTGTCCCCTGGGCCACGCAAGTACCGGTCAACGCGCTTCCCGAGTCCACGCTGGTCTATCTGCTGGGCAGTCGTTATTGCGAGATTGAACCCCTCACCGGGATTGCCTGGGAACGCTTCGGGGCAGGCCCGACCGGCTGGGCGCGGGTGCAGGCGATCTGCGATTTCGTGCACCGGCATATCGAGTTCGGCTACCAGTACGCTCGCGTGACGCGAACTGCCTGGGAGGCCTACACCGAAGGCCGGGGCGTATGCCGCGATTATGCCCACCTGGCCATCGCACTCTGCCGCTGCCTGAACATCCCGGCCCGCTACTGCACCGGCTATCTGGGCGACTCCGGAATCCCGCCGCCCCATGGACCGATGGATTTCGCCGGATGGTTCGAAGCCTACCTGGGCGACACCTGGTACACCTTCGATGCGCGCAACAACACGCCGCGCATCGGCCGCATCCTCATCGCCCGCGGTCGTGATGCCTGCGATGTCGCGCTGACGAATACTTTCGGACCCAACACGCTGGAGCACTTCAAGGTCTGGGCCGACGAGGTTGCTTGAGTTCGCGTCGATCCCCTGGCTGCGCCAGGCGGGTTACGCGTGCAGCCGCATGCGGCCGAAACTGGTCCCGCAGAAGCTGGCCACCGCGGGCATGCTGGTCACGGCCCAGGAGAACGCCGGTCGTTACTGCTACGGCATGGGTCGCGCGTTCAGGTTGGGAATGATGCAGGAATGAGCGAACTGGCCTGGGGCCTGCTGGCGCGCTCCTGCTCGGCACGCGCCTTGGCACGATGGCCTGGGCGAGTCGCAAGCGCATCCAGCAGCTGACCCGCCTGCACGAGGTGGATTTGCTGGTGACCGACGAGATCCGCCACTTGCTGGACGAGCGTTTCGACGGCAGGGCGATGGTGCCGACACTGGTCAAAGGCAAGGCCGAGCCCATCCAGATCTGGTGCGTGGAAGGCCAACTCAAGGCCGCACCCTGAAGCTGCTGTCGGTTCAGGGGTCAGGGCCTGCCCCGGAATTCGTGTCGCCGTCCTGGCCGCAGGCTCCGGGATGTTCGCCCAGGCAGTTCGTCAGTGTTTGAATAGCCGTATCCAACCACGTGTCAGGAGGCAGCCGATGTCCGAGACCGCGACCTGTACCGATACCGGGAGCGCATGGGGCAGGGCCCATTACGTCGCACCGCTGCTCGACGACATCGCGGCCCAGGCCGCCGAGGCCGACTGCACGCGATCGATCGCGCCCGGGCTGATCGCCTCACTCAAGCGCAACGACCTCATGCGCCTGTCAGGCAGCCCCGAGTTGGGAGGGCTGAACGAACGGGTCAGCGTGATCGGCAACGAATTGCGCGACATCGCTGCGCGCTGCACGTCCACCGGTTGGTGCGTGTGGAACCATCTCTGCACCTTCCACCTCTTCGCCGGCCTGCTCGGCCCCACGCACGGCGAATTCCTCAAGGGCATCGTCACGCGGCACGAGTGGGTGTGTTTTCCCGCCGGCGCGACGAGTCGCGTCGAAGCCGTCCAGCAGGGTGACCACCTCCTGCTGGACGGTATTGCGGCGTTCGGTTCGGGCGCACGTTATGCCGAGTGGGTGGGCGTCGTGTTCAACGAAGACGCTGCCGGTCCGCCGCGCTTCACCATGGCCGACTTGCGCGATCCTGGCGTGCGCATCGCGATGACCTGGGATGGCATGAGCGTGCGCGCGTCCGCTACCGACCACATCCACTACACGCAGGTGCCGGTGCCCGGTTCGCGGGTGGCGGATTTCACGCCGAAGTACCGGGCGCTGTTCCGGGATCCCGACCATCCGATGATCCACCCACGCTATCGCGAAGATTGGGTGGCGTTGTCGGTGTTGTGGCTGGGGGCGATGGCCACGGGCGTGGCCGACCTCTCGTTCCGGGAAACCGCCGACGGTATCCGCGACCGCATCGCCATCTTCGGCACCAGGATGATCGAGCGGCCGACGATCCACGTGAACCTGGGCCGCGCCCGCGCCCTCATCAATGCGGCGACGGACACGGTCTTCGCTGCCCTCAATGAAACCGATGCCCGCATCGCCGCTGGCGTGGTGCCCACCGAAGGCGATTACTTCCGCCAGACTGCCGCTGGCATGCAGGCCGTGATGCTGTGTGACGAAGCCATGCATCTGCTGCTGCGGGTCCTGGGCGGCAACGGCTTGCGGGAAGGCACGGATTTTGAGCGACGCTATCGCGACTTCCAGGCCATGCCCTTGCACATCAACGGGCACGTGGATCGGATTAGCGAGCAACTGGGGCGGGTGAGCCTCGGCCTCGAGTCGCAGAATCCGTTTTAGCGAAATCCGCATGATTTTGCCGGCGAGCTCGCGGCCCGCCACCTTGCGCGCCGTGCCGTCGCGCAAGGCCCGTGCTTGCGGGCTCGACAGGTCACGCAGTGCTTCCAGCGAACGCTCGGTGCGCCGCTGCTGGACGAAGGTGATACCCATGACGACGAACACGAAGCCGAGCAGCATGAGGGCTTCATTGCGGTCGCTCAGCACGAAGTAGATGGAGCCGCAGGCCACCAGCAGCAGGAACATTGGCACGGCGACCACGCCACCCAGCAGGCGAAGCATGGTCCGGGGTAGGGAGGCCGGTAGCGCATTGGGTCCATCGCGGCCAAGTCGTCCGCGGGCCTCGGTTTCGGTCAGGCCATCACGCGTCGAGGCGGCCGGTTGCTGGGTGGTGCTGATGATATTGCTACGATTGCACAATCCATTGGGTTGATGTTGGTCCCCTTCGACGAAAACGGGGCATTTTACGGTCAGCACGTGGGGGCGTTCGAAGTGCGCGAACGCCGCGCCTCCAGACCGGTGCCGTCAGCCAGGCCACTGCTCGGCTCAGGCCTTACTTGGGATGGGCACGCTGAACGAAAAGGTAGTGCCGACGCCAAGCGTGCTCTTGGCCGTCAACTTTCCGCCCGTTGTTTGGCGCGAGACTCGCGCCGGAGCTTGGGATAGCGAGCGGTTCGAACCGGGGCATGGGGTAGTCAACAGTTGGCGGGGTCGATGGGTTCCTGTCCCAACGCATGATCGGTGCGTGCCCCTGGCCCGACGGCTTCCCGCCGGTCAGTCAATGCCTGTCCCAGCAATCCGTCCCAAAAATTGAAATCCGGCAGTAAGCTCGGCATCCGATCCCTCGATTGAAGACCCATTCACCATGCGCTCACGCCACCTCCCTACGCTCGCTGCCTGCATCGCGCTGGCCCTTTCCTGCCCGGTCAGCGCGGACTGGGGCGACACCCTCAAGTCGGCAGCCGGCGTCGCCGCCGGGATCCCGGGTGCCAATGACGCTGGCGGTAAGTCCGGCATTGCGTCGGGTCTCAGCGCCGGTGACCTGAACGGTGGCCTGAAAGACGCCTTGGGCGTTGGCGCCGAGCGCGCAATCGAGGGCTTGGGCAGGCCGGGTGGTTTCCTCAACGACAAGGTGGTGCGTATTCCGCTGCCCGGTCCCCTCCAGAAAATGGAGAAGACCCTGCGCATGCTCGGACAGGGCAAGCGGGTGGACGAATTCGAGGAAACCCTCAACCGGGCCGCCGAGCAGGCCGTGCCCAAGGCTGCACCGATCGTTGGCAAGGCGGTGCGCGAGATGAGCATCAACGATGCGCGAGGCATCCTCACCGGACCTGACGACGCCACCACCCGCTACTTTCGCACCAAGACTTCTGGAACCCTCGCCACGACCTTCCTGCCGGTCGTGAAATCGGCGACCGATCGGGTTGGCGCCACCCACGCACTCAAGAAATTGCTGGACCACGGCGGCATCGGCGCGTCCCTGGGTGACAAGCTCGACCTCGACAAGTACGTCACCGACAAGATCCTTGATGGGCTCTTCCTCAAGCTTGCGGATGAAGAAAAGAGCATTCGCAAGAATCCCGCTGCACGCAGCACGGACCTGTTGAAGAAGGTGTTCTCGTCGAAATAAGCCGCGACGGTTCAAGTTCCCACCCATTTTGTGGTACGAAGCAGGGGGAAGGGCAGGGATGCCCGCCAGCTGGAAACAGGCCCTTGGATATCCCGCGGTCGGGCCCGTGCCGTGGGTCAACTTCATCTCCGGAATCCGGCCATGTCAATCCTGATCCGCTGCAGCGCAGTACTTCTAACCTGGCTCTCTTGCGGTGGCTGCGCGCAAGCCCAGGTGGTGTTCCCACCGGTGCTTGGCCATCAAAGTGCTGCGGGCACTTATCACGCCGAACTGGTGCCGGTGTACGCCCAGGATTTCGAATCCCAAAGCGGCATCCTTACCCTCGAGGGCGGCATCCCGCTGCTGACTTCCGCGCCCGGCGAAGTGATTGCCGGTACGCACTCGCTGAAGATTCCGCCGAGCAGCGGCGGCGTCCAGTTCCCGGCGTCGTTGATCAAACTGGCGCCGCACCAGACCTACGTTTTCGAGTTGCGCTATCGGGTGCTGGCGCCGGGGCCATCCGTCTACCCGTTCGCAGTGTCCATTGGCTGGACGGGGTATGACGGCCTCAAGGAACCGTTAGGTGGCCCACTGGCTGGAACCTTTCCAACGGCAGGTGTCCTGCGCACCGTGATGCGGATCGGCGACGCCAACGACGCACGCCTGTACATCGCAAACCTTTCCGCGAATGTCGCCATCGACGATTTGCGCATCTACCGACATGCCTCGCTCGCCGGCCCGCCGGAACCCCCCATGGTCAGCGCATTGTTTCCACGCGTTGCGAAATACAACCTGTATTCACCCTTCCTCACCGCCTACAACAATGGGGTGGAGGTGGGGCAGGTAGAACAGACCCTGGCGCGTTTCGACCTGGTGACTGGTCTCGAGATCGACCACACCCACGGCTATGAGAGCGGCGCGTTCGCGCTGCGCGCGCGCAACCCGAAAATCATGTTGTTTCCCTATCACGAGGCGTTCGTCGCGCAAAACCCGAGCGAGGTCGCGATCGGAGGTAGCGCAGGCTTGAGGGGTTTCTTCAACCAGGGGCTAAAGCCCGCATGGTTCATGCGCAAGCCCGACGGCAGCGTGCCCTTCGAGCCACTTTTCCCTACCAATTTCCAGCTGAACCCTACGCCGATGGCGGCCGCGGTCGATGGCGTCCGCTTCGAGGATTACGTTCAGCATT
>JAYTTZ010000226.1:0-5492 GCA_043744805.1 Gammaproteobacteria bacterium
GACTCCCCGGGCTCGGCCAAAGCGATTTCGGGCAAGCCGCCCAAGGGCGCGCAGAGTGTCGCCGGCGCGCACCGTTACAAGGTGCGTGAAGGCGATTCGCTGTGGACCATCTCCCGGCAGTTCAAGGTCACTATCGACCAACTCCTCGCCTGGAATGGATTGAAGCCCAAGCAGGATCTCCAGCCTGGCCAGGAAATTGTCGTGTCCCAGTCGTGATGGGCGATCCGACCGACACCCGCGAACAGGTCAAGCAGTATTACGGCGAGGTCGTCCAGGCCAGTGCGGACCTCAAGACTTCCGCCTGCACCACCTCCACGCCGCTCCCCGCCAGGCTTCGCCAGGCCCTCGGCAACGTCCACGACGAAGTCATGGCCCGCTACTACGGCTGCGGCCTGGTCTGCCCGCCTGTCCTCGACGGCCTGCGGGTGCTGGATCTCGGATCCGGCAGCGGGCGCGACTGCTATGCGCTGGCGCAACTCGTCGGGGCTAACGGCGAAGTCGTAGGCGTGGACATGACGGAAGCACAACTTGAGGTGGCGCGACGCCACCTTGACTGGCATGCGCGGCGCTTCGGTTACCCACAGTCCAACGTGCAGTTCCTCCACGGCTATCTCGAGGAACTCGAAAACCTGCCGCTCGAACCGGCGTCCTTCGATCTCATCGTGTCGAACTGCGTGGTTAACCTCGCGGTCGACAAGGGCGCGGTGCTCCGCAATGCCTGGCGCCTGCTCAAACCCGGCGGCGAGATCTATTTCGCCGACATCTACGCCGACCGTCGAGTTCCACGCGACCTGGCTGCCGATCCCGTGCTCTACGGTGAATGCCTGGGTGGTGCGCTCTACTGGAACGACTTCCTGGCCCTCGCCAAGCAGGCCGGCTTCGCCGATCCCCGCCTGGTCGAAGACCGCCCCATCGTGGTTGAGCAGGAAGCGCTGGCGGCCAAGGTCGCCCCGATCCGGTTCTTCTCCGCCACGTGGCGGCTGTTCAAGCTCGACAAGCTCGAACCAGCCTGCGAGGACTACGGCCAGGGCGTGGTCTACCGTGGCAGCATCGAAGACTCACCGGCCAGCTTCATGCTGGACAAGCACCATGTCTTCACCCGTGGCAAGTTGCACCTGGTGTGCGGCAACACCTGGCGGATGCTGGCGGATACGCGCCTCGCACCCCATTTCGATTTCGTCGGCAACTGGAACATGCATTACGGCATCTTCGAAGGTTGCGGCACCCTACTGCCGTTCAGCGATTCGCCAGGTGCGCCCCCCGCGGGCGCCGGCGGCTGCTGCTGAGTCGACCAGACACGTCATTTCGGCGGCCGCCTGCAGGCCGCCCCTACCGAGGACCCAGGCCATGGATGCCATCAAAGCCTTCATCCGCGACATTCCTGATTTCCCGAAGCCCGGCATCCTGTTCAAGGACCTGACCCCGCTCATGCGCGACCCGCAAGCGCTGCGCGACACCACTGCGGCGCTGGCCGCGCCCTTTCGCCACCAGCAGGTCACGGCCGTGGTGGGCATGGAAGCGCGCGGGTTCATCTTTGGCACCCTGGTCGCAATGGCGCTGGACGTCGGCTTCGTGCCGCTCCGCAAGCCGGGCAAGCTGCCGGCGGCGACGCATGCGGTGGCCTATGACCTCGAATACGGTTGCGCCACACTCGAAATGCACCAGGACGCCCTCGGCGCTCACGACCGCGTACTGCTGGTGGACGACCTCATGGCGACCGGCGGCACGGCGGCGGCAAGCATGAAGCTCGTGCGCCAGGCGGGCGCCACCGTCGTGGGCTGCGCCTTCGTGATTGAACTTGATTTTCTCAAGGGCCGCGCCGCCCTCGGCGACTGCCTGGTGCATTCGCTGATCCACTACTGAGAGCGGTTCCTCGTGTGCGTGCTCGTCGTGGCGCTGCGCGAGCATCCCGACTACGACCTCGTCGTAGCGGCCAACCGCGATGAATTCCACGGCCGCCCCACAGCGAGCGCGGCGCCCTGGCGCGACGCGCCCGGCCTCCTCGCGGGACGGGATCTGGAAGCCGGCGGCACCTGGCTCGGGGTCGACCAGCGCGGACGCTTTGGCGCCGTCACCAATGTCCGGGCCGGGCTTCCAGTCACCGGCCGACGCTCGCGCGGCGAACTGGTCCCCGCCTTCCTCGGACAGGCCGGGGCGGACCCGCAGGCTTTCGTCGGGACACTCAAACCCCTCGCCCGGGAATACGGCGGCGTGAACCTCATCCTGGTCGACGGCGCCCGGGCCGTCAGCTGGTCGAACCATGACAGCCGCGTGCGCCCCCTGGAGGCAGGGATCTATGGCCTGTCGAACGGCACGCTAGACGACGAATGGCCCAAGTTGACCCGCCTCAAGGCCGCCTATCGTGCGGCGGCCGCCGCCCGCGCCGACACCCTGGTGGAACACCTGCTGCAAATCCTGCGCGACGACCAACAGCCCGCGGACCATGAACTCCCGGACACCGGCGTGGGCCTTGAGCGGGAACGCCTGCTTGCGCCGATCTTCATCGATGGCGGGAGCTACGGCACCCGTTGTTCGACCGTGGTCCTGCGTCGGCCCGACGGCGAACTGTTATTCGTCGAACGGCGCTACGACGCCAGCACCCACACCACTGGCGAAGACCGCTATCGCGTCACGCGCAGCGGCATCGTCCACCTCGACTGAGGATCGAACCCATGGCCGCCTCCAATCCGCCCGCCACCGTGGCCGACCGCTACCGTGAAGTGCGCGCCCTGTCACGGCGACTCGTCGCGCCGCTCTCTCCTGAAGATGCCTGCGCCCAATCGATGCCCGATGCGAGCCCGGCGAAGTGGCACCTCGCGCATACCAGCTGGTTCTTCGAAACCGTAGTGCTGGAGGCACTGATCCCCGGCTATGTGTCGCCCTTTGAAGGCTATCGGGTGCTGTTCAATTCCTACTACCAGGCGGTAGGCCCGCAGTTCGCGCGCCCGCAACGCGGGCTCATCACGCGGCCGGGTCTCGCCGCAATCCTCGACTACCGCGACGCCATCGACCACCGACTGCAACAGGCGCTGGCGCAGGACCTGCCAGCAGACATCGCCGCGCTCGTCGAGCTTGGCCTGCACCACGAACAACAGCACCAGGAACTGCTGTTGATGGACCTGAAGCATCTCTTCGCCTGCAACCCGCTGGGGCCGGCCTATCTTGCGGCGACGCCGCCACCGCTGCCCGCCGCGCCGCCGCTGCGCCGGGTGGCGCATGCCGGGGGCGTGGTGGAAGTCGGGACTTCGACACCAGGCTTTGCCTTCGACAACGAACGTCCGCGCCACCGCCATTTCCTCGCGCCCTTCGCGCTCGCCAGCCGGGCCGTCACCAACGGCGAATTTCTGGCTTTCATCGAGGACGGGGGATACCGCGATCCCCTGCTCTGGCTGGCGGACGGCTGGGCCACGGTCCAGCGCGAAGGCTGGGCGCATCCGGCTTACTGGCGCGACCCGCTTGGCAGCGGGGAATTCACCCTGGCCGGCTGGCAGCAGCTCGAAACCGGCGCGCCGGCCTGCCACGTGAGCTTCTACGAAGCCGACGCCTACGCCCGCTGGGCCGGTGCGCGCCTGCCAACGGAGTTCGAGTGGGAGCACGCGGCCTCCGCGGTCGAAACCCGTGGGCACCTGTTGGAGGAGACGGCATTGCGCCCACGCCCGGCGGAAGCCGCTTCGACCGGACTCCAGCAACTGTTTGGCGACGTCTGGGAATGGACCTCAAGCGCCTACACGCCCTATCCGGGATTCAAGCCGATGGCGGGCACGGTGGCCGAGTACAACGGCAAGTTCATGGCGAACCAGATGGTGCTGCGCGGGGGCTGCTGCGTCACGCCGCCGAGGCATGTCCGCGCGAGCTACCGCAATTTCTTCTATCCGCAGCAGCGCTGGATGTTCGGCGGACTGCGCCTCGCCTGGGACGCCTGAGCAAGGGCTTCAGCTGCTGAGTCCGCCGTTCACCTTGAGCGTCTGGCCGGTGATGAAGGCCGCTTCGTCCGAAAGCAGGAAGACCGCCGCATTGGCCACGTCATCCACCCGCCCGAAACGTCCCAGCGGGGTGGCCGCTTCCACCGCCGCGCGGTAGCCGGGATCCATGTCTTTCTCGGCGAACGCCGTGGCAATCCAGCCCGGGGCGATTTCATTTACCCGCACTTCCGGCGCGAGGCTACGGGCGAGGGCGCGGGTGAAACCCGTGATCCCGGCCTTCACTGCGGCGAACATTTCGGGATTGCGCCCCCCCATCCCGCTCAAGGCCAGGTCCCAGGAGGTGTTCAGCAGGCAGCCGCGCGAAGCTTTGAGTAGCGGCGCCACTGCCCAGCTGCAGAGCATGGTGCCGCGCAGGTCGGTGTCGATGAGGCGGGACAGTTTTTCCAGATCCGCCAGCTTCGCGCCTTCGCCGGTGAGGATGTCGGCGCCGGCGATATTGCACCAGCCGTCAATCCCGCCGAGTGCGGCCCCGGCCCGCGTCACGAGCCCTGCCACGGCGTCTGGATCAGCCACGTCGGCACCGATTGCAAACGCGAGACACCCCCGGGTCTTGAGTTCGGCAAGCAGGGCGTCCGTCGGCGCAGCGGAAGATCGGTAGTTCAACACCAGTGCCGCGCCTTCCTGCGCGCAGGCCAGCGCGACGGCGCGACCAATGCCGCTGCTCGCGCCGGTGACGACGATTCGTTTGCCGCGAAGACGCATGCGTCGACTCCTCTTTTGATTGCTGTCCAGGACCGCGTCGTAACCCGGCGCAGTGCCCGACCTCGGCTACGGATTCGTAAGCGCTGCCGCGAACCAGATCCACCTTGGGCGTGGACCCGGGAAGCCAGAACTTCCGGGGGTCAGCGGGGGCGTGTTTACGAAACGAGGTGGCTAGACTCCATTTGCGATTCAATGCCCCGGGAATCGCGGCAGGGACGACTCGATGGCAACTTCGGTACGGCCGTTGGTCGAAGCGCGACCCAAGGCCATGGAAGCACGCAAGCGCGCGACGGCGACACTGCATCGTGACCTCGACGCGCGGATCGATTTCAGAGGTCTCTTTTCGAGCATGCCGGCCTACCGGCGCTATGTCGAGAAGCTTGCCGCCTTCCACGCGCAAGCCGCTCTGCGCCGGGGAAGCGCGCTCGAAGCCGCCCTCAGCGACTGGCAATCACGGCTTGAGGGCCGACTGTTCGAGCAGGATCTCGCCTTCCTTGGCGGCCGCGTCCTCTCGGACGCCCCCGTGCCGGACCATGTTTCGCCCGCAGCGGCCCTGGGTGGCTTCTAAGTCCTCGAAGACTCGAGCCGGGGCGGCCAGGGACTGCTGGCCCTCGCTGAACGCAAGCTTGGCCTTTCGGCCCATGTGGGGCTGCCCACCTGGCAAGTTATGGGCGTGAAACCCAGCGCAGGTGGCAGCAATTCGGCGCCGAAGTGAATGAGCTCCTTGGGACGGAAGAATCGTTGGAGCTT
Source organism: Gammaproteobacteria bacterium (assembly GCA_043744805.1). GTDB lineage: Bacteria > Pseudomonadota > Gammaproteobacteria. Next base: position 5,436 of record JAYTTZ010000226.1, read on the forward strand.
GCGGTCCGCGCCGCCGGCTGCGCGACGTTTCGCCAACTCGAGTCGTGGCGCTGCGCA
>JAYTTZ010000227.1:0-5452 GCA_043744805.1 Gammaproteobacteria bacterium
CAGGTGTCATCGCTTCCGCCAGTTGCCAGAGTTCGCGTAACACCGCCGGGGATTCGGGCCAGCCGGCGATGGCGCGATGGCGCGCCAGCACGCGTTTCACGTTGCCATCGAGGATGGGCGCGCGGACGTTCCGGGACAGCGCGAGGATGGCGCCGGCGGTCGAGCGTCCGATGCCCGGCAGCGACGAGACTGCGTCCACGCTGTCCGGGAACTCGCCGCCGAAATCGCCCACCAGCACCGCAGCCGCGCGATGCAGGTTGCGCGCGCGGGCGTAGTAGCCCAGGCCCGACCAGTGGTGCAGTACCTCGTCGACCGGCGCCCGCGCCAGCGCGGCGATGTCCGGAAAATGCGCCACGAAGCGCTCGAAATACGGGATCACCATGGCGACCTGCGTCTGTTGCAGCATGATTTCCGAGATCCACACGCGATAGGCCGTGCGTTCGCGCTGCCACGGCAGGCCGTTGCGGCCATGCTGGTCGTACCACGCGAGCAGGCGTTCAGCGAACGGGGACGGCACGGGCGAGCTGCTCGATCTTGACGATGGTTTCCTGCACTTCGACCACGAAGGTGTGTTTCATCAGCAGCGGCCCCAGCACCGGCGGGATCCAGAAACCGGGTTCCTGATCGGCCTCCATCACCATCTCCGTGGTGCCGTCCGGGATTGCCTTGATCTGCCAGCGCGCGATGCCGCGCCTGAAGTTGCCGGCACCCGGGATCACGGTGGTTTCGATCACGCCGTCCGGCAGTTCGCGCACGCGCTCCACGAAATCAATATCGAAGCAGAACACCAGCACGCACTGGCGCAGTCGCAGCTGGCGGGTCCATGAACCATCGGGGCTATGGGCCAGCACGCGCACCAGCGTGATGCTGTCATTGGTGCGGGCAAGTTGCGTGACGTCGGTGACCACGGCGAGCACCGCGCTGGGTGGCGCGTCGACGTGGGCCCTGAAGCGATAGTGGTACCGACTGCCCTCGAAGTGAAATTCAGTGCTGTCGAGCGTGCTGGCCCCGAGCGCGCAAGGCAGCAGCGCGCCCAGTAGCCACGCGGCGCGAGGGCCCGCAGCCTTCACCGCTCGAGCAGCTTCTTGAGCTGGCGACCGGCCTTGCCCTCGAGCGCTTCCTTGAGGGCACCTTTCACCTGCTTGCGCGTCGCCGATTTCAGCAGTGATTTGGCATCCGGCAGGCAGCTGGCTGGCGTCAGCGGACCACGGCAATGCAGCGGGATTTCCAGCGTCGGGAACTTGTAACGCGCGCCCGCGGCGTCCGCCGTGCTCGCGTCCACCACCAGCCGCACGGCGTAGTCCAGCGTGTGGTCGCGCAGCTTGTACAGCGTGCCTTCGCCGGTCATGCGGAAGCCGTTGCCGTCGAGCCGGAGGTCGCGGTTGAACACTGCGCCGTCACGGATTTCGAGGGTGCCGGTCAGGGCCTTGAAGCTTGTCTTGCCGCCGATGGGATTCCTGGGCTTGCCCTTGCCCAGCATGAGTTGTTCGGCCGCGCGCAGCAGGCCCGTGGCATCCACCCCGCGCAGCTCCCCGTTCCGGATTGCGAACGTCGCCTGGCCGGCGAGGCTCTCGCGCAGTGCTGCGGGGGTCGCGCCAGAGGCCGTGAGCCGCGCTTCGAAGTTCATGCCGCCGGCAAGTTCCCGGTGGCCGTTGAGATCCTGCAGCAGGGGTTCGAGAGATACCTTGGCGAGGCTGGCGTTCAAGGTGAGCTGCGGCACCTTGCCAGTGGCGTCCAGCGTCGCCACCCCGCTGTAGCGGCCCTGGTAGCCTTCCGCGTTCACGGGTTCGAGCGTCAGGCGGCCGCCACCGCCGCTGGCGCCGAGGTTGACGTCCTTGAGCTTCAGTCCCGACACCTGCAGCGTGTCGAGATGCAGTTTGCCGGCGAGCTTGAGCGCGCGCAGCAGTTCCCGCGGCAAGGTGGCCGCGCCTGCGGCAGCCGCGCCGGGCGCCGCCACCGCGCCGCCCTGGGCGGTCGCCTGCGGCGGAAGGTAGCGATCGAGGTTGAGCTCGTCGACCTTGAGATCAAAGGCGAGCTCCGGGCCGATGAAACTGTCCACGCTGAATTCACCGTTCACGTGCGTGGCGTCGACGGCCGCGTGGATGCGCTCGAACCCGAAGCGTCCCGGGCCGCCGGTAAAGATCATGTCCACGCTCACCGCGCGCAAGGTTTGCGCGTCGGCCATCGTGGGCAGCGCCACGTCAAAACCTTCGAGCACGCTGCGGAGATCGGTGCTGGGCAGAGTGAACTGTCCGCGCCAGGTCGGCGCGGTCCGCCACGCCGAGACATCCAGGGTAGCCCCGGCCTCCAGGCCCGGCCCGTGCAGGTTCAGTTCTTTGACCTGGAGTAGTTCGCGCTCCGGGTAGATTTCCACCGCACCGGTATCCAGCGCCAGCGCCGCGCGGGCCTTGCCCTGCCAGTTGGCGCTGGCGTTGACGGGGCCAAGGATAAGGGCCGATGGCGAGCCCGTGAGGCGCGTGTCCAGCGTGAAGTCCTGGAGGTGCGGGGCAAGATCGGGCAGCGCCAGCCACTGCAGGAGCCGGGCAGGTTGCGGGGCCTCGAGCTTGAGTTTGCCATCCAGGGTGCCGTCGCCCCGACGCGTGTTCACGGCATGCAGTTCGCCCTGCGCGAGAAGGCCGAGGCTACTGGCGCGGAAGTCCGTCAGGTGCAGGGTGGCTTTGGCGGGATCGGCCATGAAGCCGGTCGCGAAGGTAAACGACTTGTCGGCCTCAGCCAGGGCGCCGGCGTCGCGCGGCGCACGGGACAGGAGCGCGTCGAACTGCGCCAGGAGCTTCGGCAGGTCGGGCCCCGAACCGTCCAGTTGACCGCGCAGCACGGGCATGCGGTCCTTCAGCCCGCCCACCTGGAGTCCTGCCTTGAGCTGGTTGCCGAGCAGGTCCAGTTCGAACGGTAACTCGCAGCGATCGGTGGCGAGATCAGCATCGAGCTTCGCGCTGGCGCGTAAGGCCGGCGGTGACTCACCGGCCAGCGCCGCCAGTTGTTCGATGCGGCCTGCCGATCCGCCGCGGATGGCCTCCCCGACCGCCAGCAGCAAGGGCAGATTGGGACTCGTCGCTACCAGGTTGCCGGTGAACGCAGGCCGTCCCGCGCTGCCGCCCAGGGGTTTGATCTCCGCGTCCAGGGTGCTGTCCAGCAGCGTCACGTGCAGGGATGGCATGGCGACGCGAGCGACCGCCACGTCGGTATCCAGATCGAGCTTGAGGTTCATCTCGCGCGACCCGCTGCGGTTCAGCAGCCGACCCAGCACTTGCGCGGCGTCCCCACCCATCCACTCATTGGCGAACAGGACCACTGCAGGCAGGTCTGGGATCTTGCCTTCGACCCTGGCGCGCAACATCGGCATGGCGCTGCCCAGCTGGCTGGCGGCGAGTTCGCCTTCCAGGCTCGCGCCCGGTAGCTTCGCCACGAAATTGGACACGGTCACGCGGTCCTGCCCGACGTCGACGCTGAACGTGCCGTGCACGTCCAGGCTGCGGTTCTTCATGGCCAGCAGGCGATTGCGTGCGGGCAGGTCGAAGGCCTTGAACAGCACCGCGAGGTCTTTTGCTTCCAGCGCCAGTTCCGCCTTGCCGCCCTGGCGCGGCCCCAGCAGGTGGTCGACCACGAGATCGCCAGCCAGCTTCAAGCCAAGGCCTTCGCCTTTCAGCGCGCTGAGCCGCGCGGTGCCGGCGCGGAGATCGAGATCCAGCGCAGTGGCGAGCGACAAGGTGGCCGTGCCGCCGGGCAGGGCCTTGCCTGCCAGGGTCACGGTGCTGGCGAAGTCCTGCAGTTGGTAGCGCCCGGCGCGGGCTTCGAAGGTCAGGCGGCCCGAGGCGCTGCCGTTGCCGACGACGGCCGGTGCCGTTGATTCGATGCCCGTGGAGAGGGTGAAGTCCACGGGCTGGTCGAAGGCGAGCGGCCCGGTGTGCACCTTGAAGCGTGAAAGACGGAGCGTGTCGTGGTTGCGATCGTCCTGCCAGCTGAGGGTGGCGTCGGTGATGTCGACCCCGCCCAGCGCCAGCGCGCCGAGCCTGCGCGGGTCGCTTTCGCCCTGAGCGTGCGAAGCATGCAGCAGAGAATCCCAGTTGGTGAGGCCGCGCGCGTCGCGCGCCAGGTTGACTTCAAGGCCGTGGATCCGGACGGTTTCGAGCGTGAGGCGACCACGCAGCAACGGCAGGGTCTCGACGGCGAGTTCAAGTTCGCGCACGCCCACCATCACGGGCGCGCTGAAGCCCGGTGCGTTGCCCAGCGAAAGCGCGTTGGCGCGCAGCCGGATGTCGGGCCACCAGGAGATTTCAATCGGGCCGGCGAGCTTCAGCTCACGGCCCAGTTGCCGCCCAACGGCGGTTTCGATCTCCGGCTTGTAGTGGTTGGGGTCGAGGTTGACGAGCACCGCGAGCGACAGCCCTGCGGCTGCCAGCACCAGCAGCACGAGGGCGAGGAGAAAGCGCCCGAGGGTGTACATCGCAGTGGGTGTCGGTCCCGTCCCGCTGCTCAGGCCTGCAGTCGGACACGGGCAGCCTGGCAGGCTGCGCGCACCCGCGCAGGCGCCGTGCCGCCGCGGTGGTCGCGGGCGGCCAGGGCGGCTTCGATGTCGAGTGCCTGGAACACTTCGGGACCAATCCTGCTTTCCAGCGCCTGCAGTTCGGCGAGGTCAAGTTCCTGCAGTTCGCGGCCCTGCGCGATGGCGCTGCGCACGGCGGCGCCCACCACGGCGTGCGCGTCGCGGAAGGGCACGCCGATGCGCACGAGGTAGTCGGCGAAATCAGTGGCCGTGGTGAAGCCGGCACGGGTGGCTTCGCGCATCCGTTCACGCCGCACGGTGAGGGTGGGCACCAGATCTCCCATCGCGCGCAGGCAGCCAGCCAGGGTGTCGACGGTGTCGAACAGCGGTTCCTTGTCTTCCTGGTTGTCCTTGTTGTAGGCCAGCGGCTGGCCTTTCATGAGGGTCAGCAGGCCCATCAGGTGGCCGACCACGCGTCCGGTCTTGCCGCGCGCGAGTTCCGGGACGTCCGGATTTTTCTTCTGCGGCATGATCGAGCTGCCAGTGCAGAAACGGTCCGCCAGGTCGATGAAGCCGAAACTCTGGCTCATCCACAACACCAGTTCGTCACTCAGTCGGCTGGTATGCACCATGGCCAGGCTGGCGGCGGCGGTGAACTCGATTGCGAAGTCGCGGTCGCTGACTGCATCCAGGCTGTTCTGGCATACCCCTTCCATCATCAGCGTGGCCGCAACGCGTTCGCGGTCCAGCGGATAACTGGTGCCGGCCAGTGCCGCCGCACCCAGCGGCAGACGGTTGACCCGTTTGCGCACGTCCTGCAGGCGCTCGGCGTCCCGCGAGAACATCTCCACGTAGGCCAGCATGTGGTGGCCAAACGTGACCGGCTGCGCCACCTGCAAATGGGTGAAGCCGGGCATGATGACGTCGGCGTTTTGGTCGGCGATCTCG